>DAZF01000036.1 GCA_002507205.1 Methanolobus sp. UBA32 | reverse complement strand
TGTAAGCGTGGAGTAGTTCACTAGTCGCCACTTATGAATCCTGTGCAAAAAAGAATATGGGGACCATTGTATGTCCAGTAAATATATTGCTCTTTGATGATGATCTCAATAGACATCTTCCGGATCAAAGACCTTCTCACCAATCTCTTTTCCATCGATTGTCCTGTAAAAACAAGATCTATAGCCTGTGTGACATGCTCCGCCTTCCTGCTGTACCAATAAAAGGACCGCATCCATGTCACAGTCGATCCTTATCTCGACAACCTTCTGTGTGTGGCCGGAACTCTCGCCCTTTTTCCACAGGCTCTGCCTGCTGCGGCTCCAGTAGTGCACGATACCGGTATCGAGGGTCTTCTCCAGTGCTTCTTTGTTCATGAAGGCACACATCAGGATATCTTTTGTTTCATTATCCTGCGCAATGGCTTGTATGAGGCCGTTATCATACTTCAGGTCTTCAGGTTTAATCATGGGAATCACTAATTGCTATATAGTATAAAATACTATTATCTTTCATCATTAATATAATTGTTAACAAATACTTACGTAATATGGGGTATGATTATGGATTATAGTTTCGATGGTACAGGTGCATACAGGGTCCCCACGGGAATAGCCGGACTGGACGTGCAGCTTGGAGGAGGAGTTCCTCCTGGTGCAACTATTCTGATCCTTGCAGAGCCAGGGGCCAATTCTGATATGTTTGCCCAGCAATTCGTGTATGGCGGTCTTTTGAACGATGAGGATGTGTTCTATTTCACCTCCGAACATCCTGCACAGGATATTGTTCATGAGATGGAGAACATGAAGTGGGATGTTGAAAAGTATCTTGAGGAAGGGAACCTTCAGTTTGTCGATGCTTATGGGCCACGTTTTTACAATGTACTTCCAAAAGAGTTCACAAGTAATCTCTCTGCCAAGGATTTTCTCAAGAAAGGCACTGATTCGATGAATCTTCTGAAAGCCACGGTGACACAGAAAAGAGGTACAAAGTATCGTGGCGTTGTAGATTCTATCTCCTATTTCCTGCGTGGATATAGTCTGAACACAATAGTAGATTCCATTGAACTGATATCTTCTATCGGCAGGGCAACAGGGGCTATTCACCTGATACTGATGACGGGTGGTATGCACGATCCGATCACGGAGAATACCCTTCGCCACATATGTGACGGTGTCATTGAGTTCAGGATCAATGAACGTGGAAGTGAGATCGAGCGCACCATAATGATAAGGAAGATGCGCGGAATGCTCGTTCCTAACCGGACAATTTCCTATATGATCACGCAGAAAGGAATAGAACTGGAAACGACTACGCGTGTTCTTTGATACATTTCATATTTCCAATCCCGGAGCCATTCTTCCGGTTCCTTGTATTTTTTATTCATGGAAAGCTATTTTAATTAACCGACAAAAAGGGTAATGATCATAATGAAACAGGACTTAGTGCGAATTTTGAGGGACATTTTCACATCATCAGGTTATGATGTTACAGACTCTTTCAGGTATGACCTTATTGCTGAGAAGAACGGCTTGAAGACGTTCATAAAACTTTCATACAGCCCGGATCCTCTGGAAGTGAAAGAATTTGCAAGCCAGATAGCCGAGGGTGTAGGTCTTTATGTGATTGCCGGTGAGGCAAACGAGGAAGTCCTTCATCAGGCAGAGGCATATGGTCTTAAAATATGGGGCCGCGATGACCTGGCTTTGAAAATAGGCAGGGCAGTACTTGCTGATATGGAAGGTGCAACGGCAGAACTCGATCTGCTTGAAACGGCCAGGAAAAAACCGGTCAACAGGTCGGATGAATTTGCAAAAGAAGCTATAAATGCTATCTTTGGTACGGGTTCATCTCCCTACGTAGAAAAAGGAGCATTAGAGGACACTGGTGTCACTTATATGCCCAAACCGGCTGTGCCTGCGGTGGAGAGAGTGGCGGAAGTAAAATATTATCGGCCAAGAAGTATGTCTCAGGAACCTGTTTCAGAGGAGACTGAAATATTAGGGGAGCCTGATGTTGCGGAGGAATCATATGTTGAAGCCCCTGTAGTTCCTGTAGCTCCTGTCCAGAAAATGCCGGCGGATTCAGTAATCATGAATCTGCATTCTTCACCGGTCAATATATCAAGGGAACGTGCACTTTCAATAGCCATACCGTATGTTAGCGGAGCCACAACAGCAGTGCTGAAATTCGTACCTTTCTGGAAATACGATTATTCCCTTGGCGTGGAACATCGCTATAAATCGAAGATAATCGACATATCCGGGGATGGTACCGGTTGCCTTAATGCACTTAACGGGAACACAGAGAGCATGCGCTTGACTGATGTACGCGAGAGTGTTGTTGTTCCTAACGTGCAGTATGATGTAAAAGCACCTGCTACAACAGGCGAAGAGGCTCGCAAGCAGCTTCTTGATATGATTGTAGATGAATACACACGCGACCTGCGTTTTGATGCTACCCAGGGTGAAGCCATCATTTCCGAACACAAAAGATTTAAGCCACTTCCATCTGATATTAATTTACAGGTGGACCTTGTCTATGTGCCAATATGGGAGATAAAAGGTCAGAGGAATTCTGTGGAGATAAATGCTTACAGTGGTGAGGTATTGCAGAACCCGGTGGATGATGATGTTGAATTTGTGTGAAATCTATTCTTCAACGGGACAAAAAGAAAGTTCGTATCCATACGAATAGTTTATATATCAAAAACACATATAAGGGATTACCCGGTAGTCACCTTGTAGTACTTTCAAACAAATAATGAGGAATTAATAATGGTAGAAGTAACTGACAATGCAGCAGTTGAATTAAAATCACTGCTTGAAGAACAGGATAAGACGGATATGGCTCTCAGGATTTTCATTGCAGGCATGAGCTGCTGCGGTGTGCAGTATGGAATGTCCCTTGAAGATGAGATCAGCGAAGATAAAGATCTTGTAGTTGAAGAAAAAGGTCTCAAGATCGTAATGAACAAGGATGATGCAGATGGTCTTGCAGGTGCAAAGATCGACTACGTAGATGGTCCATCCGGAAAGGGCTTTGTCATCGACAACCAGAACGGCGGCGGCTGTAACACATCATCATGTGGCGGTGGATGCTGCTAAATAACTGTTTATATTGAATAATTGGGTAAACTTTCATATACAAAGGTGAGTACATGTTTCCGGGAATAGGTGGCAGGGGAATGAACCCTGCAAAAGTCAAACAGATGATGAAACAAATGGGTATTAACATCACTGACATAGATGATGTTGAACAGGTCATTATAAGAACAGCTTCAAAAGACATCGTTTTTAATGATGCCAATGTCTCCATAATGAATGCCCAGGGTGTGGATACCTATCAGATAGTCGGTACCCCGGAAGAGGTCGCCAGGGAAGTGCAAATACCCGATGATGATGTGAGGCTCGTTGCAGAGCAGACAGGCGTGCCAGAGGATAAAGCCAGGGAAGCATTGAAAAATGCAAATGGCGATCTGGCAGAAGCTATTCTGTCACTCTCATCATAATTCTTTTTTTGTCTTTGTCTTTATAATTCCAGTTCTTGTATTCATCAGTTCCTTAATTGAAAATCTATTCTTCGAATCATCATACAGGACTAATTTAAACACAAATTCTTTTAAACAGGCATATTCTTTTTAGACCAAAATAGGTATATATTATTATCATGATTATACATGATAGTAGAGGGTAGTTAATATGATATGTAGTCCCTCCACTGCGGTTCCTTTCATGTCCCGGGGTTCCTTCGTGAATCTTTGTTTGTTTTTCAAAATGACATGATACGGTTGCTCTGCAAGAATTGGTTCGATTGGCCCGAGATAAATTGAGGTCATGGAAAAATCATCATATTTATTCGTTATAAATGGAGTGAACATGTCTGAGAATTTTGATGTCAAGCTGGATAGTAAAAGCTACCTTCCAGGCCCCACTGTAAAGGAAAAGTCCTGGCTACAGGACTACGAAACAGCCTACAGTGAGTTTCTGAAAGACCCTGAGAAACACTGGGAGAACGTGGCAGAAGAACTGGAATGGTTCGAAAAATGGGACAAAGTAAAGGAATGGAATCATCCATATGCCAAATGGTTTACCAATGGCAAGTTAAACATCACCCATAACTGTCTGGACAGGCATGTACTCAATGGTAAGAGAAACAAGGTGGCCATGATCTGGGTCGGTGATAATGGTGAGGAGCAAATACTGACATATCGTCAGCTTTATCGCGATGTCATGAGATTTGCAAACGGTCTTAAGTCACTTGGAGTGGAAAAGGGTGACAGGGTCTGTATCTACATGCCGCTTGTTCCTGAGCAGATTATCGCAATGCTGGCATGTGCCCGTATCGGTGCGGTCCACAGTGTTGTCTTCGGTGGTTTCGGGGCCAATGCACTGCATTCCAGAATAAAGGATGCACAGGCAAAGATAGTCATCACCGCAGACGCAACTCTCAGGCGTGGGAAGCGCATAGACCTGAAGACCCTGGTGGACGAAGCTGTTGTCAATGCTTCATGTGTGGAAAAGATCGTGGTCCTCAGGAGAATGACCCCGCAGCTGGAACTTTTCTCAGAGATTGAAGTTGATTTCTACGAGATTATGGAAGACGTGGAAAAAGAGTGTGAGCCAGAGGTAATGGATGCAGAGGATCCACTGTTCATTCTCTATACCAGCGGTACCACAGGTCCTGCAAAGGGAATAGTTCATGCCTGCGGTGGCTACATGGTCGGTACCTACTATACTACAAAGAACATGTTCGACCTGAAAGAGAGCGATGTCATGTGGTGCACTGCAGACCCCGGATGGATCACCGGTCACAGTTACATTGTTTACGGTCCGCTCTCAATGGGTGCAACAATCCTTATTTCTGAAACAACGCCTGATTATCCGGACCCCGGTGTCTGGTGGAGTATGATCGAAGAGTTCGATGTAACTATCTTCTACACGGCACCTACGGCAATTCGCATGTTCATGAGAATGGGCGAAGAGTGGACTGAAAAGTACAACCTGAGCTCACTGCGTATACTGGGCTCGGTTGGTGAACCTCTGAATCCGGAGGCATTCGAGTGGTACTATCGTGTGATAGGCAAGGAGAAATGCCCGATCCTTGATACGTGGTGGCAAACCGAGACCGGCATGCACATGCTGACAACAACGGTTGGCGAGCCTATGAAGCCAGGATTTGCAGGAAGACCTGTTCCAGGTGTTGTTGCAGATGTCGTGGATGAGAATGGTGAACCGGTTCCGGCCGGAACAGGTGGTTTCCTTGTCATAAAAGAACCATGGCCTTCCATGATGAGGACCGTTTACGGTAATGATGAGAGATATCGCCAGTACTGGAGCACCATCGGCAATTACTATGCAGCAGGAGACCTGGCAGTAAAGGATGAAGATGGATACATCATGATCCTTGGTCGCTCTGACGATGTCCTGATAGTTGCAGGTCACAACATTGGAAGTGCAGAGGTTGAAAGTGCCCTGGTATCCCATGAGGCCGTAGCAGAAGCAGCGGTCATTGGAAAACCCGATCCTCTCAAGGGCGATTCCATCAAGGCTTTCATCATATTGCGCATGGGGTTCAATGCAAGTGACAAGTTGAAACTTGAACTGCTCTATCATGTAAGAATGAACCTTGGTCCCATAGCCATGCCATCAGAGATCGAGTTTGTGGAATCTTTGCCAAAGACCCGCAGTGGAAAGATCATGAGGCGTTTGCTCAAGGCACAGGAACTTGGTCAGGACCCTGGGGATATTTCCACGCTGGAGGACTGATCTCCTCCTTTTCTCTTTAAAAATAGTAATAGTTATGAAGTATACACTACTATTATTTAGTGCAGGTGATTACCATGATCGATTTTTTTGACCTTTATCTTTCGGAAGATTGTCCTTACGGTGATGAGACTACAGAGTTCCTTGGTATAGAAGGCAAAGGAAGGCTTCGTATAAAATCAAGGGAACACGGGGTTGCAGCATGTATGGATGATCTGGAGGCTTTCTACAAAAAGAACGGTCTTGAAGTCGTTAACATGGTGAAAAATGGTGCGGAGTTCAATCCAAACGATGTTATATTTGAAGCTCAGGGTGACCTTCCAACGCTTTTCAAACTCTGGAGGATATCACAGACATTCCTTTCGCTTGTATGCTCAATTGCATCAAGTACCCGGTTTGCCGTAGAGCTTGCAAGGAAATCAAATCCTGATATAATGATAGCAACAAGTCGCAAGACCCACCCGGGATTTCGCAAGTATGAGCTTAAAGCCGTAAAGATAGGTGGTGGTGACCACCATCGTAACTCCTTAAGTGATTCTATTCTCATCACACAGAATCATCTTGATGTCATGGAAAGACAGGTAAAGCTCAAGGCCATGCGCAAGATCGAGATCGAGCCACGGACCAGGGAAGAAGCCTATGAGTCTGCTCCGGTTGCGGATATGCTTCTGCTGGATCATTACAGTCCACAGGAACTCGAGTCACTTGTGCCGGAGCTGCGCGCACTCAACCCTGATCTGGAGATTGCAGTTGGCGGGATAGATATCAGTATGATCCCTGAATATGCAAAGCACGTAGATGTTATTGTGACAACTGCTCCTTATTACTCAAAGCCTCTCGACCTGACTTCCAGGATACGACGTATGTGAGTATATAATGTAAACGAAAACTTTATATCTGATTATCTCATTGGTTGTGTGTATAACGCGCATTACCGGCACAAAGAGGTTTATGTCTTTTGGGGACTACGGGTGACAGGAAATCTCTTTCCGGTCTGGTATCGCATGGTATCGATAAATAAAAATAATTGATTCATTGATTATACATAAGAGGTATTTATATGAGCAAAGTGGAACTTTTGGATTTCAGTGCAACATGGTGCGGACCTTGTAAGATGCAGAAGCCTTTCCTTGAAAAGGTTGAGGCAGAACTTGGTGACAAGGTTGAAGTAAAGGAAATTGATGTCGATAAGAACCAGGAGCTTGCAGGCAAGTACGGTATTCAGGCAGTACCTACCCTTATCATCCTGAAGGATGGGGAAGTAGCAAAGCGCTTTACAGGACTTACCACCGCAGGTATCCTTATCGAAGAGCTGAATAAGGTGCTTTAAGCACCTGTTCTTTGTTTTGAAATTATTTTCCAACGTATTTTTTTAAAAAAGCGTAAATACCTTAAGATCAATCCAGTTCCGAGGGTTTAGAAAATTGAAGGAACTGGTCGATCTTGGTGTAATGGTTTTCAGGGAGAAGAATTCCCGGGGTTCCTTTAAGCCTCATCTTTCCGTTAAATTCAGGTCTGTTGAAGGGAATCTGGTCACATTTTCCATAGACACTACCAGAACCCCTGCAAAGTATCAGCAACCTGATGCCTATCTTATTACTCATGCCCATTCCGACCACAATGGAAAATCCGCTATGTTATCCGAACGCGCAGTATGTTCGGAGAAAACAGCCCTTGCCCTTGAGATACGTCACCAGCGTAAATATGCAGGCAGGACGTTCAAAGTTGGCGAAACCATAGATATCAACGGCGTAAAGGTTCAGACTTTTCCAAATTTCCATACGGTTGGTTCAGTAGCATTCATGTGGGAAAATGAAATCGGTACAAAGATACTTGTGACCGGTGATGTAAAGGACGCCTCCATGCTTCCTGAATGTGACCTTCTGATAACCGAAGCTAATTACGGAGATCCCGGGGATACAAGCTGTTATTTTGATGATGACCTCGCAGGGTTTGAGAATGCCTTCAGGGATAATTCCTCAATTGCTTTTGGAGCCTATGCATTTGGCAAGGCCCAGAGAGCGGTAGAACTGCTTCGGGGATTTGGTTATCAGGGAACAATAGAGATGGAAGAGCAATCTCTTTCATTGACCCGTACTCTTCTTGAGGATGCCGGGGAACTTACCTGTCTTGGGGATGGCTGTGAGGATTGTATAAGTATCGTTCCTCCATGGGATCTGGATAAACTGCCTTCTCATATCACTAAATATGTGATGACCGGACGCAGCGATTACCGATATCCTGCAATCCAGATAAGTGACCACCTGGATGCCCGGGGACTTGTTACGATGGTAAAAGACATTGATCCTGAATTTACAGTTGTCTATCATCCCAATGGACATCGCCCCGGAAGATTTGCAAAACACCTTTGCTCTATCGGTTTTAATGCACTTTCCATTGACATGATCAATAATGTGTTGAGCAATGAATTTGTGTAATATCCTTCCGGCAGGATAAACATTTATATAAGTATTGGTTTTTATAGTACCCACATCCAAGTTGTACCAGGAGATCAGATCAATTGTCAAAATCATCCAGTAAAAAGCAATCAGTGCCCGTTCCTGTCAAGGAATCCGCTGATGATGCACAACCAGCTCCTACCTCATCCGGTTCCGGTAAGTTCTCATTTAAAGTGAGAACTCCTGAAGAAAGGAAAAAAGCTCACATGGAGGGAATCATCAAAACGGCAGTTGCAGCTATTATCGGTGTAATAGCAGGTATACTCGCCTACATACAGCTTGGTGTCGGTGATGCCCTGACCACTGGGTATGAGTGGTATGTTGTCATGATGTTCATAGTTGGTATTTCCTTCTATGTAATGAAATTCTCCTTTCCCCTCTTCAAGATAAAGGTGAAGGAATTCGGCTTTAAGGACTGGTTCTATGTTGAGTTCATCGTTATAGATTTCTGTCTTGTGACATGGACGCTGCTCCTTAATTGATCTTCTCTTTTTCCATTTACTTTATTTCACTGACAGGGATTTTACATGCGAATAGCCATATTGAACAAAGACAGATGTCAGCCAAGACGTTGTAGTCATGAATGTGAAAAGTACTGTCCTCGTGTAAGAACCGGGGACGAGACCATTGTTTTCGGAGACGACGGTAAGCCACTGGTGTCCGAAGAACTTTGCGTAGGGTGTGGAATATGCGTCCACAAGTGTCCTTTTGAAGCTATAATGATTATCGGTCTTCCCGAAGCTCTCACAGAACCAACCCACAGATACGGACCCAATGGATTTGCCCTCTACGGTCTCCCGACCCCTCAGGTCGGAAGGGTCACCGGTATCCTCGGACCCAATGGTATCGGTAAAAGTACGGCAGTCCAGATACTTTCAGGTAACCTTCTGCCAAATTTCTCACAGGAAAGTGGTACCTGGGATAGGGTGCTTGAGCATTATTCGGGAACAGCCCTCTATGACTATTTCAGTGATGTGGCAGACGGTAACATCAAAGTTTCCCAGAAGCCCCAATATGTGGACATGATCCCCAAGGCTTTCAAGGGTAAGACCAGTGAGCTTCTCGACAAGACCGATGAAAGAGGCAAACTCCCTGAACTGATAGAACGACTCAACCTTTCACATGTCCTTGATCACAAGATCACAGAACTCAGTGGCGGTGAACTCCAGAGGGTAGCTATTGCCGCATGTGCAGCAAAGGATGCAGATTTCTACTTCTTCGATGAGATAAGTCCTTATCTGGATATTTACCAGCGTATCAACTCAGCGCAGCTCATACAGGAAATTGCAGAAGATAAAGCCGTACTCGTTGTAGAGCACGACCTTGCAATACTTGACATGCTTGCCGATGTTGTACACATTGCCTACGGTGAGCCCGGTGGATATGGTGTGATAACCCATCCAAAGGGTGTGCGTATTGCCATTAACCAGTACCTTAAGGGTTACCTGCCTGAAGAGAACGTGCGTGTACGTCCCGAAGCCATCAAGTTCGAGGTTCATCCTCCAAGAGTGGGAACGGATATCAGTACCCTTGTGGACTATGATGCCTTCTCCAAAAAATATGGTGATGCTTTCTCCCTCTCAACCGATGGCGGCTCACTAAAGCAAGGAGAGGTTCTCGGAATTGTGGGTCCGAATGGTATCGGTAAATCCACATTTGTAAAGATACTTGCAGGAGAGGTGCAGCCCGATGAGGGTGAACTTGACCTTAATATCAAGATATCATACAAGCCTCAGTACATCAAGGCTGATACAGCTGTTCCCGTGCGATATTTCCTGCGTGGTGTGTCCAGCAGGTTCGACAGCAGTTACTATCAGTCAGAGATTGCCGTACCTCTGCAGATAGAAAGGCTTTATGACCACCTGATAACAGAGCTCAGTGGTGGAGAACTCCAGAGGGTAGCCATTGCAGCATGTCTTTCCCAGGATGCTGATATGTATATTCTTGACGAACCAAGTGCTCACCTTGACGTAGAACAGCGTTCAATGGCGACAAAAGTCATCAAGAGGTTTGCAGAGAACAACCGTAAGACTGCAATGGTCGTTGACCACGATATCTATATGATAGACATGCTGAGCGAGCGCCTCATAGTATTTGAGGGTGAACCTGCAGTTTACGGTAAAGCACACCGGCCTTTAAGCATGCAGGATGGTATGAACAAGTTCCTGGCAAACCTTGGTATTACATTCAGGCGTGATGAGGATACTTCCCGTCCAAGGGTAAACAAACCGAATTCAAGACTTGACAGGGAACAAAAAACCAGAGGGGAATATTACTACCATAATATCATGGATGAGTAAATTCTCATCTCTTTTTCTTTTTCGCTCTTACTTTTCATCAGGAAAGCTCTTTTTCCAGCACCAGGTAAAACTCTTCAGCTGCATGCTTTTCCTGCCAGGGGTAATGTCCGCAGTTTTCCAGCAGGATGAACCTGAAGTCCCTGACAACCTTTGAAAGAGGTTCTTTGACTCCTTCAAATGGATGTGGGTCATGATTGCCGTGAATTGCAACCACCGGACACCTTATATCTTCTCCCATGCTGAGCAGTTTACCACTCTTTCTCAAATAACTGGCTTCGTTCCATATGCTTTTATTGACATCATGCCGAAACCCTGCATACACTCCTTCATAAGGCACAAGATCAAAGGAATCGGCAGCCGAGATAAGTTTTCCGAATTTTGCAAAGACATGGTTTTTGTTTGCAACAGATGGGTCACTCATACTTGAGCTAAGGCGAAGGTACTCTCCTATCTCGCTTTCACTCATGCGGTCAAGTCGTGTTTTCATAATTGCAGAGGCATATCTTTCTTCAAATGGTCCGCTTGCAACAAGTATCAGCTTTTTTACATAGGAAGGGTAACGTGCAGCAAGGATAAAGGAAAGCCATGCGCCCCAGGAATGCCCCACCAATGAAACAGGCAGTTTCCCCTGTTTCTTCAGTATCTTTCTTAGTTCACTGACCTGTCCATCGATGCTCATTGATGTCTGAAGCGGTTCCAGGACACCATTTTTATCCGATAATCCCCTTGCAAGCTCTGCCACGGTTCCGGGTGCTCCGGGACCTCCGTGGATAACTGCGACATTATATGGTGATGTTCCGTATTTTCGTGGGTTTGAATTCATATTCTTATCTCTGGAATTCCTGGCATGTCATACTTCATATCTCATTCATGGATTAAAATGGATATGCTTATATATTATATATCTTTAAATATATTGATATAAAAGTCAAGGTTAATGGGCCTTGATTCTGTTTTTATATGGATGTGGTATCATAGTAGAAACAAAATTCTATAACAATATGACTGTCCTTGACAGTGTTAATAAAGGTAACTTTAAAGCAGAGGTTCTCCAGTACAACTCTCTAACCGGCAGCAAGGACCCAGCTCTTGCAAAGACCCTGTTTCACATACAGAAATCAGGCATGGCTCTTAAACAGGTAAAAATAACCCTTAATGACAGTGGTGTTATAGTTGAACCCGGTGCTCTTTATTTCCAGAAAGGTAACATCACATGTGATGCCAATATCGGTGGTGTTGGTGGTCTTGCAAAGAAAATGATAAAGAACAAACTTACAAACGAGTCAACTTTCAATCCTCTCTACAGGGGAACAGGTGAAGTATTCCTTGAACCCGGTTTCGGTCATTACCTTATAGTGACTCTGGATGGTGGTTCTATCGTTGTTGACAAAGGTGCGTTCTACTGTGCCGAATCAACGCTTGAGGTCGGTGTGGCAACCCAGAAGAGCCTTACAGGAGGGCTATTGGGTGGAGAAGGCTGGTTCCAGACAAAGATCAGTGGTACAGGTATATGTATTCTGGAAAGTCCGGTGCCAATGGTGGAGATATTGAAAATCAATCTCGATAACGAGAGGCTTCAGGTTGACGGAAGCATTGCCCTGTTAAGGTCTGATTCAGTGAAGTTCACTGTAGAGAGGTCCGGGAAAGGTATTGCAGGCAAACTAACATCCGGGGAAGGTCTCCTGCAGACATTTGAAGGGACCGGTACTGTATGGATAACACCAACACAGCCTGTTTACAATGCTATTGCTTATGGTGGTGTTTCATCTCTGACTGCTGCACCCTACAACAATTCTGCATAAAGGGGCCTTAGGCTCCTTTATTTTTCATTCAGTACTAATTCTTAGTTCCGGTTTGGTAATTTCTGGCAAAGTTAAAAGCCTGATATACATTATACAGCCAGAAAATGCCCAGTATCAGTATAGGAAACAGGAGATATGCCGCAACTATCAGTATAAAGGCAATTACAAAATAGTAAGAACCTCTGCTGAAGTCTCCGTTGTACATCTGTCCAAGTCCCGGGAATATCAGGGAATAGAGTGCAGACTTCCAGGGTAAGGGCTTATGTTCTTCATCTTCCTCTACTTCTATAACATACTTTTCTTCTTCATATGTCAGGATGACTCCCCCATCATCATGTAAAAGGATATAGTTCCCTTTGCATAACAAGTTTGCCAGATATTAATTACGTTTCAAAAGTACTTCTTTTGCTTTTCCAATCGCAGAAGACGTATTTTGAAGAACATTTACAGAAGCTTCCCTGCTCTGTCCATTATCCATCTTTCCTTTTTTCATCTTTGTACCCCTTGCCAGATACCATGTAAGGAAGTCAGTATACAGGATTATTCCAATAAGAGTGGACCAGAGCATTAACAATATGTGGAAATTGTTTATAGGTACAAGTCCGTTTGCAAGGAGCATATGTCTGTATGAAAGGAAAGCGATTGATGTCCCTGGCATTAAGAAAATAAAAAAAAGGGGTGTCAGGAACAGAACAACAAGTGCAAATCTGGATGACAGGTTGATCAGGATAAAAAGTACTACCGCGGCAAATAACGTAAAAAGCATGCCAGATCCTATTAAAGCCAGAATTCCCATAGTCTTTTTCTCCAGTCGGTTTATTACTCTACTTGTATACTCTGATAATATATAAATATGCAAAGGCAGGTATGGCCGCAATTAGCAGGAACAGGCTGATAAACGAAGATGTCAAAAACCCGGCTGCTTCCACTCTTGTGATCCCTGCCTCCGTCGTTATTGTAGTCTCATCACTATTCTCAAAGGAGTTATCATATAACTCATTGTAGCTGCCTTCTTCAATATGGTCATCATATTCTACAAGCGCATCATCAATGTAGAGGAAAGGTTCGGCTGAAACAATGCTCTCTTTCTTCCCCTCTTCATCCGTAATGCTCAGTTCGGTCTGCGGGAGGTAGTATTCTCCTGCTCTTTCTGCCCGGACAATGTAAGTGAATTCCAGTTTCTCTCCTGCTTCCAGTGTTCCGTCCCATTCACTATCCCCTTCAATGAAAGTGACTTCATCAGGGATGCTTTCCCTGAACAATGCTTTAAAATTACTGTCACCTTCATTGCTGATTACGATAATGATATCTATCTCCTCGCCTGCAAGCATATAACTGGAACTGAGCTTTTTTTCCACAGTGACCTTTGAACCACTTACATGGAATGTCTGGTCAATTGTTTCAGATTCCAGTGTGTATGTCTCGCCACCATCTTTCCATGCAACTGCCGCAGGCATGAATTTAAAATCTCCCGGTTCCGTAGGTGAAACAAAGTATTCTATTGTCTCGTTACTCCCGGCATCAAGCAACATAGTCCATTCGATATTTTCCATATCATTGGGGATAAAAGATTCTGGCAACTCATCTGTAACTGTAACAGCTGTCTGGAAATTTGCCTTATTCCGGAGTGTTATAATTATCTGGAAGTATTGTTCCGTTCCGAATTCTGGGGTTTCAGATGCTTTTTCCCTGGAAATTATCTCTTTTTCGATTGATATATATGGTTTGACATTAACTTCGGTTGCTGTTTCGCTATTGTATTCGTTTCCCCTGTAGTCGTAACCCTGTACTTTTGTTACGATAGTTATGTTCTTACCCATGGGCTCGATTTCAGGTCTTACTTTGATAATGAACTTTTTTTGTTTTCCGGATTCGAGTATGGAATATTGTTGACTTCCCCCGTCAACCTTACCATCATCACATTCTGTAGTGAGTATCATTCCATGAAGTGGTATTGTGCCATTGTTTGTGACCAGAAGTTCATATTCCACATACTCGTCCGGCTCATAAGCATCTTTTACGTCAGCGGAATCTATTTTTATATCAGGGGAACCGGGCTTTAATGTTTCTATGAACACTTCTTTCGTATCCTTCTTCAGGTACACGACATTTATCATGAACTCATCAGAGAATTTCTGATAATCTCCTGAATTATAGGTTTCTTCTGACCTGGTTCCATCATACTCGACTGATATAAGTGCCCCGTCTTCATTCACGTCTTTCAGGCTGATCTTATATTCATCTCCTGTCAGCGTATCACCAATTTTGAATGAGGTTTTGGGGATGTCAGTGACCCATACAAGCTCTGATTTTTGTTTGTATATTTCCAGGGAGACCTTCTCCTGGTTAATGGCAAGTACATCGATCCTGAGTTCGTTGTCATAAATATGTTCATTGTTCAATCCGGTATCAACCTGAAAAGCCTCTTTAAAAACAGAATTACTGTATACCAGCAAAGTAGCCGAAGGTTCATTACCAACATTTATGTCATGTACTTTGATACTGAAACCTTCCAGGTATGCTCTTTCACCAATCCCCAGTTCGTAGGAACCCTGGAATATCCATATGTTCTCCTCACGAATCCCATAAGCACTTGCAGGTGCTATGAGAATTAGCAGGAGTATGCTTAAGGAAAGAAGCTTTTTTGTTGGCATCAATATCATCTATGTATTTGTATGTTTTAAATGTTATTTGAATCTCTCTTAACAGTCATTACCATTGAAGCGTAAAGGAAAAGTGCCACAAGTATATACATGCCCATCCATGTCCAGGTTTCCAGTGCACCTATACTTTCTATGGAAAGGCGGGTGACCATATTCAGCGGAGAGTTCGTGAACAGGTATGAGGACATGAACAGAAAGATGAGGATAAGAGAATATAGTAACTGAGCAACTCCTCTTTCCCTGAACAGGACTGCAATTATTGCGCTTGCAAGTACCAGTATGAAGGAAATGATTGTCACAAGCAGTAATATCTCAAGTGGATTATGTATCGATACCCTGTTCATTGATAACAGTAACATCCATACAAATGATTGTACTGGAACTATCAATGTTGCAAGTATCACTTTTCCGTTGACGATATCAAGCATTGATGCCGGTGACACAAGGAGCATATCCATGGTCTTGCGTTCGTATTCCTCGGTAATGAAATCAACTATCAGCCCCCCTGATATGAATGCAGGGGTGAATACCAGCAATGGGAGAAGTGCTACATATATGAATTCAAAGTATGTGGAAGAGGTTCTGATACCCCTTTCTATGATGTTGAAATCAATAGGTGTATATCCGGGCAATCTCTGCGTCCTTACATCTCTTACGCTCTGCTCGTACTTCTCAAGGGGTTCCTTTAGCTGTAGAGAAACAACGGTTGCCTGAATTTCCGATTTTGGCAGGTATATATCCACGTTTAGCAGATCCGTTCCGGTAGACGTACCTAACGGAGTCACGATGATCGCATCGAGTTTGTGGTCGTAGAAGTCCGTATACGCTAACTGGAAATCATTGTAAAGATATGTCTTGATATTGCTTTCCTGTAATATCCTGTAAAGTTCGTCATCCTGGGTTCCGACCACAGCAATGGAAGTTCCCTCCAGTTCCATACTTCCCAGTGTGCTGGGGTCATAGAATGAAGTAAGCCCGATAACCAGGAAGGTTGCGAATGATGCTATGAAAAGCTGGATTATAATGGCAAGTATGAATGTTTTTTCTCTCATCAGCTCTTTGAATTCCTTTTTGGCTATGGTCTTCATTTTGCTGCATGAATTTGCGTTTTTCCTCAAAAGAGCAACCCCCTCAGGATCATTATGTTATACAAGCTGTGGAACAGGGTTGCAAGCACTACGGCTGCCACATAATAACGTGGTCCTTTCCTGTACATTACCAGTGAACTGATGAGAACTGTTGTGATATGCAGGAACAATGGTATCAATAGCAAAGTTCCCATTGTCATTACTGAACCGAAGGCTGAACTTGCAATTGGTGCCAGTGTCAGGACAGCAACGGCTTTTTCGCCTACGAAGAATCCTGCACCGGACAGTATGGAATACTTGATCGCATTCCTGAGTGTGATATCTGCCAGTTTCCTTTTGAAAAGCGTGTAAATTCCTATTGATTTTACCAGTTCTTCTGCCATTGCAGATAGCAGGACCATGGCTATTATCGAGTATGGTACAGGCAGATTGAAAAGCATGACTATGAGCATCAATTGTGCCATATATACAAAAGGAATGAATATGACGCTGAGCAGGAACACAGAGCCATACGGATATGAAAGGAACAGTTCGAAGCAGTCAATTATTTTTGCACTTATGGATTTTTGTGTGAACAGGTCCTCTTCCCTGAAAATGAAGGTTCCAAAGGCATACACTGAGATAGCTACAAAGTAGAATGGGAGAGTTGAGAAAAGATATGTATTTGTCATGAGTTCCTGGTTCTCAATAAGCCTGACTATGAGCGTTATCGGGGAAATGGAACTTATGGCATGGATGTTTGCAAACATTGCAGGGAAGAACAGGTATCCTGATATGATTACAGACAGGAATACGCTTGCAAACGTCAGTTCCTTGAAGCTCCTTGAAAGTATTGCACTGTAGAATGAAAGTGCAAAGAAGAGAAGGACTACCGGGAATATGGCTGCAAGCACAAGAAATACTCTCTCAACGTCTGCAAAAGTTGAAGGTATGCCGATTATGTATAGGGTGATCGCTGTCTGGATGGCCATTGTGATGAAAAGATATGGAACCGTTTTCCCGATCACAACATCTATTCCGCGCAATGGTGCAGCGAGTACAAGCTCTCCTTTCCTATTGGTTCGCTCATCCATCAGGCTGGTTGAGTAGAACTGTGAGATGAAGTAGATCGGGAATATGAACAGGAATGCGTAAAGTATGGCTGTGAATGGTATGGGTGGTGAGAAGTTAGAAGGCGTGGCTATTGTCTGCCTCTCAAAGAAGGTATTTCCTTCCATGGCATCAAGAGCTGCAATATCTTCCGGTGAGATCGTTGATGATCCGGTTCTGAGTGACCCACTGCCTCCTTGCCCGGTTGTACCGTCAGCTCCAGGTACGTCCTGAAAACCTGCAGATCCATTTGCCCCTCTTCTGATGCTGTCTACTGTTTCTTCAGTCCCTGCCAGCTGGAACGTCTGGGGCCTTTCAAGGTCATGGACGGTGACCCATACCGGGTGGCTATTGTTAATGTCATTATATGAAGTGAGCACCAGTTCGCGATATGTTTTAAATGTGCTATCTAATGAATCACCTGCCGCAGCAGCTTTTCGCGTATCTCCGAGGTAGACATTATTTCCTATGATCGCCATATCTGCACCAACTTCATAATAGCTGCTTGCAGTGAATCTGTCTACCATAACATAGTCGAATCTCTGGTCGGTTGCGACAATAGGCTGGACTTCAGGCTGTGAAATAGCTACAAGATATATTTTCTGGTTCATGCTCATCCCTGTCTGGGATGCGGCGTAAGAGGCAACAATTACCAGTATCAAAGATAATGTGAGCATGATCATCGATCGTGCATCGAATTTGAGTTTGGACCTTAGGAGCTCCCATTTTGCAATAGTGAACCAACTTGGCATAATCATTTTATCATGTGTTTATTATATTAATAGATATTTCATAAATCGTGTTTTAATTAAAAAAGATTATATGTAGGCAGTCATTGATAATAATTGGATATTTCATAATAACATTTAGGAGTGGTAGAATGGCAGATATTTTAGCTCAAACTATACCATACACAACAATAACACTGGCAAATATAGTATTTGCACTGGTCATCCTGGTTGCAGGTCTTCTGGTTGCAGGAGTTCTTTCCGGTATGTTCAGAAATGGTCTGAAAAAGACAAAACTTCCCGAACTTGTAATTGAATTCCTTGTTCGTTTCCTGCGGGCATTGCTCTATGTTGGAGTATTGCTTGCAGTTGTAAGCACCCTTGGAGCCGACATAAGCTCTGTGGTCGTAGGTCTTTCAGCAGTCATTGGATTGGTGCTTGGTTTTGGCATGCAGGATTCACTGAACAATCTGGCAGCAGGTGTCTGGATAGCATCCCTGAGACCTCTTGACAAAGGCGAGTATGTCACTGTAAGCGGTCTTTCAGGTACAGTTCATGCAGTAGGTATCATGGCAACGGAACTCCTGACCCCTGATAACCAGTTCATTACATTACCGAATAAACTTGTATGGGGCAGTCCGATAGTCAATGCAACCCGCATGCCTACGCGCAGGGTATCGGTGGATGTAGGTGTAGCTTATGCAACAGAGATCCCTAAAGCTGTTGAGGTGGCCATGGCTGTTATCAAGCAACATGCCCTTGTACTTGCGGACCCTGCGCCGGCAGTTGTCACTACTGAACTGGCAGACTCATCTGTGAACCTGCAGTTGCGTGCATGGGTGAATACAGCTGATTTCTGGGCTGTTAAAAATGACCTTACCATTGCTATACATGCAGCATTCGAGAGGGAGGATATTGAGATTCCATTCCCACAGCTGGATGTACACATGTACAAAATCTAGGTAAAATACAGGCATAGTTGTCTTTCAACTATGCTTTCCTTCTTTCTATAACATTGTTTATATATAGTGAATCATATTGTGCTATTGTGGAACCTGGCATAATCGAAGTTAACGGCCTGCGGAAAGAATACGGCGATTTCGTTGCTGTTGATAACCTTTCTTTTTCAGTTGCCAAAGGACAGATATTCGGGATAGTCGGTCCCAACGGTGCCGGTAAGACCACCACACTAAAAATGCTCAGCAGTCTTGTCAGACCAAGTTCCGGTAGTATCTACATGAAAGGGCTCGATATTTCCAGAGACGCTGTTGCTATAAAATCATTCCTTGGATTCCTTCCTGAAGAGTCACCTCTCTACGAGGGCATGGGTGTAGAGGACTATCTCATGTTCTTCTCCGAACTATACTGCATCCCAAAGGACCGTGCAAAAAAAAGGATACGTGAACTTCTTTTTGATATGTCCCTCAATGCTGATGGAAAGAAGATAGGTGATCTTTCAAAAGGTATGAAACGAAAAGTAGCCATAGCCCGTTCTCTAATCAATGACCCTGACATCCTGATATACGATGAACCGGCATCGGGCCTGGATCCCATGACTTCCCGGTATATTACTGATTACGTGCGCTCGTTGAAACAATCAGGAAAGACAATTATATTCAGTGCTCACAATCTTTTCCAGGTAGAAAGTCTCTGTGACCGGATACTTATTCTCAAATCGGGTAAGCTGGTAACACTTGGCACTGCTGAGGAAATAAGAAAAGAGTATGGTAAGATCCAGTACCGCCTTGAGTTCAAGGTAGATGATGTTGAAGAATATGTCATTTCCGAAGTCAGGAATGTGGATGACAACTATGTCGTTACAACCAACGATATCGATGTGGTCAACCAGACTACCAAATGGGTTGCTTCCAAAGGTGGGGATATAGTGGAGATGCGTACAATTGTGCCTTCTCTTGAGGAAATATTCCTCGAAATAATGGGTGTTGAGCTTTTCGTAGACTGATTTTTCTTAAATATGGTATATTCAGAAGAATGCTTTTTTATAGGATTGTTGCATATGCAACAATTGCTAACGCAACTAATTGGTGATAGTCCTGCTAGATCCTGTTAAACATGAAAACCCCTGTAGCATTAAAAAGCATGAATCCATAGGCCGGGATATATCCCACCTTTTCAGGTCGATAAACATATATCTTTCAAAAGAGCTGGAGCCATATGGCATTGGAAGTGGACAGTTCCCTTTTTTTAAGCTTTTGATTCATCATGAAGGAGTGAGTCAGGAATCGCTTGCAAGTTCATTGAAATATGATCGTGCAACTATCACCCGTTCTGTGAACAAGCTCGAAGAAATGGGCTATGTTACAAGGAAAAGAGATCCTTATGACAAACGTGCTTATTGTGTGTATCTTACCGACAAAGGGCGTGAAATGAAGCCTGTGTTGATCTGTATTACTTCTAGGATCAATGATGTGCTTTTGTGTGGTTTTAGCGATGAAGAAAAGGCGATGTTCATTTCCATGATGGAAAAGGCTGCCAAAAACATTGCATCTGAAAACGAAATGAGGAAGGCTTCAAATGAATAATACTGCAAATGATGAAAAAGTGGTTCCTGCATTAGGGGCACAAAGGACGACCTCAGGTATGAAAGCCCTGTTGGGTGACCCAAAAAAAGCTATGATGAAACTGGCACTACCAATGATGCTTGGTATGTCTGTTCAGACATTGTATAATCTGGTAGATACTTTCTGGGTTTCCGGCCTCGGTTCAGATGCTCTTGCAGCAGTTGGTTTTGTATTCCCTTTCTTCTTTGTGATCATTGCACTTTCAAACGGTCTGGGAGTTGGGGCTGGTTCAGCCATATCCCGAAGGCTTGGTTCAAAGGATAAAACAGGGGCGGATAATGTTGCAGTTCATACGATGATCCTTATGCTTTTGCTGGCAGCAGCTTTCACAATACCGCTTTACATATTTGCAGAACCTATCTTTATTCTCATTGGTGCGGGAAAAACAACTGCAATGGCAACTTCATACGGTCGTGTTATTTTTGGTGGTAGTATTCTATTGTTCTTCACCAATGTTGCAAATGCGATCCTTCGTAGCGAGGGCGATACTAAAAGGGCTATGAATGCCATAATATTCGGCTCTATCCTGAATATGATCCTCGATCCTATCTTTATATATCAGTTGGACATGGGTGTCTCCGGTGCGGCGTGGGCTACTGTGCTATCGATGGGTGTGACCGCAGTCATGATGTCCAGCTGGCTGTTCTTTAAAAAAGACACTTATCTATCCTTTGATTTCAAAGATTTCAGTTTTGAGAAGGATATTCTCCGGGATATATTCAAGGTTGGCATCCCTGCTTCGGTACAGCAATCATCCATGGCTTTGATGATGCTTGTGATGAATGTGATTATAATAGCTGTCAGCGATACTGATGGGGTGGCTGTTTATACTGTTGGATGGCGTGTTGTGACCATTGCCATAGCTCCTCTCATTGGTATTTCCACAGCTGTGGTTACCATGACCGGCTTTGCATATGGTGAAGGTTCATACGATAAAGTATCCTTTTCCCATATATATTCCATGAAGGTAGGTGTTCTTGTAGAGACTGGAATTGCTCTTATGACCTTTATCTTTGCTCCGCAGATCGCATTAGTATTCACATATTCAGAAAGTGCTGCGCATATTACCGATGACCTTATACTGTTTCTCAGGATCATATGCCTATTCTACCCAATGGTCTCTCTCGGGATGCTCTCTTCTTCTCTTTTCCAGGGAGTGGGCAAGGGCATGAACGCCCTTATTGCAACCATTTTGCGTGCAGTGATATTCGTACCAGTGTTTGCTGTATTCTTTGCCTTTAACCTGGACAAAGGGCTTGTAGGTGTCTGGTGGGGAATGGTGATCGGTAATTTGATGGGTTCAATGTTCATCTTTGTGTGGGCAAGAGTTTACGTAGGAAAATTATTGAAGACGGGGAGCCCACTAGACATTCCTCATAAGTTACCAGACCATGAGGAATTAAGGGTATGATACTTCTTCCCGGAGTCTTCTTTTTTTATTTTTAGCAATAGTGGATTGCCTGTTATTTCGCTACATTTCAAAAGATATTTAATGTACACAGGGATATATTCAATAATATCCTGTGTATCCCATCTTTCTATTTTATGGATACTACATCGAACAGGTAACAAATGATATGGAGATCTCCATGGCAGCCAGGTCCAGTAAAATAACAGATCAGAAGACTGATCATGAATCCTCAAAAGAAAGTACAGTGGAAGAAGGAGCACTTCTTTTTGAGACTACAGGTAAAGAGAAAGTATACAGGTATAAGGATTCTATTTTGCTAAGTCTGCCCGAGGGGAGAAACACTCTCACGACATCGTGGTTGAATGGCGGGTATAGGGAAGGCCTGAGGGCAATTTTCAATCACAGGGTTCCAAAAGGAAAACATGCCCCAAAAGACCTGGATGGTGGCAGCATTCCTGCTTACCTGTCCATCCTGGCAAAGAGACTGGGCGCTGATCCTGACACTGCCTCAGGTTTGCTCACAGCTGCAAATATGGACAATGTTTCGATCGTGACAAGATCTTTCCGGGGTGTGGAGGTAACGGCTGTCATGACCGCGGGCATTGAGGTAAATGGTGGGCGTGTCGGTGACCCTGCATCATATTATCAGGAGGATGGTTCCCACCAGTTCATTCAGGGCACTATAAACACTATGCTGATAATAGGTGCAAACCTCCCTCCGTATACTATGACCAGAGCTGTCATCACAGCTACGGAAGCTAAGACTGCAGCTTTGCAGCAATTGATGGCACCAAGTCGTTATTCCACTGGAATTGCAACCGGTTCAGGAACTGATATGATAGCCGTTGTTGCAGATGGCACAAGTTCCCTTTTACTGACAGATGCAGGTCATCATTCAAAGCTTGGCGAGCTAATAGGTAAAGTTGTGATCGAGTGCACTCTCAAGGCACTTGAAATGCAGTCTGACCTGACACCTCTTTCCCAGAGGGATGTACTTGTGAGACTTGAACGGTTTGGGATAGAAGAGAACCATTACTGGAAAGTGGCATCACATATGGATGGGGATAATCGCAAAGCAGCTTTTTTCAAGACATTAAGGGAAATGTCAAAGAACCCTGTTCTGGTAAGTGCAACAGGTTCTATACTGCATATTGTGGATGAGATCTCATGGGGCCTTGTTCCTGAGACTGCCGGCAGAAAGGTAGCTGTATCTATTATGAAGGGTTTGCCTGAAATGCTTGGTATAGACACTTCCATACCATTTGATGAACTGACTGACGAAAAAGATACGATAATTGAGAATTGGACCCGTGTTACTGCCTGGCTGGCAAAGAACTGTGACCCTGAAGATATTTGTAATTCCAGAACCTGATTCATCAGGAGTGCAAAAATGAAAGAACTGATGAATTTATCTCTTTATGAGAATGACATGAAAATGTTCGACCACGATTGGGGCAAAATACGGAATTTCCTTGTCAGGCATGATCTGGATGGGATAGAACTCTTTGTGGATTCATCCCCTCTTCCTGATGTGCCTGTGGACCTCATAGTAGGTGTACATCTTCCTTACTGGATGGGCAGACACAGGGCATGGGCAGAGCCTTCTGCTTTTTCCCAGGAAATGGAGGAGTTTGAGATGGTTTACGTTTTTGGAGGCAGCAATCGTGAGGAAGTGGTCGATAATTTCAGGCAATCGCTCGAGAATGCCGCACTTCTGGACGCTTCATATGCAGTATTCCATGTTTCTTATGCAGAACTGGAACAGGTCTTTACACGCTGTTTTAATTGTACTGACTATGATGTGCTTGAAACAACTGCGGAGTTCCTGAATGAGGCGGTATCTATTTATCCGAACGGTGAACCTCCGGTCCGTTTATTCTTTGAGAATCTCTGGTGGCCGGGCCTTACATTCCTTAAACCTATGAATGTTGAATACTTTGCCTCTCTTCTTGATTTTGATAACTGGGCTTTCGTGCTGGACACGGGACATCTTATGAATGCTACAATGAAGTGCGAGGATGAGGAATCTTCAATAGGTGTTGTACTGGATCTGCTTTCCACTCATTCAGAGGATTTCATCAAGCGCATTGAAGGCATGCATTTCCATTGCAGCCTGTCAGGGGAGTACATGTGTAGTTCTATCGGAAAAGAACTTCCTGCAGGTTTTGACGATATGCCTTTCCATGAACGTTTGTTGTCTGCTATGGAAATCCTTGAACAGATGGATCATCACATGCCCTTCACAAGTGAACGGTGCTCGCAAATAGTTGATTTCGTGTCTCCTGATTTCCTTACACATGAATTTGTTTCAAATGATCTGCGCTCCCTTGATGAGAAGCTCTCTGCACAGAAGCGGGCGTTACATAGCTGAATCTATCGCTCTGTTATTATCCAAGTTATTGTGCCCGGTTTGTATTATTTGTCGAGTTATCAGGATAATAGTCTGTTTAATGAGCTGTTTATGTAGAAAAGTATATATTGAACTCTCCAATAACTGCTATATATGAGCACTCTCGATAACAATGATTCCGAGAATCCGGAGCATATGGACCGTTTGAAACTGTTCAGTGCACTCGGTAGTGAAACCAGACTCAGGATGCTGCAAAAGCTTACTGAGGGTGAAATGCATATATCCGAACTTGCAAGGGAACTGAGCATTTCTGTTCCTGTTGCTGCAAAGCATGCAAATATACTTGAAGCTGCTGACCTTATACAGCGTAAGGTCTATGGTAAAACGCATGTTCTGCAATTGAACAATAAGAATATTTTCAATGCGCTGGATATATTTGCACCTTCCAGGACAGTCGAAGTTCAAAAGGGTGCCACGCTTCTGGAAGCACTTAA
This sequence comes from Methanolobus sp. UBA32, assembly GCA_002507205.1. GTDB lineage: Archaea > Halobacteriota > Methanosarcinia > Methanosarcinales > Methanosarcinaceae > Methanolobus. The sequence continues at coordinate 15,107 of DAZF01000036.1, read as the reverse complement.
AAAAGCTGCAGTAGTGGAAGTGAAAAATGTTCACGGTCAGGACAACATTGTTTCCACAAATGGTGAAGACGGTTTCTTTATCTACGAGGTTGACGGTGAGTTCTCTGATCAGAATGTCAATGAGTTCAGATTTGACAGGGAAGCAACAGTTCTGTGGAAGAAACTGGAGCCAATAAGCATCTTGAAGGTGAATGTCAAATTCAAAAAAGAATGATTTTCTTTTAGTATTCATCTATTAGTAGGTCTGCTACTATACCTCCATCAATCCCTCCATAATTTTCTTCTTTTTCAATTCCTTTTTTGTTTCTGTTTTTAGGGATGCTTTGACTATGTTCTTCTGGATGAATACTTTCACCCCGCTTGCCAGTTGCTTATATTCATGTCATGCATATTACTCACTGATGATTCAGAGGAATCCTGTTAATGAGCACCATATGACGCTTATGGAAAGGATGAGAGTATTGTCCGAAGGCACCAAGTATGATAGTTGCAACCAAAGTGCAGTCTGTCATGCTTTTGGGCCTGATGGCCGCTGCATACAACTCTACAAGACTTTGATGACAAACTCGTGTTCCGGGGAGTGCACGTATTGTCCTAACAGGTGTGGGAGGGATTCTGTACGTGCATCATTAAGTCCTGAGGAAATTGTAAAGATCACATGGTCTTTCTACAGAAGAAATGCAATAGAGGGCCTTTTCCTGTCTTCCGGTGTCATGGGAGATTCCGAAAGGACGGCAGAGAAACAGCTGGAGGTTGCGAGACTTCTCAGAGGCCAGGGGTTTACCGGCTACATCCATATCCGTGTGATGCCCGGTACTCCAAAATATCTGCTTGAGGAGATTGCAGATTGTGCAAATAAATTTGGTGTGAATGCTGAGACTACAAGTTCACTGAACTATTCGGAAATATGTCCGAATTTTGATTACCGGAATGATGTGCTTCAGCGTTTACAGTGGACACGGGATCTTATTAACAAAAAAAGGCATGAAGCAGGTTCCAGAGGTCGCATAATTGGTGCTAATGACACCCAGTTCGTTGTAGGGGCCCTGCAGGAATCTGACAGGGAGATCATTGGAACCGTCGAGAAGTTCATGGACCAATATGAATTAAGGAGGCCATATTTCATGAGTTTTGATCCGGTCCCTTTCACACCACTTGAGAATAATGACCCCTCTCCACAGTGGAGAGAAACGAGGCTGTATCAGACCTCTTATCTTTTAAAGGACTATGGTTTGACTGCAAACGATCTTGATCATGTGCTCGATGACAATGGTTTTCTCTGTAATGCTGATCCTAAAATGCTTCTTGCGTCATGTCGCCCGGATATGTTCCCGGTGGACATAAATTCTGCAAGCAGGGAAGAATTGCTCACAGTGCCTGGAATCGGTCCTGTCGGTGCGAACAGGATCATTCAGTCAAGGCCTATTGCATCAGAAAAGGAACTTGCACGCATGGGTGTTGTGTTGGCCCGTGCACGACCATTTATTGAGATCAATGGAAAAAAGCAGACAAATCTTTTTTCTTTTGCAGGGGTGGGTGCATGATCGTAGCTTTCAGGGAAAATGTCGAGGGTGTTCTGCTTGCCTGTGCAGAACTAATAGAAGATCCGAATTGCGACCTTATCTCCGCAAAGGATAAAGATGGGCTGAAACAAAAAATGGATTTCAATGGTGTTGATGAAGTAAAAGTGCTTGGTTTCAGGGGCATTGCAGACACAACAACACTCGTTCGCAACATATTTGGAAAACAGGGGTCAAGGATGTTCCAGCGTGACCCTGATGTTGAAGGGTACATAGCCATGGTATTGAGGCATCGAAGTTCAGCACCTATTGAGCTGGTTCGTTTTCTATGTTCCTGTAAAGATAATGTTGGTCTTCTTTATTCCGGCAAGAGCGCCACCGGCAAGAAATACTACAACTTCATGCGTGATGTCACTCGTTCATATCATCGTTTATGCATGTTTTCCCGTCCCTATTTTGTAAATGGAGTACTGTCTGTTAAAGTCGATTCACCACACCAGGTAGGGGATATGTTCTGTCGCTGGCTTGCAAGGAAGAACCCCGACCTTCCTGTTTCAGTTATTGAAGGAGAAATTGCCTGGATAGGTAATGGCAGACACGTAGGTCTTGAGCATTTCACAAAGGTTCCATCTTCATTGGCAGGAAGTCTGGAGTTCTCCGATGCACGGGATGAGGTCGACGATATGTGGGATATGTATTATGATTCCCAGATGATCCCTAACCGGAGAAACAAAAGCCATGCTAAAAAACTGCAGCCTAAGGCTTCAGCATCTATGAGCGGGATGTCGGAAAGAGATAGGTACAAAGTTGAACGAGGCATTGCAAACTGCACTCTGGACAATTTCGTATCTTAATTGGAGGTATAATGTTAGCTGAGGTCAGGACTTTACAGGATATTCCCCGCATTGGGGATAAAATGTCAAAACGTTTTGTAGAACATTTTGGTAGTGAGAACCAGGCACTTGATGCTATACTTGCCGGGGACATAGCAAGCATTTCCGAGGTAGAAGGTATTGGGCAGCGTTATGCCATATCCCTGATACAGGACGTAGTTTCCAGGGTTGAAGGGGTAAATGTTTCTGATTTTCTGAGAACCAAGGAGTCAATGGATGTGTATGAGAAATTGCTTGACCTCGTCAAGGAGTTTGCACATACTCGATATTCCAGAGACAAACTGCATATTTTTTTCCCGTATCCATCCACCAAGGTCGAAAAAATAATGAAGGTGCGTGAATCGGTCTCATACTATATGGAAACTGCCAACATACTGGGAGGGGATAAGACTATTGTTGACCTGCTATCAATGGCTGTTCAACTCAATTTTAAACACCAGTGTCCGAAGGTACGTGACAGGGTGATCATAACATCTGACCAGGAAAGTTATGAGTATGCAAGAAAACGTTTTGCAGGATTGATAGATGTAAATTTTGCACGTTCTCTTTCCGAATTCATTGATGTTTCCAGAGGCTTTTCCCAGGTTATCGTCGTGGGCGATGATTACCTTTCATTCGATCTCCCGGAAGATGTGGAGCCGGAGTTCTTTTCTGACCTGCAGGAAATGGATGATTTCAAGATTATACCTGAAAAGGAAATAGTTGCATTTTCCAAAAATCTCAAGTCACTGGAATCTTCTATTAAAGTGATAAGGCTGCTTCGTTCCAAGGGAATTGATTTTTTTGACAGGATGGACGACGATAAACTTGAGCTGCTTGCTTCCACGCTGGCTCTGATCGATGAGAATGGTGATATTGCTCATGGTACGGACGAAGAGGTGGATAGGGTTTCTGATGCTATGGATAAGCTTAGTTCAACCGTTGCAGAAACAGTCCGCATTTTAAATGGTAATCTGAATTCCTGTCTTGAAAATAGTCAGATGACCCTCAGTGGACAGGATATGCTGAAGGTGATGAACGGCTCAATTGAGTTGAAAGAGATACTTGGTAAGAAACTGCACAAGAGTTATCATTCTATTGTTAAGGAAGCTGCGGACAGGATATGCAATGAACTTCAGCTTGAGAGGAAGGAACGATTGTTGGTTGATTCTCTTTTCCCGGAAGAGATAATGCATCCTGTTGAAGCAGACGTTGATAAACTCAATGCTTTAAAGCAACACCTGAATACAAAAGCTCTTAAAAGAAAATTCAATCACAAACGTGAGGTTTCCCGCATATTATCTTCCTACAGGGAAATCGTTAAGGAGATGGTTCGTGAAGTACTCGATTTTGATGTGGGATTTGCCATTGGTTCTTTTGCCCGTGAATACGGTCTTGTAATGCCGGAAATTATAGACAAAACCGGTGTCGGCTTTAAGGATGGAAGGAATCTTTTTCTGTTATCCCGGCATGGTGATGTGGTACCTATTGACTATTCGGTGGGGGAGAACAGTCTTAGTCCCAAAGATGAAGGTAGCAGGGTTGTGCTTTTGAGTGGTGTGAATTCAGGAGGTAAGACTTCGCTTCTGGAACTTCTTGCCCAGAGCATCATCCTTGCGCACATGGGATTCCCTGTTCCTGCGCAGCATATGGAACTGTCCCTTACTGAGTCGATGTACTACTTTGCCAAATCCAAAGGCACGCTGGATGCAGGTGCATTCGAAACGACTCTTACTGAGTTTTCCGTGGTGGCTGATGATTCTGCAAAATTTGTGCTGGCTGATGAACTTGAATCAATCACGGAACCGGGTGCATCTGCAAAGATAATGGCTGGTATTCTCGAAGTGCTGACTGAGAACAATAGTACCATGTCTATATTTGTATCACATCTTTCAGAGCAGATAATGGAGAACACGACCTGTGATATCAGGGTTGACGGAATAGAGGCAAGTGGGCTGGATGCTGACTTGAATCTAATAGTGGACAGAAGTCCTCGCTATAATTATATCGCAAAAAGCACTCCTGAACTGATAGTTGAGAGGCTTTCAAAAAAGACAAAGGGAAAAGAACAGGCCTTCTATGATAAATTGAGAAGTAAATTCCAGTAGGAATGGAACAATACTCCTTAGGTTTAAAGCACTCCTTTAGTGCTTTTAATTCCTTTTCCTTCAATTACCGTAGCTCTTCGAAGAGCATAAGCAAACGCCTTGAAAAGTGCTTCTATCTTGTGGTGGTCATTGTCGCCATAGACATGAGCATGCATATTTGTCTTTGAGTTCTGGGCAACGGCTTCAAAGAAATGAACTACCATTTGTGTGCTGAATTCTCCCACTTTTGGAGCCTTGAACTCTGCATTCATGACAAGATAACTGCGCCCTCCAAGATCAAGGGCCACACTTGCAAGTGCTTCATCCATAGGTATGCGTGCTTCACCGAACCTTGCAATACCGGCTTTATCAGCAAGTGTTTCTGCTATTGCCTGTCCTAGAACGATGCCTGTATCCTCTATAAGGTGGTGATCATCAACTACAAGATCGCCGGTGGCCTTTACAGTGAGATTGAAGTTACCATGTTTTGTGAATGCAGTGAGCATATGGTCAAAGAATCCAACACCGGTGCTAATGTCTGCAATGCCTTCTCCGTCAAGTTCCAGCTCGACGCTGATGTCGGTTTCGCTGGTTTTACGTGATATGTTTGCTTTTCTCATGGGTGCACCTGGTCATTTAATTCTTTTATAAATATTCACTTATAATATTTATTGCTTCTGGAAGTGTGAACTTTCCGGTGTATAATGCACTTCCGACAACAACTGCTTTTGCGCCTGTCTTTTTCAGAGCGATCAGGTCATCAAGGCTTGTAACTCCGCCGGATGCTATTACCGGGATGCTGACCGACTTTACCAGTTCTTCAGTGGGTGTGGTATTGACACCCTGCAACAACCCTTCTGAATCTATATTTGTGAAAAGGATACTTCCGGCTCCGAGTTCTTCAAACTTTATTCCCATTTCAACAGCTGTGAATTGGGATTGTTTTTGCCATCCTTCAATAGACACCTTGCCATTTTTGGAGTCAAGGGCAACGTTGATGTGCTCGCTTCCAAATGCATCTGCAAGCTCTTTGATGAGTTGTGGATTATTTATGGCTGCTGTGCTGAGTATAACTCTGTCAACCCCGAGTTTTAGCAGGTCTGCTGCATTTTCAAAAGAGCGTATTCCTCCGCCGACCTGTATCTCCACTCCATGAGGTTTGAATTCCTTTACTATTTTTTCGATGATAGGTGCATTGTTGCGTTTTCCATCAATGGCACCATCAAGGTCTATGAGGTGTAAGGTCTTTGCACCCTGGGACACCCAGTCTTTGGCTACTGCCACCGGATCATCTATGGAGACCATCTCGCTGCCGGGAACGCCCTGGACAAGCTGTACGCATTTGCCGTTTCTCATATCAACGGCGGGGATAACTTCAAAGTTCATGCTACCTCAGGGCATCATTCTCTCGATAGGCACTACCAGTATGTCTTTGGCACCTGCCTTCTTGAGTTCATCCACTGTGGCAAAGATAGTGCCTGCATCAACAACTGCATGCACTGCAAGTATCGAGTCATCAGATTCAACTTTCATTACCGTGGGACCTGCCATTCCGGGAAGTACTTTCTTGATAGTTTCCAGTGAATCCGCTGGTACATTCATCATCAGGTAACGTTTTCCTTTTGCTCTCAGGACGCTTTCAACAGCGGTTTGAATCTGTCCGATCTTATCGTTATTTTCCTTTGACTTCTTATTTGCAATAAGGTAGACCGATGATGTGAATGCCTTTTCAATCATTTTGAGATGATTGGTGACAAGAGTGGTGCCTGAACTGGATATGTCCACAATGGCATCGGCAATCCCTACGTGAGGGGTCATTTCACATGCACCGCTTACTTTTATTACTTCAATGTTCACTCCCTGATTCTCAAAGTACTTGGCAGTAATATTAGGGAACTCGGTTGCAACGCGCATTCCTTCAAGCTCTTTTGCAGAAGTTATGGGTGAATCTTCAGGTACGGCAAGGACAAGATTTGCACTTCCAAACTTAAGGTCCAGCAGTATCTCTACGTCAGATTCGGTTTCATGTATGAGATCAAGGCCGGTGATGCCCACATCAGCGGCACCATCCTGTACATACTCAGGAATGTCTGCAGCTCTTGCAAACAGGTAAGTGATCTCGGGATCAGTTGTCTTGGCAAAAAGTTTCCTTGTCCCTCCTTCAAGTACAGGCAATCCTGCCTCCTTGAGGAGACTTACGGTTGGGTCATGTAAGCGCCCTTTATTGGGTATTGCAATACGTATCATGGAGATCCTTCTGTGAAATTATAATCAGTATCAATTGAACGTTCTTTGAAAGACTTTTATAGCATATAGACTTCACGCTGAGCTTATATTTCTATTTCTGAATTGAATAAAATCAATTACATTACTCACAGTTATTAACATGGACAGATATTATTATATAGGGTATAATCTCTAGGTATAGCGAAGGATACATAATTAACCTTGATTATCTGTCCTTATCTTTCGTTTGTCTCTTAATTGATATTATTGAGGATTAGTAATGATGCGAAACATCAAAGTTGAACACCTTATTGAAACGCCGGTGGAAAAACAGCAGATAGAACTTGTGGAGAGAAAAGGTGTGGGTCACCCTGACAGTATCTCCGATGGTCTTGCCGAAGCAGTAAGCCGTGCATTGTGCAAGGAATATGTCAAGAAATGCGGTGTAGTTCTTCATCACAATACTGATGAGACTCAGATAGTAGCAGGAAGATCAAACCCACAGTTCGGTGGCGGAGAGGTCATCCAGCCTATATACACCCTGCTTGTGGGAAGGGCAACCAAGGAGTTCGAAGGCGTGGAGATCCCTGCAGAGTCTGTTGCTCTGAGGGCAGCAAGGCAATACCTCAGGACCAATATAGTAGATATCGACCTCGAAAGTGACATTATAATTGATTGTAAACTTGGTACCGGTTCATCTGACCTCAGGGATGTTTTCAACAGGGACAGGATACCAATGGCAAATGACACTTCTTTTGGTGTCGGACACGCTCCATTCTCAGAACTTGAACAGATTGTCCATGAGTCCGAGAGGATGCTGGTAACTGACCTGAAAAAGAAGATTCCAGGAATTGGAACCGATATTAAGGTAATGGGTCTGAGGGATGGGAATGACATCAACCTTACAATATGCTGTGGTATGGTTGGTAAGCATATTGATGATATGGACCACTACCTCAATCTAAAGGAAGAGATGGCAGAGTATGTTACCGATCTTGCGCTTAAGCGTACAGAGCGTAATGTTAAGACCTTCATCAATGCAGCAGACAATGTAAAGTGTAATTCTGTGTTCCTGACCGTGACCGGCACTTCTGCTGAAATGGGTGATGATGGTTCAGTAGGTCGCGGCAACCGCTGTAACGGACTTATTACTCCTAACAGGCCGATGAGTATGGAAGCAACCAGTGGTAAGAATCCTATTAACCATATCGGTAAGATATACAACCTGCTTTCCACTCAGATGGCAAGGGATATCGTAAAGGCTGTTCCTGAAGTGCAGGATGTCTACATTAAGCTGCTCTCCCAGATAGGCCAGCCAATAGACCAGCCACTTGTGGCAAGTGCACAGATCATTCCGGAAGATGGCGCAAACTTCGCTTCCATAAGAGCTGAAACCGAAGTTGTAATGGATGAATGGCTTGCTGATGTCACAAAGATAACCAAGATGGTTATTAACGGCGAACTGGACACTTTCTGATATTGATATTAAGTCATCCTGAATTCAGGGTGACCTTTTTTCAATTTATTTTCTTTTCTCTGCTTCTATTGAACCTTCATTTTTGCCCTTCTTTTATATGCTCGTTCCATTCAGACTTACTTTTCGGCGAAAGAGCTAAGTATGATTGTGCGTATTGGAGTGTTGCTTCGGCGACAACGTCGTGCAGAAGCATGATTTGTTAGACCCGCCTTAACTCAGTGGTAGAGTGCGCGGCTGTAGTTTGATTCATGTGATATGATCACATTACGCGCAGGCACCGCGATGTCCCCGGTTCGAGTCTGGGAGGCGGGACTTCCAAAATCAAGAATAAGCTTTATATACAAGCACCGCCTTTTAGGGGTGCTCACAAGCGAAAACTTACAAAATGTCCGAATAGTGTAGAGGCCTATCATGGAGCCCTGTCGAGGCTCCGACCCGGGTTCGAATCCCGGTTCGGGCGTTTCTGGCTGAATCCCGGCTTGTCCGGGTTCCTTTTCTCTTTTTGTTTTTAATCAGAGCTTAGATTTTACTTTCGTTTAAATATCCGGCTTTTTACGAACACCGTATTAATAATATTGCTCATTTGCATAATTACTTATAGAAGTAAACTCAATTATTTTTATGTCCGAGTGGAGAAAATGCGGCAACTCAAAAACATATAACATTATTTTGTTCATAGCCACGTATGTTGTCCTGATGCTTTTACTTGTCTTGTATGACTTGATTATGGTTCGTCTGGCTTAACTGTGGCTTAACTTCCAACTGCGGGATATGCTTCATGTAGGCAACTTTTAGTTCATCTGCTCCTATCTGGTCGTAGATGTCTATTGCTTCGCCTCTGGTGTCTCCTCGGAGTTCCTTGATGAAGTCCTTTGACATGCCGGATCTTCTAAGGTGGGTGGTGTACCAGACACGGCAGCAATGAGGCGTAAACTTTTCGTGAACATGGCCTTTAGGATCGTGTATACCGAACTTTTGAGCATAATCCGTTACTATCCTGTAGACCGTGCTTCGTGTTATTCTGGAGCCTGCGGAGGACAGGAAAAGGGCTTCATTATCATCTGTCCGGGTTTTGAGGTATTCTTCCAGGAAGGCTTTGCATTCATCATCAAAATAGATAAGGCGGTTTGACCTTTTGCCGGTTGGTTTTAGCAGGACCGTGTTATTCTGCATTGATATATCACTTCTATCAAGGGTTGTCAGTTCCCTTCTTCTTATTCCGGTCTTTGCCAGGAAGATGATTAAGGTCTGATGTTCAAGGGGCTTAATAGATCCGATGAAGTCTTTCATCTGTTGTATGCTTATTAGCTGCTTCTTCTCCGGGGTATGATTCTTTTTGTAGTGGCGAAGATAGCGTTTGCGGAATCTTGCAATATCATGTTTTTGCAGGATGCCTTCAAATTCCAGATAATCAAAAAAAGTGCTAAGGCTTGCAAAGTATGCATTTATGGTAGCAAGTGTCAGTTTTCGTTCATCTCTGAGGTGTATTAAAAAGATTTGAAGTTCATCTACACCTACCTGGGATCTTAAAGTATGCCTTTCCATGAAGTATTTGACATGACCTGTATATGATTCAACAGTTCTTTGTGAGTACCCCCTGGTCCTGCAATCATCTGCAAATTCAATTATAATATTATTCATTCGATTAGTATACAATCATACATATTATTTAAATTTCTTTTAACATTTGCACACAATTTAAAAATAAAAAGGTAAGTGATGATTAGTATAATCGAAGTCTTCTGCCTGCACCACCACCTTTATTTTTCTCCCGGCTTCTGAATCTGGTCCATTGCCGGTTATTTTTCCTGCGTTTCTTCTTTGTCAGGCCTGCAATTTGTCGCCATCCGATGTCATCACCCCCTTATCAAGTTCATCGAGCAATACACGTGATCTCAGATAGGGAACGAGTGCATCATGGACGATAAGGGCAGTTCCAAAGCCGCCGATAGAGCATATTATGGCAACTGTTAGAAGTGCCTGGACATATTGAGCCATGAAGCTATCTGAAACGTATAACTGATTCTGAAAAAGGATTATGTCGGTAGTGGACACATTCAGCATAATAGATCCTCCTCATCGACCTCATTAACCTCATCTATTTTATTGAGGACCTGGCCCCAGTCTTCGAACTCGGGTTCTATGAGGTCCTTGTCCCTGAAAAAATGAGTATCATAGGCACGGCCTACACGCTTACTGAACAAATAACGCTCTATGCAGTAGATGGCATGTTTAGCGGTGTATCGCTGGGAAAGAGCGACCTCATCGAGGAAGACATCAGCACTGAACCAGATAACGATCTTAGTGAATGGGATCTTATGACAGTGCATAAGAATAAATTCCTCTGTGATCTCCCGGATCACTTTATCTATTCTGGCCGGATTATGGGCTATTATCAGAATATCGTTGTTCAGATGTCTGTTAGTTGCAAAAAAGGTATGCGTGGAATCCTGGAATTTAGAATAATCACGGCTGTTAAAGTCCCTGTAAGCCTCATCAACGACAATAAGGGAATCTGTGACAAGCTGACAGGCAAGCTCAGGCTTCCAAACCTTAGTGTATCCGAGCTTCTTATCATGAACCGGGAAATTAGTGAATACATGCCTTTTTGACCCATTCTTAAGGGTTTTCAGCACCTTGCGGACCGCATAATTCGTTTTACCCGCCCCGGGAACACCCCATAGTATTTTAATACTCATGATTCATAGATTAAAGGGAAGGGTTGGATATGCTCCAACCTTGCACACAACACAACTCAATTGCTTATCTGTGGAGCATACCTTTGACCAGGTAAGCAATTGTTCCGAATATTCCCAGACCGACAAAGACCACAAGCGGAGGCTCCATAAAGATACCCATTATATCCGTAACCCATCCCGCAGTAGCGGTCATTATCTCAGAAATGTTTAAGAGAAAACCTGTTAGATCAGCCATGTTTGTTTTTCACCTCCTTTTATCTTCTTCCTACGGTGCCAATTAAGCCACCTGTAAGCCTGAATAACGCTATGACAAAGTACACCACAAGCACAGACACACAACCTGCGACCATGTACAATATCAAGCTTTGATAATCGTTAGCCGGGACTCCTACAATTGAAGTTAGGATGTCATACATTGAGTTCATGATTCACCGCCGAGTTTCTTTGTAAATGACAGGAAATAGAGAGTTATCATAAGCTGCATGACCTGGCAGAATGCAATAGTAAGAAGCAGAACTATTGCAAGCTCTGAATTAACCTCTACAACCGGGGCAGGCGAAGAAACATTATATAAACTGAAATTAAGGCCTGCCATTAACGCCCACCTCTGTTATTATTGTGCAGATCGAAATAATCTTTAAACTTTATCGTATTTTTATTAACGTTGTTGTTGTTGGTATATTTCCAGGAAAGCCTCATCTTGTTCTTATGCCTGTAATTACTGTATTTTTTAGAAACGGAACCGTAACGAGAACCCAGGCCGGCACGGAAGGACTCAGCCGAAGACTCCAGGGAAGTATCTATGTTAATTCCAAGAATACGGGCAATAAACCAGATCACAACACGCAATAGAAGGATTGAAAGGAATATCTGAAGCAAGGAGAACTCCCCGAAATTGACATCTGATAATATGTCAAATATCAGAACAACGACAGAGCCGATAAACTGCATTATTTCTATGAAATCGCCCATCAGTCCACCTAGATCTTAAACCCGAATATTTCAACATCCTTCAGGTAGGAATACAGCCACAGCCCGGCAAATATGGTAAATGCGGACAGTATCAATACGACCCATTCAACAGGGAAATATGAGAGAATGGATGAGAAGAAATCATAAACAGAACTAAACAGAGCATACACGCTATCAAAGAATACAAAGAATGGATCCAGTATTTGAGATACAATTCCTTTTATCCAGAGATAGAACAACTGAAAAGGGTACAAAATCGCATCAAGCAAGGATGACAGCATTTGAGCTAATCCATCTAACAAGGTCACAAAGTCCAGAAGCGCCATTATTAACCGCTCCTTGTCATTAACAGCATGACCACAGACATGAACAAGACAAGAGTTATTAAGTTCTTGTAGGCGGCAGGAATGGACGACAATAACGCCGAGAGGACAACACCTGCAGGAGCAAACAGGGAAGCCGCCTGATTCATGGAGGTAGTACCAACAGATGCAACAGATACAACGGTTCCCGACATCAGCCTGATAGGGGCCATGGTCCTATAGATGAACGAACCTGTAACAGTGTTAAGACCATTGAAGGCACCGCCGACCCCTTCATAATATCCGGAAAACAACGACTGGTTGATAGTCAGATTGCCGTCACCGGGCATCAGCTCAGGCGGTACATATTCGCCGTCATCGGTAAGATCCGGCATATCGTTGTTAGTGTCTGGAATAGATGAAGAAACTATAATGTCCTCTTCTATGTCATCCTCACTATCGGAAACAGTGAACAGATAGGAATCCAATAACCTGTACTGGCCTTCATATTCCCGCTCCAGACGTGCGATATACGTACCTGGCAAAAGTTCACGGGTGAATGTATCGGAGCGCCTGAATACTTCCCCTCTGAAAGATGAATAATCCAGTGACGATGGTACTACACTTACATAATAATCATAAGTTGTAAGGTCATAATCCTCTATATCATAGTAAAAGTCAATGGATGTGTTTGCAAACAGATCCCCAACCGTCCATATCTCACTCTTTGTACTCGATGGCCTATCTACAACATTGACATAGATCTCATCAAGAAGATTGTTTTCTACAACGCTGTAACCTTCAGCAGGCAGATAATAAGCGTATGTCTCATAGAGTTCCACATGGACCTCACCGGACACGGAAGGAAGGACGGAGAACATATAATCGTAGATGCTCTCATCATCTGCAATTGTCCAGGAATCAACCCCATTATCAATATAATAGTTATGGTAAAGATATTCCGTGTTTTCTTCATGGGTGACATCGACATCAAAAGAAATAGGCTCACCGGTAAACAGACTGCTATCAATGTTAAGATCGATCGACCCGGTAGAAGTCGAGTTATAATTGACCGCTTCAACAGTCATGGCGGATACATCATCAACCATTAGACAAGCGCCGGCATCGACACTATCATAAACATAAAAGTGAACTTTTGTACTTCCTGTATAACCTGACACATCTATGGTTTCAGAAACCCAAGCGTTAGTTTCAGAAGTATATTGCCTGACAACTACATCATTTAAAGTAAGGTATCCACAATTGTTAGCAGAACTAACCCACGTAGTAGCGTATATGTAAGTTAACTCATTGACATCCGTCAGATCAACATACTGATAATGTCCTAATTCTCCCTTTCCTGACATAATCAAGGTTTGAAAAAAATTAATACGACCTTCATATGGATAAAAAGAAACTGAACTTTCAGCCTCATACATACCCCAGTCTACAAAATGCATAGTCCAGTCGGTCGGAGTATTCCACTGACCAGCACTATTGAACTCACCATTAACAACACGCTCAACAGATTCAGCCGCAACAGACGGAGTAAGAAGGACGAGGACCAACAGGATCGTTAAAAAGAGTGGGTGGTTGGTAAATGACTCGATGGCCCTCATACAAGTAAGTAAACATTTTTGCTATAAATAACATTGTAATTTTCTTAATTAAGTATATTTTCTTAATTAAGTATAAAAAAATACATGTCAATTGATGCATATAATTTTTAAAAACGTGTTGTATCGGATAAGCCTTAATTAAGTATAAAAAAAAGTGTCTTTGAACATGCTGATTAATTTCAAAAACACCATGCTGCAATTAAGCCTTAATTAAGGTAATAGGCATAGCTACCAAAACAAAGGCGTATATATAGTTTGCTTAACATTGAAAAGAAATATAAGAACGAAAAGTCGATATCAAGAGACATTGTGCACCAAAACCGTGCACACAGAGGTACTATCTACTAATAGGCTAGAGGCCGGAGGTTGGCGGGTGGGCTGCCGGCCTGGTCGGCACGTCAGCCAGTTAACCAGGGAAACGGTGCTCCGGATTAGTGACCGTGCCGTATTGCTTCGCAACACGACACTACAAAAAGGCTGGTGCGTCAATGCGACTGGCTTCGCAAGTCACATTCACGCTGGGTTTGAGATTAATGCAACATCTAACGATATGTGGCAGGACTTGCAGTCCTGCGCAGACTTCCGCTCCCGGAGGGCAGATCTTGACGGCCCTCCTCCGCTCTCAGTCTTGCTAGTGTTACGGGATTGGGGGCTGGGCGGGTGTGGAGGGCTTGCCGTGAATGCGCAAGGAAGAGAAATGATTAAATAATGTTAAATAGATTTATTAAACATTAATTAATAGGGGTGAAATCAATGGTATTAAAGACGTTTAATGTGGATGAAGAGACATATAATGAATTCTCTGCCATGTGTAAATCCCATGGAATGAGCATGAGCAAACAGATACAGATGTTCATGGAGAGTATAGTATCCCAGGAACCAAAAGCGAAGCAGGAATACCTGGAAAAGCTCAACGAAATCCGAAAAGGAAAATTTGTCAGTGTGAATGATTTTTCTGAAAGATATGGGTAAAAATAATGGAGTATGATGTCGTTGTATCGGAGATTGCCGATAAAAAGTTTATGAAGCTCGCTAAAAAGAATCCTAAACAGATGAGCATCATCGGCAAAAAGATTCAACAAATCCTCCAGAACCCATATCATTTTAAACCGTTACGTGGCGATTTGCATGGTGCAAGAAGAGTACATATTGACTCTTCGTTTGTACTGATCTATGAAATCGACGTGGGTAACCAAGCAATCAGAATACTTGACTATGATCACCACGATGTGATTTATTAACTGAATATTTTCTGGGAAATGGTCACAAATCCGGATGTAATCCACCTTTCACGAAATGCTCATTGCCCTTAATCTGGTACATGTTCAGGAAA
>DAZF01000012.1 GCA_002507205.1 Methanolobus sp. UBA32 | reverse complement strand
AAGGTGATCTTCCTGGCACGAGCTGCAAATCATCTTGCAAGACTTTTTCCAAGACCGGAAGAAGATGAAGTGATCCCAATCCAGTTCATTGATATGCAGGAGAAGCTGGCAGGCTGGTCTCCGCAGCTTAAACGCTCGGTATACGTTGATGATTTCAAGGATACAGAGGAACTCAAAAGGGTACGTGAAGTGACACTTCTTAAAGTCTATAACTGGGTACTTGATGGGGAAAGCCTTATAGAACTTTCAGATATGGAGAAAATCCAGTTTGAAGGAATAATGGATACGTTTATAAAATATGGCGGAGAAATTCTTTTTACAAGAAAGAGAATTAGTGGGAGGTTTGTAAACTATTTCATATTGGATAATAACCCAATATCAAGAACGAACATAACACGGAAATTGCTAGCGGAAATTCTGGAACACTGAACGCATGGAAAAGTGTGACCGGAACAGAATTGAAGCTATGCAGCTATCATTGAGATAGTGGAGTTTTTATAATAAATTATATGTGAAACCTGCATAATAATATTTATAACGTATATTGCACTTATAGAAATTATTGAACACGACTATTAAAGTCGATCTTATTATCTGTTATAATTATAGTGAGGCATCATGGCTAACGTGAAAACCGGACTTAATTCTATTGTCAAATATCTTAGTACTAAAAAAGAAACAGGAAGAAGAAGCATTGGCCTGCTCGTAGATGGTCCAAATGTATTGCGCAAAGAGTTCAATGTAAATCTTGAAGAGATCAGGGATGTTCTGAAAGAATATGGTAATGTCAANNGGAAGAGTATTCCTGAACCAGTATGCATCTGATAAACTTGTAGAAGCCATTGAGAACAATGGATTTGAACCCATAATATGCTCCAGTGATGTTGATGTAAGACTTGCTGTTGAAGGAATGGAGCTTGTCTATAACCCAACTATTGATACAATGGCACTTGTTACGAGGGATGCTGATTTTAAACCATTGTTGAATAAAGCGAACGAACATGGAAAAGAGACTATAATCTTTGGTGTCGAACCCGGGTTTTCAACAGCCCTGAGAAACTCTGCAGATTATGTTATTATACTTGACAACGATGAAATGAATTACTATGACGACATGCACCCACAGGAAGAGAGCAGAAATG
This sequence comes from Methanolobus sp. UBA32, assembly GCA_002507205.1. Lineage (GTDB taxonomy): Archaea > Halobacteriota > Methanosarcinia > Methanosarcinales > Methanosarcinaceae > Methanolobus. Next base: position 2,552 of record DAZF01000012.1, on the reverse strand, counting down.
GCGCCAAAGATGGTGAATTCGCGCGTAGTTCCAGAAATAAAAAAGATGCATTAATGGATTATTAATGCTTCTTTGTTTCAATTACCATTGATTCAAGTTTTGATGGCGATATGCCATGTTTAGTCTCGGTACAGTTCTTTATCCTGTCAAGGAGTGTGCCAAGTTCTTCCTTTGAAAGATCATAGCCCATATTCCCCACTATTCCTTTCAGGGCTTTCATACCTGTGTGTTTACCCACTATAAGATGGCGGTTACCACCCACCATTTCCGGGCTGAATAGTTCATATGTACGCGGTTCTTCAAGTATCGCACACACATGGATACCAGATTCATGAGAAAAAGCATGCTCTCCGACAATTGCCTTGTTAACTGCAGGTTTGAGTCCGGAGAATTCATTTACCATTGCTGAAAGTTCTGTCAGTTTAGTGGTATCATACCTGTCGATACCATATTGTATCCTCAATGAAACAAGCACTTCTTCAAGTGAAGCATTGCCTGCGCGCTCGCCTATACCATTAACAGTGGTATGTAGCTGTTTGGCACCTGCCTCTGCCGCAGCAAGAGTATTTGCTGTTGCCAGACCAAGATCATCATGGCAGTGAATGCAAATAGGAGTATTTACTGTCTTTTTGATCTCACTGACAAGATAATGCGTGGTACTNNGGAGTAAGAATACCTATAGTATCCGCAATACTCACATAATCAACTTTGTACTCTTCAGCAGTCTTGAAAGCAGTTTTCAATACTTCTACATTTGTCCTGCTACCATCTTCTGCTGCAAACCTGACACCTACGCCATGGTCCTTTGCATATTCGACAGCTTCCATAGCACAGGAGAACATCTCTTCATAACTCTTATGATACTTGTACTTGAGATGCAGATCAGACATCGCAATGAATATACTGATAAAATCAACATCACAATCAACAGCGACTTCAACATCACTCAGTTTTGACCTTGAAAGACAACATGTTCGTGCATTGAGCCCCATATTGGCGATTTCTTTAACGGTTTCCTTTTCTGAAACAGATACCACAGGGAACCCTGTTTCAATAATTTCAACGCCAACAGAGTCAAGTTTTGTAGCAAGGGCGATCTTTTCCTCCCTTGTAAAGACAACTCCCGGCGTTTGCTCACCATCCCGCAGTGTCACATCACAAATCTCAATATCAAGAGGTGGCAAATTCAAATAATCTACAAGCTTGTTTCTTGAGTAATCTTTACTTTCTGACATAATATTGACTCCTGTGATTGTTGGTCAATTTCCAGTTCCATTATTTAACATTTAGGTATTTTAAGGTAATTTGGATTTTTTCTGCAGATGTCCAAGAGTAACTTTTATCTAGTGAATAGAAGGCATTTGAATGCAGCCCTTATTTATTAGTCCTATAAAGATAACTAAAGATGATATATGGAATCAGTTGCGCAATATTTAGTGCTTTTATCGTTCATCAGGCAAGTTTGCTCTGAACCTTCTCATAAAAACCATTTATAGAACTGCTAACAAACCTTGCCGGGTTTTTGGCCTTTGTAAGTGTCACAACATCATGTTCCTTTATACTGTAAGAATGCTGACCGTCAATTACGATTGCAGCTTCCTTTTCCGGTATTGTCATTTCAACTTTAACTATGCTGTCACCAGGTATAACCCATGGCCTTGCGGAAAGCTTGAATGGAGCCAGTGGAACTATTATAGATGCATCAACTCTGGGATCAAGTAATGGCCCTCCGGCACTCATTGCATAAGCAGTTGAACCTGTAGGAGTTGCAAATACAACACCATCTGCCCTCATATCCTCTATNNACGAGAAAACCCAGGGTTCCCATGTTAATTCCAAGCAGAGGTAATGGATCATCCATTTTAGAGATGTTCCTGAGTACTGTGCCATCCCCTCCGACAGAGATGATCAATTCCACACCTTCATCACGCATTTTCTCAACGGGAATCAAGTTCTTTGTAATACCAAGGTATTCCCCGGTCTTGGGAGAAAGCACTATTTCCACTTTAGAACTAAAAGTATCATAGATATTTTTGACCATATCAAGAGCTTCCTGCTGATCAAAACGCGATACAATTCCAATTTTACTTACTCTCATGTACTATCCCTGTTGAAAGCTTTAAGATCCTGTCATGTGCATGCCCGTTGGATGCAATTACACTAACCCTGCTCATTACTTTGTCTTCCAGCTTTAAAGATTCACCGCATCCGTCAGTAACAATACCCCCGGCTTCCTCTATAATGAGCTTGCCAGCAGCTACATCCGTGGTGCGCATTGTACCCCTGACATCTGTAAATGCGTCAATTCTTCCTGCAGCCACATAACATAATTCAAGTGCCACACTTCCAAGTACCCTTACCCTCCGGACACTTTTTGATAGAACTGCAGCATCTTTAATATTAGGCCTATAGCCATAAATACTCATGCAAAATCTGCTGACTTCCGAATTCTTAGATGTTTTGAGCCTGGTCCCATTAAGATAAGCACCTTTACCGTACTCTGCGTAGAATGTATCCCCTGTTGCCAGATTTTTCACATAACCAAAGCAAAG
>DAZF01000063.1 GCA_002507205.1 Methanolobus sp. UBA32 | reverse complement strand
CCACCTGCAATGAACATTGCAGTGTTTGCCTGTGCACAGTCTGTGTCACCAGCAGCGGTTACGCCCTTCTGCTGTGCGACCTTTGCGATCTCCTGCCAGAGGTAATCCATGTCCATGGAGCCAAGGCAGCCGATTGCGTAGAGCATACCTGGAACATCGTTCCTGAGTACTGCGTAGTCGAAAATTTCCTTTCCACCCATTGATTCAATGGAGAGAAGGTCTGCGCCGCTTTCTGCGACCTGGTCGAAGGACTCCATGACTACTGTCATCTTGTCGCCTCTGAGGTCCATGAACTCTTTGTGCTCTCTGATGTCACCAGGGGTGTGTCTCAGTGCGCATTTGATTCCATATTCTTCATAGTACTCTTCCATGATGGTCTTCTGTGCGTGTGCAACAGCTGCTCCCCATGATGGGTTGTTGGTCATCTGCTGGACGTGCTCTGTCTCAAGTACTACGGATGGGAAACCTACCTGAACCATTCTTGCCATGATGTCTTTTGTGATCCTCTGGTACTCGTTTACGAGTTTCTCCATGGACTCACCGGCTTCTGGCCTTGGTGCGTAGTTAACTTCTGCGGTTGTGTATCCTGCACCGATCTCAAGACCGAGACCAGCTTTTACAGGTTTCTTTGCGTTACCGAAGACCATTTCGTCAGCTTCGGAGTATGCCATTGTTGTGAATCTGTTAATTGCCATTTTTAATCACCTTAGTGGTTGTGGAATTTAGCTCTCAGTGCTGCAATATCTGCGCCTGCAAGGATAGCTTCTGCCATCTTTGGTGCATCTGCTGCTTCTTCACCATATACTCCGAGGGAGTAGGTTGAAACGAAGTCCTGGTTTACTGCTCCGCCACCACATGCGAATGGCATTGTGATTCCGCTCTCAACGAGAAGGTCGTTGACTTCCTTGAATGCGTACATGGTTGTTGTCATGAGTGCAGTTCCGGTCATCATAAGTGGCTTGTGTTCCTTGACAGCTGCGAGTGCTTCTGCGGATGGTACATCTCTTCCGAGGTCGATAACTTCATATCCAGCTGCTCTGAGGAGTGCTGCTACGATTGACTTACCGATGTCGTGTACGTCACCTTCAGCGACCATACAGACGATCTTACCCTTCTGTACAGGGGTTTCGGTGGACTGGCTCTTACAGAACTCGATACCTTCGAGCATTGCATCTGCGGACATCATTACGTTTGGAAGGAAAATGACACCCTGGTCATAAAGGTCTGTTACTACCTTCATACCTACCATAAGTGCATCGTCGATGAGTGCTATTGGGTCCTTGCCTGCTGCGATTGCTGCCTCAAGACCTTCGATCACATCATCTTCTTCACCCTCAAAGATCGCTTCTGCGATTGGCTTGTATAACTCCTCTTTTGGATAGAGTTCTGCTGCCGCCTCTTCAGGGGTCATTGATTTTTCCATTTTAACGTTGTATCTGATAAGGATACCTTCTTTGTCTACTATTAACATTCTATACCTCCTTCAATTTGGATAGTTTAGTTTATTGAGCTTGGGTCAAGCTCAATCCAATCTACACAAAAAGGTTCTGTTGAACCTCAGACATGCACTTTTTTTATGATATATAAATGTTATCTACAGATAATACACCTATATAAAAGTATGTACATGAGATTAATTTGTATATTTGAATAATAATAAAATATATAGCTTTTACATAGCGTTTATACATTTATTGTGCATTTGATTAATGCAGTGGCTATAAATTATAGGCAAATGTTTATATATAATTAATTAACATCTATTGTGGAAATAGACATATAAAAAGAAATGTATTGTGTAATATAGATAAAGTGTTGAAAAGAATTAAATCAAAATATTATGATGCCTACTGACACTTAAAAATGAAAAGATACTTTAAATTAAAAAATGTTAATCCAAAAAACACCATAATCTTTAAATAATGCCAACTCTCCATTTTTAGAGATGCATAATATAAAATTCAAAGAGTAAATGACAAAATCATGATTCTGAACTGGATTATGAATAAAAATAAAAAAATTACTAAATATAACATGCTGAATATATATAAATACAATACAATCTAAAAAATGTAAAAAAAAGATGAAACAGAACCAAAAGAGATATCTTATACCATTTCTCTGCTGACGCATATCGTTATTGGATTATCATCCAGTTGCCCCATTGAACAACGCATCTCGACAGGTATTACTTCATGCGAAGACGATTCAAAAGGTATCGTGCAAACATGTGCCTTGCCCTCTAGTATTACCTTAAGTTCTGCTGCAGCCTCAAGGAGCATTTTCTGCGGATAGATATTAATGAGATTCATTCCAATCAGACTATTTTCTAAATAACCAAGCCTATTGCACGAATAAGGATTCGCGTAAAGTATGCATCCGTCATTATCCAGCATGAACACCATATCTTCCATTGATTCGAAGATGACCTTTAGATTCCTGATATTTCTCTGTACATCCGCTTGCTCGCGCATACGACCTATAACAGGACCTATCTGAGATGCAATAGCCTCTAGAGAATCACGAACCTCGAATGGAACCGCATACGCACTATGAGATGACAGCATCAATATGGCTACAAGTTCCATACCATACCTTATAGGTATCAGAGCTGTAGCCTCAAGACCTTCATAACTTAATTTATCACCGGGTATCATGGAGGTCAGTTCATAGTATCTTGTATACAGAGGATATTCGCTTTTAAGAAGCCTGGCATGAATTGATTTGCCGCCATAGTGCCGTGTACTTTTAACGAAATCCGAAGACAGACCGGAGTGAGCTACTATATTCATATCCCCGGTGGTTTCATCAACAAGATAGAGAGCACCACAATCAAGATTATCCATCTGGGTCGTGAATTCCACAAGCTGGGAGAACATGTCACCAACATCACCCAGCGGACTGAAAAGCATACCCATGTCCGAGCCTATCTGCATGAAATTCTTCACGTTCTTACGCTCGGTGATATCAACGATGATACCCTGAATATATTGAACGTTTCCTTCAGCATCACGTTTAATGACGGATCTCTCATCCACCCATCTGACCTCACCGGATTTTGTGAGTATGCGATATTCAAAGGATAGATGATCTTCGCCTGAGAACAGATCATATTCCATTGTGAGCCTTTCCATATCAGATGGATGAACAATGTCACCGTAAAGCACTTTACCGGACATGAGTGCATCAGCCCCATAGCCAAACTGGGAAATATTCTCTGAAACGAACTCCACTTTCCAGTCCTCATAAGGCTTCCAGAAAAAAACGATTGCTGGACTGCTTTTGATAACTGTTTCCAGAACCTTCTGAACCTCAATGAGCTCAAGGAGTTCCCTTTCCTTTTCCTTCTGATCGGTAGTGTCCCTTATAATAGCCATTATAGCAGGTCTGCCTTCATGATCTATTATAGAGGAATTTATTTCTGCAGGGGTACTTTTGCCCGTCTTTGAGATCAGCTCTATCTCATATTTCAGAGTTGCCTTGCGGTTCTTTTCAAGACTTCTCTTGAACTTGTTCATAACAAGCCGCTTGTACTCCAGCACTAAAAAGTCTTCAAATTGCCTGTACAGTATTTCAGTCCTGGAAAAGCCGGTAATTTCGCAGAATTTCATGTTGGCAAACACAAGGACCTCATCCTGCACAACAATGATACCGTCATTTCCCTCTTCAACAAGTGTGGAATACTTCTTCTCGGAAGCCTTGAGCTCTGCTTCAGCAAGTTTTCTCTCAGAGATATCCCTGATATCCATCATCACAGAAGGTTTTTCTTCATGCATGATGAAAGACAAGCTTATTTCAGCAGGGAATGTACTACCATCCTTTTTAAGAAACTCCACTTCATTGTTTCGGCGAATGCTACGCCTGTCTTTCAGGACCTTGTTAATTCGTTTGGTGATCATCCGCTGATAATCAACTGGTAAATGTTCCATGAAAGCCCTTTCATATAATTCCTCCCTTGAATAGCCGGTTAATTCCGAGAACTTTGAATTGATAAATTTGAATGCATCATCCTGAAGGATGATAATACCATCATTTCCCTTCTCTACAAGTGTGGAATACTTCTCTTCAGATGCTTTGAGCTCAGACTCAGCACGCTTTCTTTCCGATATATCCCTGACAGCCATCATTACGGAAGGCCGTTGTTCGTGTAATATATACGAGAGACTTATCTCAGCAGGAAAAGTACTAACATCTTTTTTGATGAACTCTACCTCATCATTTCTTTTGGCACCGCGTTTATCTTTTAAGACCTTTTTTAAGCGCTTGGTAATCATGCGATGATATTCCAGAGGAACATATGACAGGATATTCTGACCTGTAAGATCGCTTTCTTTGATGTCGGTCATCTGGGAGAATTTAGAGTTGGCAAAACTGAGCATTCCATCCTGAATAATGAGAATACCATCATTTCCTTTCTCAATAAGCGTGGAATATTTTTCTTCAGATGCTTTAAGTTCCATTTCAGCCATTCTCTGAACTGTAACATCTTCTATTGAAAGAAGGATACGTAGCTCATTATCAATTCCAATCTCAAGTGGTCTTGCACTAAGGTGCATTGTTCTGCTACCAAGACCCTCTACATTGCACTCCAGCTCCAGATTATCAAAGAAAATATTCTCCGCCAACAATTTCTCAAGAAAGGATTTCAGTAAAGGCCGGTCCCAGTTTCGCCCATAAATATCGAAAAAATATCTTCCTTCTGTTTTTTCCGGACCTAACTTGAAGAGCTCATAAAAATACCTGTTAGCAGAGAGAACATGAAATGCACTGTCAAGTATCAAAAGAGGAGTCTGTATGCTATCAACTATATTTTGACAATATACCTTCTGTTTTTCGGTAGCAATGGTATCACTGGAAGAATTATAGTTATGCTCCAGACTCCCCGTTACAGATACAAGTCCATGAAGAAGATCGCTTCCATCCTGTGAGATCTTAAAGGTCTTTTCAATTACTTCACATGTCCTGCCATCTCTGGCCAGTATCCTGTATCCTGCTGAAAAATGCGATACTTTGTCATCCATTCTGAATTGAGCAAAGCTCTCGTCTAATTTCTGAATATCCTGTGAATGGACAATATCTGAATATTCTATTTTCCCTGAGCTAAAATCATCGGGAGAATAATCCAAAAGAGAGATGTTATCTGAAACAGATATTACTGACCTCTTACTTCCATTGCTCCAGAGAAATGAGAAAACAGGTCTAGTACCTTCAAGTTCTGCGTCCCTCAGGCAAGATGGATGTTTGGTTTCCATAAGATTTTCAGAACTGATGATATGACCCCCGTTTTAACAACATTATATTCTTACGCCATTATGTTTGTTTATGAATTACTTACATGTTTTAGAGAAAAATTATAGATATATATCCATTTAGAGTCAAAATGAATAATTCATATCTTTAGTATTTCCTGACTAAAAAGGAGATATTAAATACATGGAGGATGCAGATTAATATTTGGCTCTCATCTGAATTTTGCACTTCCTTCAATCCAATCTACACAAAGAGGGATATCATTTTGGATGTGAGCCACCTATTCGATTCTATTTTTCCGTACTAATACCGTTAATGTACATGAAATTGTTCCCTTAATTCCTCTATACTTTTGTTCTTTATTATCATATCTGCAATTTTGGGAACTATTGCAGCATCTTCACAATATATACCCAATTCATAGTTCATCACAAAATCCTGGGTTACAGCCCCGCCGCCACATACAAATGGTATCTGGATATCATTTTCAAGTAAGCGGCTATTAACTTCCATAAAGGAATACATGGTCGTTGTCATCAGGGAGGTACCGGTGAGCATAATAGGTCTGTGTTTCAGCACGGCAGTTATAACTTCATCTATGGGCACATCGCTTCCAAGATCTATGACATCGTATCCATTTGATCTCAAAAATACGGTCAATATCTTTTTACCGATGTCATGGATATCCCCTTCAACAACATAGGATACAACCGTTCCCTTGCATTCATGGGTCTTCCCGGATATCTGTTTGCAATATTCTATTCCATCAGTCATAGCATGGGATGCAATAATAACATCCGGAAGGAAAAGGAGTCCGTCATCATATAACTGGGATACGATATCCATCCCTACCATGAGAGCATCGTCTATAAGGGATATAGGGTCTTTTCCGGCTTTTACTGCTTCTTTGAGAGTAATAATGACCTCATCTTCATCACCCTCAAAGACTGCTTCAACTATATTACTTAGAAGTACATCGGAAGGAAAAAGTTCTCTAGCTACTTCATCAGTGGACAACTCGCTCTCGAGTTTGACATTGTACCTAATAAGGATACCTGTCGGATCTATATCTAGCATTGAGCCTCCTTTAATAGAATTTTTGTTTTTTATGCGGTGGGTGTCTGCTTACAGGAATAACTACTGCAATAAGAGATTTTTGTATATACACAGTTCTAATGGCTAGTTTAACTGTAAGTCTGCTATGTAAAGGTAACGTGTGAACTACTCCACGCTTACATTTGAAGTTAGGAAACCCTTTTTTCTCTCTAAAAAACCGTGTAAATGCNNTGTAGATAGTACGCCTTTCATCTCCCACCTTACGGAAGGAAACTTCTCGACTTACAAGTTAAAAGCAGAAAAATAAATTTATCACACCGGATGAAATTGGGATCTTAAAATAGTATTATGAACCAGTATTATGCAGACCAGTATATATAAAGTCGCAAACAGACATTATGGATTCATTTTTGCAAATACTACCTCTTCCAACAATACCTGTACCAGCGTACTTATGCTAACACAGTAACCATAGATAATCTGCACTCATGCAGTCTGTAACTGATAATTATTTTGCTTCACTGTTGTCTTCCCAGATGCCAAACATATTTCCTTCAGTATCAAGACAGATGGCAAGATAGCCCCATCCAGGCACCGGCATTTGATTCAGGACTTTGCCCCCGGCCTTTTCAATCTTGTCTGCATATTCCTTAATAGACGGAACTCCGATGTAGCTGGTAATTCTTTGTTCAGGTTCGCCCCGAAGGCCCATTCCACCCCGGATGCCTTCTTCCCCGTTCAGACCGGTCGTTTTGTAGAGATAATAATCCATTTCGGGAAATGGTTTTTCAAATTCCCATTCAAAAAGATCAGAATAGAATTTCTTTGCTCGCTCAAGATTGTCCGTTGGTACATCAATGTGAATAAATGTTGCCATATTAACCCCATCTAAATGTAGGGTTTGAAATATTAATAGTTACGCTCATCCCGCCACCCACCAAATCCTATATAATCCATATCACCATTTCCCAGCTATGAATCCGGGATCAAAAAAACCATATATTGAACTTGTTACCGGTTCTATCCTGTTCGGACTTTTGGGCATATTCGTTGATTACCTGCAAGATGTGCCAACAGGACCAATGATATTCTACAAGCAGCTCTTTGGTGTGCTTTCACTGCTGGTATTTATGATGCTTACGGGAAAGTTTTCCCAGATAATACCGCGAAAGAAGAAACGATACCTGTTGTTGCTTGGGTTTATCAATACTACAACCCTGTTTACATATTTTGTATGCATAAAATACACCAGTTTCTCAGTTGCAATACTGATGCTTTACACGGCACCGATGTATGTTACCCTGCTCTCACCACTTATACTCAAGGAGAAGATAACACATAAAGGTATAGTGGCACTGGTAATGTCATTTATCGGACTGTTGTTCATTGTCGATATGTCCGGCATAAGTACCGGACTTACAACGGGCAACGGGTACATAATAGGTATAGTTGCAGGAATTCTATCCGGGTTTTCGTTTGGTAGCGAAATCGTTACTATCCGCTATATCAAGGATGACTACTCAAGCGTTGCCCAGCTATTCTGGTATACCCTGATAGGTGTCATTTTGCTTTTGCCATTTGCAGGCGGAGTTCCAAAGCCTGTTTTTGCAGATAACCTGAATCTGTTAATATTGTTCGGAGTTGTTAATACTGCCATGGCCGCACTGCTGTATGTCAGTGGTATCTCACAGATAGAAGCACAGAAAGGAAGTATACTGGCATTACTTGAACCTGTCAGCGGCATCTTTTTTGATTTTACCATCCTGCATACGCCCTTGCTTGCAAACACCATTATAGGCTGCATATTCATTCTGCTTGGTGCGTATATTGCTGTAATGGAGAAAAGTCCCAGAGTGTTTGGGAAATATTTCAGGATACAGGTATGAAATCAGTTGATCAGACAAATTTCTTACCCAGGGTGAAAACAGCAATTAGATTTAAATAGCGATTTCAACATATTTTGAAGTATCTGGCACTGAATCATATTGACAAATGCCGGATTAACAGTGTTAACTGAAGAAAACAGTGGAGATATAATCATGAGGATGCTTGAAGAGTTCTTTCCCGAATTTACCGAAAAACTTGATGAGATAGATAAACTCTATGCCGAGAAAAGGCCAATCGATGAAAAAACGTACCAGTACCTTTGCTTTGCCCTTTCCATCAAAGCCAGGTCAAAACCATGTGTTTTAAAACATTTTAAAGGTGCCCTGGAAGCAGGAGCTACTGTAAAGGACCTCTCATACATCTTTGCACTCACCATGAGAGAAGCAGCAGGTGCCGATGATTGCTGGACACATGACGTGATCGGGGACTGGAAAGAGATATTGAAAGGAAATGTCTGTTGCAGTTGTTCCGGTGACGAAGAAAAGTAATCTGATAAAAAGCAATCCTGAAAATGTGTTATTTTAACACACTTTTTTTATGAATTACAGCAGCTATCGGACAGAACTGCTAAAAAACAGGCATTTTTTAACTTAGACACAAACTTTTAAAAACATCCACATGCAATGAATCTATAATTATAGACCTTTATAGTGATTAAGGAGAACATACCATGCCATCGGAAGTAAGAGTAAATTCAGCAATTTGTGGTTTTAAGCACAAAATAACCGGACAACTTGAGGGGAAGACCGTCATCGCAGATATTGATACTAACTGCAGCAAGATCGCCAAGATATCACACATGGAGATACCAAAGAAGGAAACTATGAACATAAAGGAAAATTATGTCATGGACCAGGCAAAAGATGTCTGCTGCACAACATGCATCGTGCCTGCAGGAGTACTTCATGTATGCAAGATGGAATTAGGTATGCTTTCAAAAACGCTGGCAAAACAATCCGAAAGGGTCAGCATAGAATTCAATGACGAATGATCAAGTGATTTAAAATGACAACAACGGTCCGGGTCAATTCAGCAATATGTGGGTTCACCCACAAAATTACAGGGGAACTTGACGGAAGTAATATCATTATAGATATTGACACACCCTGTGAGAAGATCAAGAAAATGTCACACATGGAAATCCCGATGATGGAAACCATGGACATTAAGGATAACTTCGTTATTGACAGAGCAAAAGAAATCCAGTGCACACCAATCTGCCTCGTACCCGCAGGAGTTCTTCACGTCTGCAGGATGGAAACCGGTATGCTTTCAAAGAATCTGGCTAAGAAGTCAGAGAGGGTCAGCATAGAGTTCGATGAACTATAAAAGATAAAACAAAATTGTGGAGGAGTTGGGTGCATTGCACCCACATGGATTTCAGACCTTACAAATATTATAATCCGGCAGCCTTTTATTAAGAGATGGCAGTTCGTTTTTCATGAACTTTAATCATATTGTTAAGCTGGAAGCTTTTACCGGTTTCATGTCGAAAGCAGGGATATTTGCCTCTTTTTTCCCGTATGAAGAAAGCTGATAGTGCATTCTGCTCATCATACATCGTCTGAAATGGTTCAGGTTAATCACCCTGTATCTCAGTTTTGTTGCGATATCCATATTTTCACCTTTTAAGTTTGCCGTACATCGGCATCCTATGTACTACTTCATAGTACTTAAGATTATTGAGTATTTGATATGATAACATGTTAATTTGCAGAAATCAGCCGAGTATTATAAAAGTAAAAAGCAGAAAATATTTTACCTATATTCTGCCGCCATGATATATCCTGACCAATTATCAATTTCATGTAACTGCGAACCTAGCCGAACCTAAATAAATGCGTATATAGTTGAAAGTCAATTATTAAGAAATAAAAAGAGGAGATGAGATATTTGAATAATAAATTCATCAAAATCATTGCTTTCATTGCAATACTTTCAATTGTAATCCTAAATTCAGGATGTGTAGCATCAGATGAAGATAATGTGCAGGGAGAATTGCCGACAGGCGAGAATAATAACACCGCGGATGAGATAACTGATATTGTGCAACCCATTACAAATTCCTATTCGGAAAATGACAGCCAGGATACGATATATGCCATAAAGGGCGACACAATCCACGTGAAACTCGCAGAGAATCCCACAACAGGTTATTCATGGAACCTTACACATAGTGATGGACTGGAGCTTAAAGAAGACAACTATGAACCGAAAGAGGGAACGGAGAAACTTGTTGGTGCAGGCGGGTTCCACCAGTGGGAATTCGAAATAGTTGATACGGGTGAACAAAATATATCTGCAATTTACATGCGTCCGTGGGAAGAAAAGACAGGAACGGAAAACACTTTCAAACTGAATGTCATAGTTCTTGAGGAAGACGAACTTATAAAAGGGACTGGAACAGTTACGTATATGGAACTTGAAGGCGGATTCTATGGTATCATCACTGAAGATGAGTCACATTATGACCCGATAAACCTTGCAGAACAATTCCGCAATGATGGGAGCGTCGTCGAATTCGTTGCCTACCCAAGAAACGACATGATGAGTTTCCACATGTGGGGACAGCTGATCGAAATAAGGACCATTGCCCAGGTCAGCAAATAAAAACAGGTGATCTGTTACCCGGATAACAGATCCTTTTTACTATTTTTGTAATTATTATCCGGGAACTACTTCTGATGATCGTTATTCAAGATTATGCATCATAGGAAGCAGGGAAATGTTAATTGGCTCGCCAAAAGCCCTGTCACCAGCATCTCCCAGACCGGGAAGGATGTAGCCTTTGTCGTTGAGTTCCCTGTCTATTTTTGTTACATATATCTCAACATCAGGAAACTCTTCTTTTATCGCAGTTATTCCTTCGGGTGCTGCAAGCACACCTATTATGACTATCCTTTTCGGATTACCACATTTCTTTATCTCTGTAATTGTCTTCAGGAGAGTAGAACCAGTTGCTATCATCGGATCTGAGATTATCAGGGTGTCCTCTTCCTTTATACGCGGAACCTTAATGTAATTCATTTCAATTTCAAAATCCGGTGCCTTACCCCTTGAAGCTGATACAATTCCAACCCTTGCATGTTCAAGTGTCTTGATGAGACCTTCCATAAGAGGTATGGCAACCCTGAGAACCGTAATAATGAATACATGATTTCTGTCGCCTGAAGCAACACCATCAGTCTTCTCAAGAGGGGTCTCGATTTTAGTCTTTTTGAAATCCATTGTCCTGGTAAACTCATGGCCCATGTATCTTCCCAGTTTGACCAGACCTTTCCTGAATTTGATGTTCTCCGTTTCTTTTGAACGAAGTTCGGTGAGGATCTCCATGAGGTACGGAGAATCTTCAAATGAGTGAACACCTTCCCATCTTTCATCTTTTATCATATTAGCACCTGTATTTGAATATATTAATTTGATTCTGTTATTCACATCTTTTCTACTCTTTGAGCAACTGGTCCATTATTATTGCTGATATGGCACCTACGGCCATCCCGGATGCAAGGATACTTGCAATTATCTGCGGGAAATTTGCAAGGAATTCTGCCGGAAGCTGCGGGGCACCAAGACCCAGTACCAGCGAACTCGCCAGAATTAGCGTGTTCCTGTCATTCAGTTCTACCCTGTCCTTTATTAGTTTAAGACCTGTAACACCGATCATTCCGTAAAGTGCTGTTGTCAGGCCACCGAGTACAGGTGCCGGGATAGATGCCAGCAGACCGGAGAATTTTGGGATAAGTGAGAACAATATGAGAATGCCTGCACCGATCTGTACAACCTGAACACTGGAAACTCTTGTAAGGGCCACAAGACCGATGTTCTCTGAATAACTGGTGGTACCACATGCACCAAACACACCGGCAATGGAACACGAAAGACCTTCTGAGCCAATACCACGGTTTATCTTTTTATTGTCCATCGGCAGGTCTGCAATGGTGGATATAGCATGGTAGTCACCCACACTTTCAATGATGCTGACCATGAATGCGAAAAGGAGTATGATTATGGCACTTATATCAAAGACCGGAGTGCCCCAGGGAAGCAATTTTGGGAGGCTGAAAAACGGAAGGCTTTTCACCAGACTAAAATCAACCAGTCCGAATGCGATACTCATAATGTAGCCTACAAGTACACCTGCAATCACCGGCATGGTCCTGAATGTTCCTTTCGCTTTCAGTGCAACAAGTATTGTGGTAATGAATGTTGTAAGGGCAATGACAGAAGAAGGCAGAATAGTAGCGCCGGAAGCATCGGCAAAATAATTAAAAGAATACTGGACAGCCACATTGGCAAGAGAGAAACCCACAAGCATAATTGTAATACCCGTTACAAGGGGTGAGAACAGCTTTTTCAGTTTACCGATAAGCCCTAAGGCTCCGGTCAGTCCTTCAACAATACCACCGACTATCAGGGCACCCTCCACCGCAGCAAGTCCTATCCCGGAACCGATCGCAATAAGACCGGGGATGAAGGCAAAACTCGAACCCTGAACAATGGGGAACTTAGAACCGATAAATGTCTGTAACAGTGTTGCAATTCCCATCGCAAGAAGAACAGCCTGTATCATCACTGCAATATCCGAAAGTGGAAGCCCTATTGCAGAACCAACGACCAACGGAACAGTGACAGTGGCACCGAACATGGCGAGTACGTGCTGGAATCCTAAAACAATCCGTTTCATACCAATCCCCATAAAATGATTAAAACTAACTCTATTTCAACTTTCGGAAACAGACTTCACCAGAATAGATATAACTATCGAGTTTTTGGTCTCATGTTTTGAGGATGTGAAAACATTTTTGAACAAACAGGAACGATATTGGATTAAGGAGATACACTATGGATAAAAAGAATGATAGAACAGATAAAAAAACCGAAGACATTGAGATACCATCACTTGACGATGAAATTCAGAACTGGTGTGAAGTTCCCACTGAAGAGGACGAAAAGAAGAGTGCTGATGACCTTATAATCGATGAGTGGTGCAAAACTTCCGATGAGAGTGACAAGAAGAAAGAAAAGAAATTATAGAATACCTTTTTTTACACGGTTTCCTGAGATAAAAACACTTATCAGGAATCTTTTTCCATCCCATCGAAATATTCCTTTGTCTCGGATATTACGATCTTTCTTAATGCTATCAGGGCTATCAGATTGGGAACTGCCATCAGGCCATTGAATATGTCGGCCAGTATCCATATGACATCAAGGGTCAGGAATGCACCCATTGATACCATTAATATATAGACGAGCTTGAAGAGCGGTATAGCTTTCACACCAAAGAGGAACTCGGTACAACGTTCGGCATAATAGTTCCAGCCGAGTATGGTTGTGAAAGCAAAGAACATCAATCCTATTCCCACCACATAGGTGCCAACATTTTCCAGTACTGATGAGTACGCATAGTTCGTCATATAGGCTCCGGCAAGTTCACCCTTCCATGAACCACTAATGATGAGCACCAGTCCTGTCATGCTGCAGACGATAATAGTATCAAAAAAAGTTGCAGTCATTGAGATAAGACCCTGTTTTACAGGACTTTTGACCCTGGCTGCAGCAGCAGCTATGGGTGTACTACCAAGTCCTGCTTCGTTGGAAAAAACACCTCTTGCCACACCAAACTGTATTGCCATCATTATGGATGCTCCCAGGAAGCCTCCTGTTGCTGCTGTTCTGCTGAACGCTGACCTGAATACCAGGGAGATCGCAGGGGGAATCTGATCCAGATTCAGAAGCAATATCAATATTGACCCCAGTACGTAGGCTATGGCCATGAAGGGGACCACCACTTGTGCGACCTTTGCAATGTTCCTGATACCGCCGATGATTACAAGGAACACGAGTAAGGTGACCACTGCACCGGTGTAGATGACCGGGATATCAAAGGTTATCTTTGCAGAATCAACTATAGCATTCATCTGAGTGAAGGTGCCTATACCCATGCATCCGACGAAAATACCAAAGATAGCAAACATTTTTGAGAGTAAGCCGCTGTAAGATTTGTCTGCAAGACCGTTCTTGATATAATACATGGGACCTCCCGAAACCTGTCCTTTCTCATCGAAAATCCTGTATTTGACAGAGAGCAGACATTCCGCATACATGGTTGCCATTCCGAAGAATGCAGCTACCCACATCCAGAAAAGAGCACCAGGGCCGCCTGTCTTTATTGCTGTTGCAACTCCTACAATGTTACCGGTTCCCACTGTAGCTGCAAGGGCTGTACTGAGAGCGCCAAAACTGGAGATGTCACCCAGTGAACCTTCCTCAGTTTTCCTTGACCCAATAACGTACTTAAGGGCAAGGGGTAATCTGTGTATCTGGATGAAGCCAAGCCGGAATGTGTAGAAGAGTCCTGTTCCAATCAATAAGGTCAGCAACGGCAGACCCCATACAAAACGATCGATCTCTGTGAGAGATGCAAGTATGGACGAATGGCTCAGCACTTCCCGTATCACATCAAGTAAACCCATACCATAACCCCATAAAAGTTAATTTGAGCGGAGATACATATATACGTATTTCACAAATGACGATTTCAATGTCATATTTTAGAGGTTTTTAGAGATGCATCCGCCCCCATCCCTATTTGCAAAGAGAGTTTTTGGATTGGAATTGATTGCAGAGCATACTGGAATATTTTTGCGAAATAAATAAAATCATTTAAATGTTTTTGAGAGTAAACTTTATAATTTATAAGCCCTCAAATATAAAGGGGAGAGGTATTAAGTCAGGACTTTGCAGGGGTACTCTAAGTCTGATAACTTAAGTAATATTCTCAATGATCAGAACATCAGTAATGTTAGTTAGTGGGAACTATACTCAGGGGAGACAGGTATGTATAATCCGAGTAAGAAACAAAAAGATGTATTAGAGAATCTAAAAAAGATAGATGCAAACGTTGAGATAAAGTGGGACGAACGAACCGGCAGCCCATTGCGATTAAAAGGAGTGCTTTCACAGGCTGAGCAGTTAGATCCGGGTATTGCTGCCATTGAATTCCTTGATCAGAACAAGGGACTTTTTTTACTGGATTCTGTGCAAAAGGAGATGCTGCTAAAAAGAATAGATACTGACAGGCTTGGAGCCAGACATGTACGCATGCAGCAGGTTTACAAGGAACTGCCTGTATTTGGCAGTGAAATTATAGTTCATATTGATGCAAATAATAAAATAAAAGGAACAACAGGGAAACTTACACCTGGAATAGACCTGCCTGAAAAACCAAAGATCACTGATGAGCAGGCTTTGAAAATAGCACTTGGTGATGACAGACACAATTCCCAGGGTCGCCTGCATGCAGAACCTTCTCTTATGATACTTTCACAGTTTGTGGAACAACCCCATCTTGTGTGGCATGTAACTGTCAATGGTATCGACAGGGACCTTAAAGGAGACGATACGCCTGCAAAATGGGAATATTTTGTTGACGCACTGAGCGGGGAAATTGTCTGGAAATACAACAATGAACAGACCCATACCCGAACCACCGGTTCAGGAATCGGAAGATATTCCGGTGCTGTAACTATTAATACTGTGCACGACCACGGTTCTGCCCAATATCAACTTGAAGACCAGTGGTTACCAAGTTCTGCAAGGGTAACAACCCACGATGCTGACGGAGGCTATCCTCCTGCACCTGTATCTGAAGATAGTAATAACAACTGGTCTGCAGCATCTCAGGGACCTGACGTTGATTGTCATCTCTATACAAGGATGGTGTATGATTACTTCTTTACCGTTCACGGACGTGACAGCTATGATGATGCCGGTGCTGACATGCATATTTACGCCAACTGCGGAACAGACTGGAACAATGCATCATGGAATGGCAGTTATGTCAAGATAGGTAACGGTGATGGAATTAAATATGATCCACTTTGTGCACTGGATATAATAGCACATGAGTGGACACACGCTGTGACCGAATATACTGCAAATCTCGTATACAGTGGAGAGTCAGGTGCCTTGAACGAGTCCATGTCAGATGTTTTTGCCGCCCTTATAACTGGTAACTGGCTCTTCGGAGAGGATGCATGGCTGCTGGCTTCTGCACCCGGATCACGTAATATGGAAGACCCCACTAATGGCGGCCTGTATGACCCGGCAAATCCTATAGATAGTGTTCTTGCAGGCCACCAGCCAGATCATATGACCGATAAATACACCGGGGGACTGGACTACGGCGGGGTTCACATAAACAGCGGAATCATGAACAAAGCCGCTTATCTCATAGCAACAGGCGGAACCCATCGTGGTATCAGGGTATGTGAAGGACTTGGACGTGATGTTCTTGGTATTATTTACTATCAGGCACTGACAACCCATCTGGTATCAAGTTCTGATTTCAGTGATATGAGGGATGCTGTGCTGGATTCGCTTGATGATCTCTACGCAACCAACCCGCACTATTCACGCTGGAGAGCAAGCATCATAAATGCATTTGCTGCTGTTGGTATCGGCACTGCGATCACATGTCCGATGATATGCTGGATAGCTCCGTTCATCTGTCCACCTGCACCACACATCCTGTGTCCACCTGCACCATACATCTGCCCGCCATCACCGCATTTCGCATGCCCTCCGTCACCATACATCTGCCCTCCCGCACCGGATATGGTATGTCCACCATCGCCAATGGTAGTATGTCCTCCTTCACCGTATATTGCATGCCCACCGTCTCCGGGACTATCATGCCTGCCGGGACCTGATCCATTGCCACCATATATCCCGGATATCCGTGTAAGAAGACCTGAAATAACACTGAAAACGGATATACTTGAAATTGTAGGAATCGGTCATGAGACTGCGACCCTTTTCAAGGGCAGATCTATCCTGACCCTGGGAGATTTCCTGAAGGCTACGGAGAACCCGGGGAAGATTGCTGAACTTTCGAAGGCTCTTGGAATATCGGAAGCTAAGATGCATGACTGGAGAAAGAAGACCCTTGTGATGCTTGGGGAACTAAAGTGATATTGCCGAAAAA
This sequence comes from Methanolobus sp. UBA32, assembly GCA_002507205.1. Classification (GTDB taxonomy): domain Archaea; phylum Halobacteriota; class Methanosarcinia; order Methanosarcinales; family Methanosarcinaceae; genus Methanolobus. The sequence goes on along the minus strand of DAZF01000063.1, from coordinate 8,324 downwards.
CGAACCGGGAACTGCTCCCGGACCTTTTTCTATTTTGGGTAGAAATGAACTTGTGCCATATTTTCCCTTCAGGATAAGCCATGAAGATGAGGTATGGGTTATAAAAAACCCCATTACAGGAGTAGAAAATGAGCTGAATGAGCCTGCTTTCTGGCTGTTGAAGCTCTGTGACGGGTACAGAACCCTTGATGAGATAATCACGGAAATATCGAATGCTTATAAAACTGACAGGAATACTGTCATTGATATGAGTTCTGCACTGCTTGAAAAGGTCACAGGGGATGGGATGCTGTGGTGGCGAAGAGGAAGACTCAATTACTGGAAACTTCCACCACCTTTAGCTGTTCTGTGGGACCTGACCTCTAGATGTAATCTCAGGTGTAAGCATTGTGTTGTAAGTGCAGGAGAGGAGGGCAGTGAGGAGCTGAACTTTGCCGAGTGCTGCAAGTTCATAGACGAGTGTGCAGATTTCGGTGTCAGTCAATTCATACTGAGCGGCGGGGAGCCTATGGTCAGGAAGGACTTTTTCGATATTGCCGAATATGCAGCAGAGAAAGGCATCTCGATACAGGTTGCCACCAACGGGACATTGATAGATGAGGATGCTGCACAAAGACTTGCCAGTATAGGTGCTTGTGCGCAGGTAAGTTTTGATTCCCCTGAACCCGATGTGCATGATGATTTCCGTCAGCATCCCGGCTCGTGGCAGAGGACAAAGGACGGGATCGGGCTTCTGATACGTGCAGGTGTGCCTGTTACCCTTGCGGCTACGGTTACTACAATGAATATTGATGATATCCCCCGTCTTTACGAGCTTGCGAATGAGATGGGAGTGCAGACTTTCCGTATCCTCCCTTTTGTCCCCTTCGGACGCGGTAAGTATGCGGATGAACTGGAAGTGACTCCTGCGAGAATGAGAGAACTGACAGAGTTCCTGCATTCCAGGAAAGAGGAGGATGGTGTCAATATAGCTCCGATGGAATTCGAATGCACTTTCAGCCCGCCTCCTGAACAGGAGCTGGATGCTGATACGAGAATCGGCTGCGATGGCGCAATTTCCTACTGTACTGTCACATCCGGGGGAGAGGTGCTCCCATGCAACTATTTTTCGGGAGCAGAGGCTGAGAATGTGAAAGAAAAGGATTTCCAGTGGATATGGGACAACTCCCGTTTCCTCAATTATTTCAGGAGCCTGAAAGCCACGGATGTTAACGGTAGCTGTCAGCAATGCGACTGGCTCCCGGTTTGCAGGGGAAGTTGTCTTGCAGCTAATTTTGCCCACGGGGATATTTTCCAGTCAAACTGCCATTGCTGGCTGGTGAAACCGGATTGATAAGGAAATCCTGGTTTTAACTTTCCGCAGAGAGCACCTTATCGCAAAGAGGGAGTTGGGAGTGATAACAAATCACCCCATCCTCAAATGAGAATAAGAGAGGGAATACCTTTACACCAGCTTCCAGAGCCTTCTTAAAAGTCTCTGCAAATGCAGGATCGATGATTCCGTTGGCCGTGAAGCATTCTGCTTCCGGCCTGAGAACAAGAATGAGAACTGCGGCTTCATGCCCCTCATTCCTTGCCTTGATAAGTTCTTCAAGATGGCGCTTTCCACGCGTGGTCGGAGCATCAGGAAACGAGGCAACCCTGCCTTCTGCCAGTGTACAGCCCTTGACTTCCACCCATATTTTCTTTCCCTCTTTCAGGATCAGATAATCAAGCCTGCTGTCACCGTACTTCTGCTCCGGCAGGATACTGTCCGCATTACTGAAAAAGTCCACAATCCCGTTCTCAATTACCCACCCGGATATCTGCCTGTGAAATGCAGAGTTAATGAGTATCCAGTTATCAGATATTCTCCCTGCTATCATGTCCCATCCAGTCTTTCTCTTCGGATTATCGGACTTTCTCAAAAGCACCCTGTTACCGGGATAGAGCACGTCAATGAGCCTGCCGGGGTCATGCACATGAACTTTCTCCTGCTTTTTGTTGCCGTTGTCCTCGATTTCAACGATGGCAAGGAAGCGGTTAGGTCGTTCTATGAGAATGCCTTCTGTGTCGGCGTGAATTTGGAGGACTTTTTGGTTTGGCTTGGAGGATGAGGGCTTTTTTGGTGTCATGGCTTGTTCATGATGTGTTTGGATTCAATAAAGACGTTATGTAAAGAGGAGGATAGGTTCAAATATGAATCCTATAACGTTTAATTGGGGTAATAGTAATAGCTGAAAAACGCAACGGTGATTTTAAACAATGGTACAAGCTCACTCGATTGTAAAATTTCAATATATTGGAGTAAGTATTATGATTGTAATCAGTCGCAGAACAACTTGATGAATTATTATACTAGAATTACCTGAAATGTTAACCGGAATGAAAAAAATTGACAACATTGAGCATGATTATAAAATCATGACACCGATAATTTATCGGTGTCCTATAGTACAATAGTATTCTAAACTAGTGTTAGTATTGGTGGTACGATATTTGCTCTAGTTAAGAATACAAATAATACTTTTTTGCTCATGATATATAAAACGTGCGAAACATTATTTCTTATAATTGATTAGAAATTAAAAGGAATTATATGCTAATAAAATCCTTCGTAGCCATATGATTTAGGTTTAAGGTCTTAGCACTAAAATTACACTATGGTCATCTTTTCTTTTCGTTATAAAGTGTTTATGTGAAAAATAGATTACAGGATTTACTTATGATAACGTTTAGAAATGTTCATATAGAAATCAATTGATTCTCCATTATGTGCGGAAAAGGAAGGTTAAGTGATTTACCTTTTTTTGAAACTGTTCAGAGAATACTTTCACATTATTCATGCCCGTCTACGTGTCCTGCGATTTGCTGCAAAATAGCGGATATCAATCTGGATGAAAATGATCTGAAAATATTAAGGCAAGCATCAAAAGACAAGGCCGATAAGATTGAATCCTGCAATGAAGACGGAGAACTTCATTACAAAATGCATCCCCCTTGTCCCTTTTTGGAATTTGACAAGTGCAGCATATATGACAGAAGACCAACTATGTGCCGACTATTTCCATTTAACATCACCACTATGCCAGATGCATTACTTCTATTTCCATGTGATATGGGGGCAAGTATATTCGAAGACTATGTCGACTATTCAGACAACATACTAAAACGTTCTATTCCTGCAAACACGATCGATGCCTTCGAACAATCGCATTGTTCTTTTGACAGCAAGTTGAATAATGGTTTGCCCATTCCAATGTTAGTTATGAAAATTAATAGCCTGATACATTTTAAAGAATATCTCGAATCAGGATTAAAGTAGAATCAATTAATAAATGATTTTTTTCCAGGATTCAATTGCGGGTCTTTAGCTGGGAATCTAACCCTGAAGCAACTGATCTGGCAATCTCACTGGCAATGTGATTCTGGTAAGACTTGTAGGTGAAAACACCCTTTGTTTCATCGTATAAAGTGATATCTCCCTGTGCAAGTAACTGATAATCATCTTCATCTTCTGATGAGAATACAACTGTTTTCCTGTCACCTGAACCTTCAATATCCAGATACTTAGTCTTACCTGTTGAGGAAAATCCGAACATGACATCAACATCGGATTTTGAGTACAACGGAGTATAGAACATATTCAGGTCAATAACGTTCACAAAAACAAACTGGGAGCTATAATCATCTTTTATTTCATCTGTAAGGGTCACTGAATAGCCGGTTTCCTCAAAAGCTATTATCAACTGTTTTTCCAGCATCGTGTCAAAACCATTTTCCTGATCGACATAGAGAATGATATCCCTTGAAAGAAGATTTTCAGGCTCTCCGCTGGAGTATGCACTGGTTGTAGAGTCTGCATTTGTGATGCTTGATTTTACACCGATGTCAAGGAATGCAAAAGAGAGCAGAAGCAGGATAATTACTGATGATGCCATGATCGGTTTTCTACTGAAATTCAACTATAACCCTCAACCTTAAATGATAGGATGTAACTTATTTAGATTCTTTGTTTTAACTGCCATATTGATACTGTTGTAACCCACCATACTGTTCAAATTCACTAGATATAAGTAGGAAGAATTCTACATTGTTAAGCATATCAGACTGAATAGCAGTTCAAAAACAGGACTTTTCAACGAGTTACCGGAATTGTTGTCAGGGGGAATATATGTGAAAACAGGAGCAATTAAACAAATTTATCTTCCACTAGCCATTCTTTTGTCCATATTGTTAGCGGCCTCTCCGGCCATGGCTGCTGCATCCATCGATTACATGAGTATAGATGTTGACATCAATAACGGATATGCAGTTACCACTGTGGAGCAAAAAATAACAAGCGATGAAGATGAAGCCGCTTATGATGATTTCAGCATATTCAAATCCGAAGATGCATTCATATCCGATTTTACCATAATCATCGATGGGGAGGAATACAATTCTGAGGTACTTCCAAAAATACAGGCTGAAGAAGACTTTGAAGAAGCCGTATCTGAAGGAAGGTCAGCAGGACTGCTGACAGATGCAGGCAAGGACAGGTTCAGCTACGCATTGAACTTTGAACCCCACCAGAGTATTATCGTCAGGCTGACCTATGAACAGGCATTGAAAAAGACCCTCGGGGAATATGAGTATACTCAGCCGCTTCGCAGTTATCGTAATATAAACAACCTGTCCGTAAATGTGGATATCAGCTCTGTGAACAAGCTTCTCAGTCTGGAAACTCCCGGATTTACCGAAGCGAAAGCAGAATATCTCTCATCCTCCAAAGGACAGGTAACATATAATTCAAAATCAGTTCCAGATTCGGACCTCAACATCATTTTCACGACCAACAACCCTGCCCTGAATGAGGAGATGCTCTTCTACGAAACCGGAGGTCAGGGTTATATGATGCACATATTCTCACCCACAGAAGAAGACCTGGGTACAACAGCACTTAGCAAGGACATCATTTTCGTTATCGATAAATCCGGTTCAATGAGTGGGGAAAAGATGTACCAGGTCAAGAGTGTGTTCTCGGACATTATCTACGGTTTGCCAACCAACGACCGTTTCAATGTGATATTCTTAGACAGCGAGGTGCACACGTATTCAGAACAACTGATGGAAGCAAATGCAAGCTCCAAAAAGGATTCCATAGAATTCGTGGACAATCTGAACGCCGACGGTGGCACGAATATCAATGATGCTCTGGTGAATGCACTTGGAATGTTCGGCAGTGAAAGCGAAAATGTCCCGATAATCGTGTTCCTTACCGATGGTGAACCAACCTCCGGCGTTACTTCCAGGTATGTGATCCGTGAGAATGTCCTGGAGGCTAACAAGGCAGGAGTTTCCATATTCAGCATCGCTTTCGGGATCGAACATGAAGAATATTATGAATCCCTGAGGGCACTGAGTCTGGAGAACAATGGTAAAGCCGAACGTTTCACATCCACCACTGGTGCAGAGGAAGGTATCAGCGATTTCTATGCAACCATATCCACTCCATTGATAACGGATATAGAATTCAGTTACAACGGAAAAGTATCTGATATTGTGAACACCGTAGAAAGCAGCCTGTTTGCAGGCTCGGACGCAATTGTACTCGGAAAATACAACACCGGAACCAACACCATAAACTCAGAGATCAAAGCTACCAGCCGCTCAGGAAACCGGGAATTCAACAGCCAGTTTACGGTTCTGCCAAAAGCAGAAAATTCCTTCATCCCAAGATTATGGGCTTATGAAACGATCAATGACCTGCTTGACAGGATCGAGGTGGAAGGCGAAACCGACGACCTTGTCACTTCAGTTACCGACCTCTCACTGGAATTCGAATTTGTGACTCCATACACCTCGCTCTTTGTGGAAATACCTGAAATAGAGAAGCCAGATGTAACCGATAGCATGCCTCCCGGTGAGATGGATTCATACGATGATGTAGTTACAGATGAAGCCATGATTGTAGAGGAAATGCCTTCTGAAGAAGAGATGGTTATGGAGGAAATGCCCGTTGAAGAAACTGCAGAAGAAGAATCACCCGGATTTGAGGCTTTGTATGCTGCTGTGGGAATTATTGGGGTGATGTTTTTGACTCATAAAAGAAGGCATTGAAGAGTTTTGTGTTAGATGGAGAGGTTCAGATTGAACCTCTCTATACAGCTTTTGGGGATATATACAACGGGAAAAAAGTGTACGCTTTTGTTATCAATGCATACCATTATTTTTCGATATTGGTAATATATCCTAAAATAAATAGAAAAGAATAAAAATTTAAAATTCATTTATTGGTATAGAGTCTTTCAAGCAATATTGAAAAAACTCCTGTCCCCATTCTACTGTTTTTTTACTTTTGCATAAAATATATCTATTATCAACAACCCCATCATCCCTAAGTATACTTAGCATCAGGTAATGATCATTGGATGAAACAAAATGGAATTTCATCTCATTATTACATATGTAAATTTTTACAAATGTACTCTGCAATAATCGAATAAACTCTTCACGTTTTGTTGTAAGAAGATTTCTTAGTAGTTCATCAGAAATTATAAAATGAGTCATTACACAATTTGTAATGAGCTCAGACATTAATTCAGGAAAATTAGGATGGAGAAATGTAGTAACAATATATAGGTTCTTAGAGAGCTTTGAACCTTCATGAAATCTTTTATCAAGATCATACATATCCAAAAGTGAAGGGCTCACAATGCTACATTTTCCAAGACTATTTATTCGTTCTAATAAATGCGAAGGTATGAAACTTAAGTCTCGAATTCCCCAGTAATCAATGTCAATATCCAGAACTTCAATTTTATTTAGCAAAGGTTCCATACGATTAACTACCAGTTTTCCAATAGTTGTCAGTTCATAAATATCATCATAGTGATCAACAAGATAATGCTCTGCCAGTACCTTCATCTGAGGAAGTAAACCTTGCCGGTTGGTATCAAGGGATTTGAGAATACTTTCCATTTCCTGAGGTCCTTCCTGCAATAATAGAAGTGCTTGTTTTCTTTTATCAGATGCAAATATAACATCGCACAGTGGTTTATTCATTTTAAGGTACATCCTGTTAAAAGTGTACATCCAACAATGAAACATATAACTGATATAGTTGTTGGGTGGCCAATTCAGAATAATCAAGTTCCAGATAACTGATTGGACATATAATTCTTAAAATCAGAAGAGCTAAACCTTTATACCCTCGTATTTATAATTTGCGGTCTACAGAAGGTAATTGTAAAGGGCCGTCTAATTAGAACTTCAGCATAAAAGCTTATCCTTTTTTTTCGTTATCCTCAGCACCTATTTTTTTGGAGGGGCGGTAGCTATAAATAGTATAAATCTGGCCCGCCTCATGGCTAAAAAATATATGATGTATGGAGGAGTCCACTTTGAGGATTCCATTGAAAACTATCTGAACAGAGAAAGCGCCTCAATTTGCCAATTCCTGCACTTTCTCTGCATAGAAGATATTTCACAGTACTTAGAACGTACTGTGTATACCAACAACAGTTGGCATTACAAATATAGCATTTCCTCAATGATAAAACTCTTCATTGTGATGTGTTTCAGGCATTTATCCTATGGGAAAACTGTCGCCTCTTTAACTGAGGAAGAAGCAATACTACTCGCTTTTTATGATGACAATGGTACCATAAAACTTCCTTCACCAAAGACATTACATAATTTTGTAAAATACCGATTAGGTGATGAAGGAATAAACAAAATTATGATGTTAATTGGTGAAAAAATCCTTAAACCAGCTCAAATAAAACCGACTTTCCGCAGATGTCTAGAGAAAAAAGGATATTTCCCTTTAACGTAGATTTACACATACTTATATCAAATATAGGTAATAATAAGTGCTACTTATCAGTCAAATAATGATATCATTGATTGATAAATAATTGCAATCCAGATAATTGGCAAAATTCGCATGGACACATTAAAGATGTGGTCAAGTTCGATATCAGAAGAGTTAGAGCAGAGTAGGAAACTCTACTCTCTGCTGAGTTTTGTATCGTATCAGTTGCTTGTACTTACAGAAGTACAAAATGGGCTTACGAAGAGAAATTCATTTGGAAGGTTTTATTGAAGATGATTTGTCTAATTAGAATGGGAGGGTTTGAGAGCTAATTAGATAAACTCTGTAAGAAACAATTTGCCAAGTAACTTTATTCAATATCTTCCTTATCTCCTTCGTATTCATATTAAAATTCCCTTCCTTAACCCTATCCTTTATTTTCTTCAATGTACTCCTGTGCTTTATCCCAATCTTCCGACCCTCAGCAGGAGTTAAATTAAGAATGTACTCTCGCAACTTTCCAATGGCATTGTTAATTAAACATCGC
>DAZF01000047.1 GCA_002507205.1 Methanolobus sp. UBA32 | reverse complement strand
ATGGTCGAGCGTGTGACAACGCTCATGAACGATCCGCAGAGGATCAGAAACATCGGAATCGTTGCACACATTGACCACGGAAAAACCACATTATCGGACAACCTGTTAGCAGGCGCAGGCATGATTTCCAAGGAACTTGCCGGAAGACAGCTGTTCATGGACTCCGATGAAGAGGAACAGGCAAGAGGTATTACAATTGATGCCTCCAACGTTTCCATGGTTCACACATTTGATAATGAAGACTACCTGATTAACCTTATCGACACCCCCGGACACGTTGACTTCGGCGGAGACGTTACCCGTGCCATGAGAGCAGTAGACGGTGCGGTAGTGGTAGTTGACGCAGTAGAAGGCACTATGCCCCAGACCGAGACTGTGCTGAGGCAGGCTCTCAGGGAACATGTAAGGCCCGTGCTTTTCGTTAACAAGGTAGACAGGCTTATCAATGAGTTGCAGGTCGACTCTCAGGAAATGCAGGTCCGCCTCGGAAAAGTCATTGACCACGTGAACAAGCTCATCAAGAACATGAACCCCGAAAAGTTCAAGGCAGGCTGGAAAGTCGATGCTGCAGCCGGGACCGTGGCTTTCGGNNTGTAAAGCCGGAGATATGAAGACTCTGGCAGAAAAGTGTCCGCTTCACGAAGCCGTTCTTGACATGGTTATTCACTTCCTGCCAAACCCTCTTGTAGCTCAGCAGGGCAGGGTAAAAGTTATCTGGCACGGAGACGAAAACTCCGAAATCGGAAAGTCCATGACCCATGCAAATGCAGAAGGAGATCTTGCATTCATGGTAACCGACATTTCCGTTGACCCCCACGCAGGAGAAGTTGCAACCGGAAGGCTGTTCAGCGGTTCTCTTACCCGTGGTATGGAAGTTTACACCTCAGGGACTGCTAAGAAGAGCAGAGTCCAGCAGGTAGGCATCTTCATGGGTCCGGAAAGGCTTGAAGTGGACAAGATCCCTGCAGGAAACATTGCTGCAGTTACCGGTTTAAAGGACGCAATCGTCGGATCCACCGTAACCACTCTTGACGGCATGACTCCTTTCGAGAGCATCAGGCACGTAAGCGAACCTGTGGTTACCGTGGCTGTCGAAGCCAAGCACACCAAAGACCTCCCCAAGCTTATTGAGGTTCTCAGGCAGGTCGCAAAGGAAGACCCGACCCTCCAGATTACCCTGGACGAGGAAACAGGAGAACACCTGATGGCAGGTATGGGAGAACTCCACCTTGAAGTCATTGCACACAGGATCGAGCGTGACAAGGGTGTAGAGATCACAACAACACCACCTCTCGTAGTTTACCGTGAAACTATCCGTGGCTCTGCAGGACCTGTAGAAGGTAAGTCACCAAACAGACACAACAGGTTCTACGTTACAGTTGAGCCTCTTGAGGAAGGAGTAAGGGAACTTATCAGGAACGGAGAGATCTCAATGCGTATGCCTGAGGTTGAGCGCAGAGAGAAGCTCATGGCCGCTGGCATGGACAAAGATGAAGCAAAGGGTATTGCAGATNNCAGATATATTTGAAAGCAATGTCTACATCGATGTAACAAAGGGTATCCAGTACCTCAATGAGACCATGGAACTCGTTCTAGAGGGATTCCAGGAAGTAATGAAAGCCGGACCACTCTCAAGAGAACCATGTATGGGTGTAAAGGTAAAATTAACAGATGCAAAGTTGCACGAAGATGCAGTCCACAGAGGACCAGCACAGGTAATTCCTGCATCAAGGCAGGGAATTCAGGCAGCAATGCTCATGGCAGACGATACACTCCTTGAGCCACACCAGAAGGTATTCATCCAGGTCCCACAGGACCAGATGGGTGGCGCAGCAAAGGAAATTCAGGGACGTCGTGGTGTCATTATAAACATGACCAGCGAAGGTGACATGACCATTATTGAGTCAAAGGCACCTGTATCTGAATTATTCGGATTTGCAGGAGATATCAGATCTGCAACTGAAGGTCGCGCAATGTGGAGCACAGAATTCGCTGGCTTTGACACACTTCCGACTAACATGACAAATGAAGTAGTATCTGGTATAAGAGAGAGGAAGGGACTTAAGAAGGAACTTCCACAAGCATCTGATTACCTGAGTATGTAATTACGGAAATTTGCAGCTTTTTGCTGCAAAAATCCTATTTCATCAGAAAGGTTTAAACGTAAAAAGACCTATTATGGCAAATCAAACTGATACATTATATTAGAATTAACTAAAGGAGATATGAAAATGGCAGCTGACAAACCACACATGAACTTGGCAGTTATCGGTCACATTGACCACGGCAAATCAACCTTTGTCGGAAGATTAATGTTCGAGACAGGAGCAGTACCTGCTCACATGATCGAGAAATACAAGGCAGAAGCAAAAGAGAAAGGTAAAGAATCCTTCGCTTTCGCATGGGTAATGGACTCCCTGAAGGAAGAGCGTGAGAGAGGTATTACAATCGATATCGCTCACAAGAGATTCGACACAGACAAATACTACTTTACAGTAGTAGACTGCCCAGGTCACCGTGACTTCGTAAAGAACATGATCACCGGCGCATCCCAGGCAGACGCAGCTGTTCTTGTCGTAGCAGCACCTGATGGTGTAATGGCTCAGACAAAGGAACACGTATTCCTTTCAAGAACACTCGGTATCAACCAGCTCATCGTTGCTGTAAACAAGATGGATGCAGCTGACTACAGCGAAGAGAGATACAACCAGGTAAAGGCAGATGTAAGCCAGCTCCTCGGTATGGTAGGATTCAAGGCTTCAGAGATTCCATTTATCCCAACATCCGCATTCGAAGGCGACAACATCACAAAGTCAAGCCCTAACACACCATGGTACACTGGCCCATCACTTCTTCAATGCCTTAACGAGCTAAAGGAACCAGAAAAGCCAGACAAGCTTCCACTCCGTATCCCTGTACAGGATGCATACACCATATCCGGTATCGGAACCGTACCAGTAGGTAGGGTCGAGACAGGGATCATGAAGAAGGGTCAGAGTGTAACATTCAACCCAAGTGGCGTAACCGGTGAAGTAAAGTCAATCGAAATGCACCATGAAGAACAGCCACAGGCAGTTCCTGGTGACAACATCGGATGGAACGTACGTGGTGTAGGTAAGAACGATGTTCGCAGAGGAGATGTCTGTGGTGCAGCTGACAACCCACCATCAGTAGCAGAAGAGTTCACCGGGCAAATCGTTGTCCTTCAGCACCCATCAGCTATCACAGTCGGATACACACCAGTATTCCACTGCCACACAACCCAGACTGCATGTACTCTCATGTCCATTGACAAGAAACTTGACCCTAAGACAGGTCAGACAAAGGAAGAGAACCCAACCTTCATTAAGGCTGGAGATGCAGCAATCGTAACCATCAGGCCAACAAGACCAATGGTTATCGAACCAGTAAAGGAAATCCCACAGCTCGGTAGATTCGCTATCCGTGATATGGGTATGACCATTGCTGCTGGCATGTGCATGAGTGTCAAACAGAAGCAGTAAGACACTCAAACTTTCCTTTTTTTTAGGAGAAGAACATGTCACAGAAAGCAAGAATAAGATTATCAGGAATCAGTCCTGTAAACCTCGATGGTGTTTGCGATCAGGTTAAAGCTATTGCAGACCGAACAGGGGTAAGTATCTCAGGACCAGTTCCACTACCAACCAAAAAGATGGTAGTACCTGTCCGTAAGAGTCCAAGTGGCGACGGAACCGCTACATGGGATCACTGGGAAATGCGTGTACACAAGAGACTCATCGACATTGCAGCAGATGAGCGTGCACTCAGGCAGCTTATGCGTATCCAGGTTCCTAAGGACATCAACATAGAGATAGTACTCCAGAACTAAGCTATAGTTATTGCTAGCAATAACTATAACCTTTAAGTTACAGATCAAATCTGTAACCTCTACTTCTCATCTTTCAGCCGGCACTCAAGAGTGCTGGCTATGAAAGATTTTTGCATAGAACTGCTATAAGATATCTGTTTTGATAGGTTCTTCCATTTCCTTAAATACTACTGGGATAAACTATCAGTACCGCAAAATATATCTAAACCACTAACTCATTGAAAATGTGGGGTTAAATAATGAAAGAAAAGGTACTGATATTAGGAGCAGGCTATGCCGGATCGGTGGTAGCCAATATACTAGCCAGGGAATTCAGAAACAAGATTGCTAAAGATGAATTGGAAATAACCATTCTCGACAAAAGTGACATTAATATCAATCAAGGCGGCTTTACTTTCATTCCTTTTGAACTTTATACACCCGAAGATATCACAAGGTCACGAAAGAAGCTCATAAGCCCCAGAATAAAAGCATTTTATGGGAATGACGGGGCAGTGACAGCAGTAGACCTTAAAAATAAAGAAATCACTGTCAAAAGTGATAAAAAATACACTTATAACTATCTTGTAATTGCAATGGGATGCAGAGCTGATATTGATGCTGTTCCCGGGCTTGCAGATGACATAAACACATTCTACACGTCTATGGAAGACGCTTTCAAAGTAAGAGATCTGGTAAAGAACATCAACGGCGGAAAAGTTGTAGTTTCTGTTGCCTCAATGCCTATTCCATGTCCAGGTGCACCTGTAAAATTCACTTTTATGCTTGAAAGCTATCTGCGCAACATTAAGAAGAACAGAGACGATGTGCAATTGACCCTTGTATGGCCGATGGAACCCATTGGACCACCTGAATTTAACAAGTTTGTAACTGGACAATTAAATGAAAAAAATATAGAAGTCATAAGAAATTTCCCACTAGCTAACGTCGATGCTGCTAAAAAAGAATTGACATCTAAGAATGGAGATAAAGTGAACTATGACCTCTTGATCACTGTTCCACCACACAAAGCCCCACAGGTTTTGATAGATTCCGGCCTTACCGACGAAAAAGGTTGGCTATCTGCAGATAAAGCAACACTTCAGTACCGTGGCCCTGTCGGTAACTTCGACAATGTATATGTTCTCGGAGATCTTGGACCAGTCGATATCCTTAAAACAGGCATTGGTGCACACTATCAGGCTATTGCAGTAAGTCAGAACCTGATCAACGATATTTATGGGAATGGTATTAAAACACCTTATGAAGGAGAAACAGGATGTCCGATAGTCACTGAAATTGAAACTCCGAACACAATGGGTAAAGGCTACATTGCCACCTGGAGATATGGTGTTCCCCCTGCACCATTCACAACCACAAAAATGGGCTGGTTCCTATACCGCATGTATTACCATATTCACTGGGATATTAGTGTAAAAGGAATGTTCTGAGGAGGATGGGAATATGACTAACGAAAATATTAAAAATCAAATGTCAGCAATCGAAGTAACACCTACAGATGTTGAAGCTGTTTTGGACCTTGTTCGAACAATAGGAATACTTCAGAATTACATTAATGACCAGACTGCACACGGAATAGCAGACCTCATGTCAACTGTTTTAAAGATAACAAATGCAATAATGAGCACAGACCTTGTGGATGTGATGGAAAGAGGACTTCAGGATCCTGAACTCGACAAAGCCCTTCTCAATCCACCAAAAGTAGGATTTGGTGGTTTACTAAAACAAATGCAGGATGAGGATTTCCAGAAAGGTCTTGGAGTCATGCTGACACTCGTTAAAGCTATTGGAAGAGCCACAGAAGACTAGAACATAAATTAAAAGGAAATGTCCGCTTATCGTGGAGATTTCATTATTTTTCTAAGATACTTGTCATTTCTTCTTTTTTCTCATCTACCCTATCATTGCTATAAAATCTTAGTATAAAGATTGTGCCGGATGGAACATTATCCTCCAGAGATATATCCCCGTATCTTTCAACTATTCTTTTTGCAATGTACAGACCAATGCCCGTATGACCGGATTCACCATATTTGAACCCCTCATCGAACACACGCCCTTTTATCTTTTCAGGGATACCGATACCATTATCTGCTATCCTCAGCTCACAAAAACCCTCTTTTTCTCCCATGGAGATATCCACTGCTTCAGCCTTGCCATGGACTATTGCATTCTGGACAATGTTCCCAATAACCGAGTGAAGTCCACCATCGGCTTTAACAGAGCAATTTCCATTGACATTCACAGTAATTGGGAACTCCTGTGATACTTCGAGCACAAGCTGACGAAGATCGATAGTTTTCAGTTCCCGGACATACATAAGTGATTCAAGGTCCTTCATTTCATTAATTATCTTAAGGCTATGTTGCACAGCCTTTTCAGACATATCAAGCTCCCATTCATCCATCCTCTCCTTGAGATTACCGACTGAAAGGGAAACAATGTTCAAATCATTCAGGATATCATGGCGAAGTATTTTATTTACAAGACCAAGTGTTTCCAGTAAATGTTCCTGTGATTCTTTTTTCTTTACAAGATCGTATTCCCTCATCTTCAATTCCCTATAAAGAAGGTCATAAGGCCTTGTAAGACTTGTAACGACTATAGCCTTGTATATAAGATAAAATGAAACTAATTTGAAATAGTGGCCCACCATATTTGAAAAACCGTACACGTCTATGTAAAAGGTGAATGATAGTTCTGCAAATATTGAGAAGATAATGGCACCTGAGAGCAACATATAAACATCGTGATTGAATTCTGCCTTGTGCTTATGAAGCATGAAAAACGAAGCTAACAGGATAAGAGAAATCAAGTACTCACTTATTATTTTAAACTGTGTCAGTCCACTGCCTTCAATAAAACAATCCGGAAAATAGCCCGAGAAGATCGATGCAAGAATTAAAGAGGTAAATGCAAAATATATTGAAAAAACCTTATGTACATTCAGTTCTTTTCTCAGCATAAAAGGAGCTATCAAAAGAGAAATACTTTGCAGATACCTTGCAGCTATCCACAACTGAGTAGGCAGATTCGATCCCTCGTCAGGAAAAATACCCATTCCCTTATAGCTCATTATGTGTAAAAAATCAATACCTGCCACAAAAAGAAAACTTATTCCAAGGAAAAGAAGATATGAATTCTTCAGGTAATACCTGGAGTTCCACGCAATTAGAAAAACAGCAGATATAATTACGACACTGGTTACCTCAACAATACTATGAAATAAGAGAAAACTCGTCAGGCTGACAAAATAAAGGCATGCCATAATCAAAAATAAAAATAAAGATTCAGAATACTTCCCATACAATGTTTTAAATTCCAAACCTTTACCTCATTTATGTTGAAAATTTTATAAGTAATATTGGTTGCAGCCACCAATATATAATGGTAACCATGAACTCTGATGCTATTTTCCCGTAACTTACAAAAACAAATGGCAGTGGATATACTGGTTACTTTTATGGATTCCAGGCACTATCCACACAATAGCTCAAGCGCAAAAGTATTCAAATTACAATAGGATCTTCCACTTGTGCAGCGGGCAATTCTATAATAAACTTCGCACCTGAGGGAACATTGTCCTCGACACGTATAGAACCATTATAACGCTCAACTGTCTTTTTAGCGATATACAATCCAAATCCTGTATGACCGGTTTTTCCATACTTGTATCCTTCATCAAAAACCCTGGATCTTACCTCATCAGGAATACCTGTACCATTATCTGCAATGGAAATCTCACATGTGCCATTTTGGCTCATTATTCCAATATCAACCTTGCTTGCGTTTCCATGAATAAGAGCATTGTTGACAATGTTATCAATTACCGAAGACAGGGCTTTGTCTGCCATTACAATGCAATCTCCTGTTAAATTGAATTCCGCAGTATGTTTACTTACAACGTTATCCACCATACTTTTAACAGCCAAGAACTCAAGATGCCCTTCCCCGGTAGAAACCTGGTCAAGCTCCTTTGCATTTTTGATCAACGAAGCACCTTTATATGCCGCATTTTTAATCATAGAAAGATACTTTTCATCACCCTGTTCTTCAAACAGGTCCAATGCCATTGTGATGATATTAAGATCATTGGCAATATCATGCCGTAAAATACGATTTGTAACACGAAGCATCTCAGCAAGTTTCACCTGTTCTTCCTTTGACCTGAATACCTCATGGTACCGCCTTATATTGGATATTGCAAGTCCAGAACCTTTTGCAAGATCATAACCAACACTTAGATACTCATCCAGATATTCCGGAAAAGCAATACCATATATCTCAATAATACCCAGGACATCATCTGTGGCCATTATCTTAATTGCAAAACCATCTTCAGTATCAAATACAATATAGTTTGAATTAGAATTCTTCAATTTGACTATATTCTCCTGTTCAGTTCCGGGGAACCTACAATACTTAAGCTCCATTCCATTTTCATTAAATGAGTAATAAACAACATTTTTCGGAGCAAACATAGTACTGAATAGCTTGCAAATAGACTCGATTGCGACAGATTCATCCGTAACATCAGCAATTGTTTTGATAAAATCAATTGAGATGGCATATGATGCTGCTTTTTTGTTACATCTCTTCAATTTATTCTGCTTTTTTTCACTATTCCATCGAAGCACCAGGTTTTCAAAGACCAGGCTGAAATACTCCATCCCAACATTGAGAATCTTGAAAGGGATACCCGCAAATTCGGAAAATTCCTCTGCCCTGACAATTAAATTAGAATGAACACCTGTATCCGGAATGAGAATCGATGAATAGGTTTCTGAGAATAACGCACCTGACTTCGTGTTATACTGATCGATATACTGCAGGTTATCCTGCCAGTTTTCAAGCCAGCCGGGAACGATGATAAAAGAACCTGTATCCCTATATTCCTGCAAAGCCAGATTCTCAGTAAACAGGTCATAGATATGTTTTATCTTATGCACTTTCACAGAGCCGGAATATTCTTCCGGAATGGAAACTTCCGGGCAGGAATTGTCACACAGAAGCAAGATATCATTGTCAAATTTCTGTGCTCTGATAATATCAAGAATAATTTCAGACTTAAGGATATCCTGTGAATAACTAAAATATGCAGGTCTTATTCCTTTGAATTGCGCATATTCGGAAAGTACATATTCGACTTCCCTTCGAATACATTCAGATGTAACAAGATAATCATCATGAACCATATAATTCTACCTGGTATATTTATCCCATTTTTCGACAGATTCAGAGATATATGTAAGAACGTCCGAGGGAACTAGATATGGAATCTCACCATGATTGTCGGACAGGATAAAGCCTCCACCACTGGCTGCCTTCTTAATTGTTCCCTTTACTTTATCTTGAGGTTCCTGTTTCGACCAATGTCGCATTTCTATACCATTAAGATTACCCAGTACACATATCTTTCCTTTACATGTCTCTTTCACTTAAGATAACCATTAACGGAAAAAGTATATAAGAATAAGTACAATCCACAATTGTGAACACGATGCCTTAAATGGCAAATCTTGATTAAATACAGAGATCTTAAACAAAGGTATTATTCATGACCTACATCGAAAAAACGACGCTTGACAGGGAAGCACTGATCGAGAAGATACTACAGCTCAAAAAAGAACGTAATGCTGTAATACTTGCCCACAACTATCAGGTAAAAGAGGTACAGGACATAGCTGACTTCACAGGAGATTCCCTGGAACTTGCCAGAAAGGCAGCCAGTCAGGATGCAGATGTAATAGTATTTTGCGGAGTTGACTTCATGGCAGAGACAGCGGCCATCCTTTCACCTGAAAAGACGGTACTTCTGCCTGCTGCAGATGCAAATTGCCCCATGGCCGAAATGATAACGGCCGGAGAACTCCGTGTCCTTAAAGAGAGATTCCCTGATGCAGCAGTTGTCTGTTATGTGAACACCTCGGCAGAAGTAAAAGCAGAGAGCGATATATGCTGCACATCCTCAAATGCCGTAAAAGTAGTTCAGTCCCTTGATGCTGATCAGGTAATTTTCGTACCTGACAGGAATCTGGGCAGTTATGTGGCCCGTTTCACTGACAAGGAAATTATGCCCTGGGAAGGATTCTGTTTTGTACATGACAGGATCACACCCGAAGATGTGAAGACCGCGCGTCAGCTTCACCCTGATGCAGAAGTTCTGGTGCACCCGGAATGCAGAGCGGAAGTAGTTGATCTGTCAGACCATGTTTATTCAACATCCGGCATGATAGAACATGTCTGCAAAAGTAGCAGTAAAGAATTCATCATCGGTACTGAAGTAGGGATACTTCACAGGATGAAAAAAGACTGCCCGGACAAATTATGCTATCCATTGTCCTCACAGGCAGTATGCATTACCATGAAAAGAACAGACCTTCAGAAAGTGCACAAGGCCCTTGAAACCCTGACCCCTGAAGTAACAGTCCCGGAAGATGTGGCGGACAGGGCACGTCTGGCAATCCAGCGGATGCTTGATATTTAGATCTTTTAAAAATGAAAATAGGGATCAGGAATTGTAGGCTTCCCCGGGTATCCAGCGATCACCGGCATCCCCTATTTCCTTTTTCCATATAGGGACACTTTCCTTTATTCTCTCGAGAATATACTCGCACGCATCAAACGCTTCCTTGCGGTGCCCTGCACCTACAATTATCAGGAGGATATTCTCACCCACAGGCAATTCCCCTATGCGGTGAATGACGTCCATACTTTCAATGTCGAATTTTTCAAAGGCTTCATCACGTATGGTTTCAAGTTCACTGATGGCTACTTCCTCGTAAACCTCGAATTGAAGCAAGTCTATTCCATCATCCCTGACAGTTCCCAGGAAAGTAACCATTGCACCCATTTTGCTGGTTCTTGCCTGAGATATCATTGCGTTTATATCAAAGTCATCATGTGTAATTTTAATCATAGAATCACTCCTGCAACTTGCCGATGTTACAACATACCTTGCAATCCTTCCTTCGGGATACTTTCAGTGTTTCCATTTCCGAGTAAAGACCATTCCATATGAGCAGACGGTTGGTCAGAAGCTCACCGGTACCCACCAGATACTTGATAACTTCGTTAGCCTGTATCATAGCAATTATACCAGGAGTCACACCAACAACAGGAAATACTTCCGTTGGCGGAGGGCTGGGGAATACACAGTTGAAGCATGCACTTTCCCCGGGAATGATCGTCATTGCCTGGCCATCAAAACCACGGATGGCACCATGAATAAGAGGTATACCCCTTTCGTGGGCAACCTGGTTGAGAAGATAACGGACAGGGTAATTATCCATTGCATCGACTATAATGTCAGCGTCACCTATCAGCTCCCGGATATTGGACTCATCTATTGTCAGGTGAAATGTCTCTACGTTAATATGCGGATTTGCTGCCCGAAGTTTATCTTCAACAGATAATACTTTCTCCCTGCCTATGTCAGATTCCCAGTGCAGCACCTGACGGTTAAGGTTGCTTGACTCCACAGAATCACGATCTGCAATTCTCAGGTGTCCCACACCGGCCACGGCGAGATAAAGAGCTATCGGACATCCCAGTCCTCCTGCACCTGCGATGAAAACCCTGGCATCCTTTAACCGCTCCTGGCCATCCTCGCCAAAAAGCATGATCTGCCTGCTATAACGTTCAAGCTCTTCTTTGTCTAGCATGATACATATTCCTCAAACATGATTAATAAATGATAAGGATATCAGAGTTTATGCCTGTTGACCTTTATTTTATATTTATCTGCAAGTTGATCCTCAGGAATACCTTGTGCGGCATCCCGGATGTCAGTAAAAAACCAGCACTTTCAGGCGAAATACAGCATTGATATCGTGTATTACTCTTCAATTCACGATTGTGAATCAATCGTTATTAATTGTCAATATATAAAACGATTGTGTAGATGTAAATTAAAAATAAATAATAGAGAAAAGACTTTTAAGATTAAGGTCATATTCACAATTGTGAGCCAACACTCATTTTAATTAAAAATAGATTAGCCAGAGGAAAAAATATCATGAAATTACCCTGTCAGATGATTGTCTGGGATGTCTTACCAGCAATCAGAGCAGCAATTGCAGAAGAACTTGTTAACTGCGGGCTTTCCCAACAGGAAGTCGCCAAAGAACTGGACATGGCACCTTCGGCTGTTTCACAATACCTCTCCAAGAAAAGAGGATATCGCATAGTATTTGATGAAGATGTCAAAAAATCCATACGTGTCCTTGCAGAAGAAATGGAAGCAGGTCGTGTCGATAACCTTGCTGCAAGGATATGCGACATCTGCCACCAATTGCGTGAAGATGACCAGCAATGCCATAATAGTGAAAATGAAAAATAATAAGATGCATTTCCAGCCACCTAAAACTTCTCCAGATGGGATCTTATGCTGAACGTTGAGCGGATAAGAGGCGATTTTCCAATCCTCAGTGATATATCCTATATGGATAATGCTGCAACCAGTCTTTCCCCGGAACAGGTCCTCAGTTCCACAAACGATTTTGAAAGGCATTACCGGGCCAATGTAGGAAGAGGAGTACACAGACTTACGAGCGTAGCCTCCCAGCGGTACTGGCATGCACACCAGAAGATAGCCCGGTTCATTGGCGGAGAGAGTGGCACAACCGTTCTTACGAAGAATACGACAGAAGCCATCAATATGGTTGCCTGCGGGACAAAGTGGAACAAAGGTGACAATGTAGTTACCACCATCCTTGAACATCATTCTAATTTCCTCCCGTGGATGCGTCTGCGCAAGAGAGGCGTAAATGTTTCAACAATAAGAACACATGCCTATGGCTCACTTGATGTGGGAGACTTTGAAGCTGCAATAGATGAGAATACAAAGATAGTTGCCATCACCCATGCTTCAAATGTCCTGGGAAATGTGCTGCCGGTAAAAGAGATAGCTGCTATCTGCCATGAGAACGGAGCAAAACTCCTTGTAGACGGAGCACAGTCCGTCCCGCATATTCCCATTGATGTGAAAGAACTTGGTTGCGATTATCTTTGTTTCTCAGGCCATAAGATGTTAGGACCCACCGGAACAGGGATACTGTGGATGAAAGAGGAAGACCTTCATCCGTTGATGCTTGGTGGCGGTATGATCGGGAAGGTATCCGTGGACAATTATACCCTTGCAGAAGGGTATGAGAAGTATGAAGCCGGAACACCCAATATCTCTGGAATGATAGGACTTGCAACGGCCATAGATTATCTTGGTGCTATCGGGATGCAGAACATAAAAGAGCATGATGAAAAACTGACAAGAAGACTGCTTTCAGGACTCCATGGTATTAAAAACGTAACTGTTTACGGACCAGAAGACATCCATGAAAGGATAGGAGTCGTATCCTTCAATGTTGAAGGAATGCATCCGCATGAAGTGGCGCACATCCTTGATGAGGGAGCAGCCATCATGACACGATCAGGAGAGCACTGCTGCCAGCCACTTATGAATCATATGGGACTTGAGAACGGCACTGTCCGTGCAAGTCTCTATCTGTACAATACTGAAGAGGAAGTAGACCTTCTGATAGACACAATGGAAGAACTGACAAGGAGATTATGAATGTACAGAGAAGTAGATTGTATAAAAGGAGATGGCTATTCCTTTGACCTGGAAATGCATCCGGTCATCGAAGAGATGCCACTTGCAGTCACTGTTAATGGAAGACATGCTCTTACCGCAATGGTAAGTCCAGATATGCTCAGGGAATTTGTGATCGGCTTTCTTTACACAGAAGGAATAATCAAAGATACGGATGAGATCGAGTCGATCAAAATTGAAGACACAAATGCCAGCATTCTTACAAAGAGTCCTTTTAAGATACTTGTCTCGAAGAAAACAGTGCTTAGTGGCTGTGGCGGGTCAATGTCCTACCTCGACATAGCCAAACTTCCTGAGATCGGGTCGGACCTCACCCTTGATTCAGAAACGATACGCACCACTGTGAAAGAAGCACTGGATTCACAACTTCATGTATTGACAGGCGGAATACATGTAGTTGCAATGTACAATGCAACAGGAAAGATTTGTGTCGTTGAGGATATTGGCAGGCACAACGCACTTGACAAGATAATAGGCTATGCTCTTGAGAAAAATATCGATCTTTCCAGTACATACATCATCTGCTCCGGAAGGATATCATCGGAAATGGTGAGGAAATGCCTGATAGCTAACATCCCGATAGTTGTCTCAAGAGGAGCAACCACAACACTTGCAATTGATATTGCAAGATCCCGCAGACTTACGATAGTCGGTTTTGTACGCAGCAAAAAGATGAATGTTTACTCATGGGGAAACAGAATAACGGATATACCGGATTCCGTTTCAGAATCTCTGCTGGAAGACGAAAAGAAAGTAGAAAAAGAAAGCCAGACTGAATAAAATTGTTCCGGCTCAGCCGCCGAATACGACCTGCATTATACGAACGTCATCACCATTGTTAAGTATGGTATCTTCCGGAATGATGTGACCATCCCTTGACACAAGCACTTCTCCCTGGCTGATGTCCAGAAGGCGCAGCAGCTCTTCAACGGTGAGTGTTCCTATGTCCATTTCTTCTGTTTTACCGGATGGCAGTTTTACTTTCATGGTACGACCTGTAATAGATGATCAAGAAGAAAACAAGGGGTTTCAGAGTTTCTGGTTTATACGTTTTTAGTAGGAGCCATTAAGGCTCCTGCTCATCTGAGGGAAGCGAGGTGGAGAAGACCTCAAGCCAGGGTCCGGATTCGAACCAAGATTGAATTGCTCCGACCCTGGCAAACGTTTTCCTTCACAATTGTGAATACACATAATACACAATTGTGATATTTAAGACTTTTGTTCGTAACAATACTAAGCAAATTGTTATGCTTTATAGTGAGAACTACTGCACATACTCATACAAATCTCCAAAACAACATCTAAACAACATTATATTTATCTTCAATGAGAAACATGCAGAACGAGCTTATTAATCTCAAATAATGGGCCTGTAGTGTAGTGGATATCACTTTAGCCTCCGGAGCTTAGAACCCGGGTTCGATTCCCGGCAGGTCCGTAAAATTTTTCGGCGATCTCATAAGTCAAAAGCATTCCACAAAAGGAAAAAGGAAGATACCTGAAAATCAGAAAATTAACATCAAAAAGCTGCCACTCCTTCTGAGAGCCTTGCTTATGATAGCAGGCGTTATCGGAATACTTGCCAGTTCTGACGACCAGCCTGCTTGGTCAGTTTCAGATGATACAATTCTTTCTTACTCACAGATAAAGGATGCAGAGTACAGCATAAACAATATCACAACCTCAAATGACTCAGATATTGTGAAAACTGTAACATTCAAAAGCAGAGACTCATGCATCGAAGGATTGATAAGAATACCGGCGTCCAGTAACAATATCCCTGGTGTTGTGATGCTCCCCGGAGCAGGCGTGTCCAAAGAACAACAAATTGATGTTCCTGAATTGCTCTGCGAACTGGGATATGCATCTATCACTATTGACCAGAGGAATCCCGGCGGAATTGACCCCCAGGGAGACTTTGAACTTTTTGTAAGTGGTGGAGAGCCTGTGGAATATATGATGATACATGATGCACTGATAGCTGCAAATGTTCTTGGCGAGCAAACCGGAGTTGATGGCGAGAATATTACAATGCTCGGGCTCAGCAACGGTGGAAGGTTCGCTATAATTGCAACTGCGATCAGCCCTGAAATAAAGGGTGTTGTGGCCATCAGTACAAGCGGATATCATACTGATTCCATTACTATTGATGAAAACACCAATCCTGAAGCATACATGTTCTACAGATCCATAGACTCTGATACTTATCTGAAAGATATTGTTCCCCGTAGATTTGTCATGCTCCACTCACTCAACGACAGCATAATTCCATATGAACTGGTACAACGTAGTTTTAACAAGGTAGCGTAACTGATAATCGGTTGAATATTTGTTTTTTATTTTATGCGTATGAAAGCCTGACCACATGAAGAATAGAAACCTTCTTCTTCCTTTTGCAGAGAGGAATTCACATCATATTCTGATACCTGTAGGTCTGAATAGGCATCATCTTTCTGCTTCAATTGCATATCTGTAACCATTATTTACCCTCGTCGATCAAAGAACTCAATAATAAAACCATTCAGATAAATATATTAATTTATTATATATAAAGTTCTTTTAATGCAGTTCAGGCTAAACGAATATATCATATATGAATGGGGCATTATTTCAGGCAAATAAATTACCATATTACCTCATAAACAGGATGAAGGCATGAAAGAAAAAAAGATAAAAGGTGTCATTTTTGATATGGATAACACCCTTTTTGATTTTGTAAAAGCTAAAATTGCTGCCTGTACGGCTATTGTAGAACATATTGGAACAGGTGACCCCCATGAGCTCCTGTCTTATTTCCGCAGGGATAAGTACGGATTTGAAGACGTGGAAAATATCAGTGATTACCTGGCAGAATATGGATTACACTCCGAAGAGATATTTCAGGAATGCTGTACTATATACCAGAGAGAGAAGATACAAACCATTGAACTTTATCCTGACGTGAAAAGAACCATGCTTGAACTAAAGAGTATGGAACTTAGTATTGGAATACTCACAGATGCCGACAAAATGAATGCCAGAAAAAGGCTTCAGAAAGTTGATCTGTGCGGATGCTTTGATTCACTTTTCACTTTCGATATGACAGGTCGGAAGAAACCATCTCACGAACCTTTCATGTATGCGCTTGGTTCAATGGGACTTGAGGCCCATGAGACTCTTTTTGTAGGAGACAGCCTCAGAAGGGACATCAGCCCCTCAAAGCAAATTGGGATGCTGGCCGTATATGCAGTATACGGAGACTGCAACCCCCCTGTTGACAGTCAATTTGTTGAAGAAAAACCAGACCACGTGATCAGCAATTTCAGGGACCTGCTTACAATCATTCTGAATGGGAATAAATGTGAAAATGACGGAATATGATGTAATTGTTGTCGGAGCCGGACCTATCGGCTCAACTGCCGCAAGGTATGCTTCCATGCACGGGGCACGGACATTGATGGTAGAAGACCATGCCTTTATAGGAAGCCCCGTGGGATGCACCGGACTGCTAAGTACCCGTGCAGTCAGTGAATGTGATATCAAGCCCTCGGATGATTTTGTATTTAATTCAGTGAGAGGTGCTTTTGTGCATCCGATGAATGGAGACTGCCTGCCCATAGACGGGAAAAAGACAAAGGCCTATGTTGTTTCCAGAAAGATGTTCGACCGCCGACTTGCTGCCATGGCAATTGAAAAAGATGTTGACCTGTGGCTCAACTCAAGAGTAAATGGTATTGAAAACAAAGACGGTAAACAGAGGGTATCACTGCTCAGGAAAGGCCAGCCTGAAACAGTAGAAGCAAAAGTTGTCATCGCTGCAGACGGCGTTCGCAGCAAGGTGGCAAAAATGGCAGGCCTTGGAAACGTTAGTAAAGTATTATCGGGAATACAGGCAGAAGTACCATACCGTTCTGATGATACTGATTTTGTAGAATTGTTCGTAGGCTCACAGGCACCTGGTTTCTTTGCATGGGCTGTCCCTGTTAACGAGAACGTTTCCCGCATAGGAATGGCAATTGACCCTAAATCCCAACACCCTGTGATGGCAAACCAGGCCCTTGAGAAACTGCTTACAAAGAACCACCATGTTGCCTCTAGATATGGAGGGGGTAAACTTGACCTTGTGATGGGAGGAATACCACTCGGACCACTTGAAAAGACATATTCGGACGGAGTGCTTGTAGTTGGTGATGCTGCAGGTCAGGTAAAGCCCACATCAGGCGGAGGAATATATACCGGCGCAGTCTGTGCGAAAATAGCAGGAGAAATTGCCGCAAAGGCCGTTGATGAAGAAGACAGTTCTGCGAATTTCCTTTATGAGTATGATAAAAGATGGAGGGCTGAAATTGGAAAAGAGCTTTCCATGGGTATGAGAATACACCGCTTTATCGGTGGACTTGATGACAATGAGCTTGACGGACTGATAGGTTCTATGAACAATCCCGCTATACTTGATACCATCACCCGCTATGGGGACATGGACCATCCATCAATACTTATAAAGAAAATGTTGCACCCTTCTAGATCGGTGCATATGTTAAAGGTCTTCGGCGCATTTGCAAAAGCTGTTCTTTGAATGAGTACACCTTAGTAGATACTTACGCCTTTTACGGAATCCAGTTTGAGCAGTTCTTCTACAATGCTGCCTGGAACCTTGGTATCTGTTATTATGGTTAGTTTTGCCTCAGTGACAAAGAAAGGATCATCAGATACTGCCTGCCGGATACTGATGTTGTGCTGTGCTATAACTGTGGATACCTCTGATATTATTCCTTTGTGAGAAGCATCATCAGGCGTGATGACAACAACACCCTGACCCATCAGAGGGGCAACATCACGAAGGAAAGGTATTGACCTCACATTCTGGAAGACCTTTCTCAGCAGTTCATCGGAAAGTATTACTTCGGTAGTGGAATCCACAACACGCCTGTCAACACCTGCTTCCCTGGCAAGTTGTGTGTGTGCTATCTCTATGGCACCTGAGGTAACCTTGCCCTCATCATTGACCTGAAAACCACGTTCAAAAATAAGCTTCAAGACTTTTTGCTGGGCCGGGTATTTTTCAAACTTGCTGAGTAATGTGCTCCACATATTAACCATGTAATCATTTAAATTATAAAGATTTACGGTTAATTAAATATGATACAGATTAATAGAATATAGAAAAATTACCAAAGAAAAGACATTTTAAGTATGAGGTCGTGTATAACAGTCTGTAATTCATCTTTCAATAAAGATAATCATCCGGAGTATAATCGTTTTCTGATGTGATATTAGAATATTGACATTAACTCATTTCTACAATTGATCATAAATTCCGGGATCTTCACGATTTACACCAAAGGAGGTATTGAATGAAAATATACAAAGATTATGAAGACCTTCCAAAAATAAAATTGCCGCATGGGCAGGAAGTTTCTATTAGCGACAGCACGATTCGGGATGGAGCACAGATGCCTGGTATTGTGATGAAAAGCCAGCAGAAGTTCCAGATATATAACTACCTGCATAAGATAGGAATAGAAAAACTTGAGACTTTTGTCTATAACGACAGGGACCGAAAGGCTATCAAACTCATGATGGATCAGGGTTATGAATTCCCGGAGATTACCGGCTGGGCACGTGCAAACCCTGCTGATATCGACATGGTCCTCAACATTGACGGAATCGAAGAAACCGGCATCCTCATGTCAGTCTCTGATCCACACATCTTTGATAAGATGGGACTGCCTACCCGTGAGGCAGCCGAAGAGAAATACCTCACCGCACTTCAGTACGCAGTAGACCACGGTCTTCGCACCAGGGCGCATATCGAAGATATGACCCGTGCTGACAATTATGATTTCACATACCCGCTTATTAAGAAAATAATGGACATTGACCCGGATTGTACCATACGTATATGTGACACAATCGGATTCGGAATACCATTTGTTGGTGTTGATGAGCCATTCGGCATGCCATCAATTGTACAATACCTGAAGAACGAACTCAATGTGAAGAACATCGAGACTCACTGTCACGATGACTTCGGTCTTGCTGTTGCCAACTCCATTGCAGGATACTGGCATGGCGCTAACTGGTCAAACGTAACATTCCTGGGAATAGGAGAAAGGGCAGGCAATGCTGAAATGGAAAAACTCCTTCTTTTCCTCGCAAGGCGTATCGAAGGATTTGATAAGTATAACCTTGAATCTCTGGTTGAGTTTGCGAAGTTCATGGAAAGAGAGATCGGTATTCGTGTACCAAGGAACAAGTCAGTTGTGGGCAACAATGTGTTCGCCCATGAATCAGGCATCCACTCTGCAGGCGTTATCAAGAACCCGTTCACATACGAACCGTATCCACCTGAGATTGTCGGAGGAAAGAGAATATTCCTCATAGGTGACTCCTCAGGTATAGAAGTACTGAGATATAAGGTACAGGAAACACTGAATGAACTGATGGATGTACAGATAGAGATTGGAAAGGATGACAAGCGTCTGCGAGCAATTCAGGCTGAGATCCAGAAGCTCTACAATGACGAGAAAAGGGTTTCCTGTATATCCGATGAAGAGGTCATGGCCTACGTGAAAAAGTACTTCATGTTCAACCCCATGGTCAGCAAGGATATGCACCGCAAGGACGATGAAGAGAACGGTGACGGAGATTCTGATTCTGGCGATACTTTAGGGAACACCAAAGCTCGTATGCATGATCTTGTAGACTGAAACTTAAAAGTATGAATGCTGCCATTAGTGACAGCAAATAATTATTTTTGGTGGAAATATCCACCAATACTCTTTTTTAGTTAGTGAATTGATTTAAAAAAATATAGGAGATGAATCGCTTCATCTCAGCTTCGAAGCACTTTGCAATAGCTTCGGTCATTTCACTCAGTTTTGCGTTACCTCCGAGGTCATATGTCACATACTTGCCTTCGGAGATGAACTTCTTGGTTGCTGCGAAGATTGCCTTTGACGGAATCCACATCAGGAAAACTGACGATTTCATGATAGAAGACGCATCTGTCTTCCCAACCCAAGCAGAAGCTTTAGCTCCCTAATCACATTGCTTATTCAGATACTAAAAAGCCCCGGCCGAAACCTGGGCTTTCCTTTTGTTTCCACAATAAAATTAAATAGAATCGATAATCCCATTCAAAGTCGCACTAGGTCTCATGGCCTGGGATTTCAACTCCTCATCTGGAACGTAGTATCCTTTGAGATCCATAGCTTTGCCCTGAGCTTCTAACAACTCATTGGCAATCTTCTCTTCATTTTCCATCAGAGCTTTAGCTACAGGTTCAAAAATCGCTTTTAATTCGCTATCTTTCTCCTGATCAGCCAGAGCCTGAGCCCAATACATTGCCAGATAAAAATGAGATCCTCTGGTATCAATCTCATTCACTTTTCGGGAAGGTGATTTTCTGTTTTCCAGAACCAGCTCTGTCGCTTTATCCAATGTTTCTGCTAAAACCATAGCTTTAGGATTATCAAAACTGTTGCCCAGATGCTCCAGAGAAGCAGCTAAAGCCAGGAATTCTCCTAGAGAGTCCCAACGCAGGTGACCTTCCGATTCAAATTGCTGTACGTGTTTGGGTGCCGAACCGCCGGCGCCTGTCTCGAAAAGTCCACCGCCATTCATCAGGGGAACGATTGATAGCATTTTCGCACTGGTTCCCAATTCCAAAATGGGAAAGAGGTCTGTCAGATAATCTCTCAAAACATTTCCAGTCACAGAGATTGTATCTTTGCCCTCTTTAATTCTCTCCAATGAAAACTTGGTCGCTTCAACGGGAGCTTTGATCAATAGTTCCAGACCATCAATATCATAATCTTTCAAGTATTTGTTCACTTTCTTAATGAGCTGTGAATCGTGAGCTCTTTTCTCATCGAGCCAGAAGACTGCAGGATTGCCTGTCGCTTTGGCTCGTTTAACGGCCAGCTTGATCCAGTCCTGAACGGGTGCGTCTTTCACCTGACACATGCGGAAGATATCTCCTTCCTCTACCGGCTGTTCAATGAGTACATTATTGTTGTCATCGATAACTTGAACTTTTCCTGTACCAGTCATCTCAAAGGTCTTGTCATGTGAGCCATATTCTTCAGCTTGTTGCGCCATAAGCCCCACATTGGAAACGCTTCCCATTTTTGATGGATCAAAGGCACCGTGTTTTTGACAGAACTCAATAGTTTCCTGATACACTCCCGAATAAGAGCGGTCTGGAATTATAGCTTTCATATCTTTCAGTTTCCCGTCTGGTCCCCACATGCAGCCTGATGAGCGGATTGCTGCAGGCATGGAAGCGTCGACGATAACATCGCTGGGAACATGGAGATTGGTAATTCCCTTATCGGAGTTAACCATAGCCAATGCCGGTCTCCTGGCATACACTGCTTCTATATCTGCTTTGATTTCAGCCTGTTTGTCTTCAGGCAGATCCTGGATCTTTGTATAGAGATCCCCCAGTCCGTTATTGGGATCTACACCCAATTCAGAAAGCAGATCACCATATTTATCAAATGTCTCTTTAAAGAATACCTTAACCACATGACCGAAGATAATAGGGTCGGAAACTTTCATCATTGTCGCTTTCAAATGAACGGAGAATAAGACATCTTTAGCTTTGGCATCTTCTATCTGTTCAGCCAGAAATGCCTGAAGCGCTTTTTTGTTCATAACAGCTGCATCAATGATCTCTCCGGTCTGAAGAGGGGCTTTGTCTTTTAATAGTGTTTTATTACCAGCGTCATCTGTAAAGATAATTCTGTAATTGGTAGCCTCTTCAATTTCAACAGATTTCTCACTACCGTAAAAATCTCCGCCGGTCATGCTGGCTACATGGGATTTGGAATCGGACTTCCATTCTCCCATGGAATGGGGATGTTTTTTCGCATAATTTTTTACAGCTTTAGGAGCTCTGCGGTCAGAATTTCCTTCTCTCAATACAGGGTTAACAGCACTGCCCTTGACAATATCGAATTTCGCTTTGATCGCCTTTTCTTCATCATTAGAAGGATCTTCGGGATAATCGGGAAGATCATACCCTTTAGCCTGGAGTTCTGCGACTGTCGCTTTAATCTGGGGAACTGAAGCGCTGATATTGGGTAGTTTGATAATGTTGGCTTCCGGAGTTAAGACCATCTCTCCCAATTCGGAAAGGGCATCGGAAATCTTCTGGTCCTCTGTCAGTCTTTCGGGGAACTGGGCAATGATTCTTCCCGCCAGAGAGATATCCCTCGTTTCCATAGTGATTCCGGCGTTTTTCACATAAGCCTGTACAATAGGCAGGAGCGAACTGGTTGCCAAAGCCGGAGCTTCATCGGTTTTCGTATAAATGATTGTCGATTTCTGTGCCATGTTCATCCTTTTCTCTGTAAATTAATAACATTTTATCGAATCGAAGCGCTTTATTCTATATGATGAGATTTTGCTTTATTAACGACTACATGATATATATGTCATACCCAGCC
Source organism: Methanolobus sp. UBA32 (assembly GCA_002507205.1). Taxonomy (GTDB): domain Archaea; phylum Halobacteriota; class Methanosarcinia; order Methanosarcinales; family Methanosarcinaceae; genus Methanolobus. The sequence goes on along the minus strand of DAZF01000047.1, from coordinate 28,722 downwards.
GGGAAACGTATCCTGCAAAATAGTTAAAGAAAGTGGTTTAAACCCAGCCAGAACTGATGTTCTTTTCCAGTATGACCAGACGCCTTATAGTGATAAGAACAATAGCTACAAAGGCGATCAAAACAAATAGCAGGGTGATAGCCTTTTCCGAAGACACATTTTTATAGATCAGCGTAGCAGAAACAAGGCCGATTATAAGTAACTGACCAATTAGCGACAGTAAACTGAGCCTGACTTCCCTGTGTTTCAGAAACAATCCTATATCCATAAATCTGTATTCACATTGGTACCATTTATAATAATTGCCGCCTAACTATTTTGTCTGCCGGTTTAAGTAACGATACATTATCGTTTTAGGCAATAATAACATACATATCAATATGACAAACAATTTTCCAATTACTGATGAGCATATGCATATAGACCCAAGGGCAAAAGGACTGAAAGCCGTGAAGGAATTCCAGAATAACGGTGGAACACATATTTTCCTTGTTATGAAACCAAGCTGGACACTTGGCATAAAAGTCACAAAACCTGAAGACCAGATCGCAGTCTTTGAAGAAACCGTTGACATCTCGCGCCAGATCAATGAAACAGGCGTTACATCATTCACGGTTTTAGGAGTGCATCCGGCGGAGATCACAAAGCTCACCGAATACATGGAACTCCAAAAAGCTGTTGAAACCATGAAAGGCGGACTGGACATTGCAGCTGACTACGTGAAAAGAGGACTTGCTGTGGGGCTTAAGAGCGGAAGACCGCATTATCCAGTAAGCCCGGAAGTGTGGGACGCTTCAAATGAGGTTATGGAATATGCATTCACACTTGCCGCTGACCTTGACTGTGCTGTTCAGCTCCATACTGAGGATGTGGGTGAACCGGAACTGATCGATATAACTGAGAGGGCAAAAAAGACAGGCATCAAACTGCACAGGGTGGTCAAACACTACGCACCGCCGCTTGTGGATGTTTGTGAAAGGCTGGGCATATTCCCCGGAGTGCTGGCAGGCAAAGATGCCATTGAGGAAGCACTTGAGCAGGGCACCCGATTCATGATGGAAACCGATTACATCGATGACCCTGATAGACCAGGGGCGGTGCTCGGACCAAAAACAATACCCAGAAAGACATTAAAGCTTGTAGAAAAATATGGGGAAGAACCTTTCTGGAAGATCCATAAGGAAAATCCGGAAAAGGTCTACGATGTTGATATTGAGCTCTAGAACCTGTCAATAAGAACCATATAGATATCCATTACATTGGTACCCGTTGGACCTGTAGCGATAAGGTCACCCGTTTCCTTGAAGAAGATATAGGAATTGTTGTCATAAAGCTCGTGTCTTGCATCGATCTGCAGATTTTTACCACGCTGCACAGTATCACCGTCTGCAAAGGCGCCGGCATGATCAGTAGTGCCGTCGTTGCCGTCCGTACCGGCCGCAAGCAAAAGAACTCCTTCAAGATCAGATACCTCTATTCCAAATGAAAGAGCCATTTCCTGACATCTTCCACCCAGACCTTTTCCTTTCATGGTAACTGTGGTCTCGCCACCTGCAAGGATACATGCAGGAAGTGGCAAAGGTGTTCCTCTTAACCTTTCCTCCCTTGCAATTGAAGCAAATACCTTGGCTACCTCCCTTGCCTCACCAATAATGGATGAAGAAAGGACCATGGTGTTGTATCCCAGTTCGGATGCCTTTTTTTGTGCTTCCTGCAAAGCAAGGGCATTATTTCCAACCAGATAATGAGATGTTCTTTCAAAAACAGTAGCTCCAAGTTTAGGGGTTTCCTCTATCACACCTTCAAGACCATCCTCAAGCAAACCGCTCACAGCAGGAGATAATTTCAGATCATATCTTTCCACGATCTCATTGAACTCGCTGAAAGTGGATGTGTCAGGAACAGTAGGCCCGGATGCAATAACATCCAGAGGATCACCTACGACATCAGATAGAATAAGACTCACGGACTGCGAAGGATAAGCCATTTTAGCAAGGCCGCCACCTTTTATGGAACAAAGATGCTTTCTGACCGTGTTAAGGTCATCAATTGTAGCACCTGCACGCATGAGGCTATCAGTAAGTTTTACAATATCGGTTATAGTCACACCTTTACGTGGAAGCGTGATCAGAGCCGAACCGCCACCGGATATCAGGAAAAATATAAGATCTCTCTCACCTGTGCGCTCAAGAAAACTATGAACTGTTTTTCCGGCAGCAACACTATGGTCGTCAGGCATCGGATGACCTGACTCATAGACCTTCATCTTTAGAAGTGAACCACCAAAACCATGTTTAGTTACAGCGATGCCATCTGTAAGAGAATCACCAAGGATATCCTCTATGGCCTTTGACATGGATATGGCAGCTTTTCCAAAGGCTATGGCATATATGTGATCATAACGCGAAAGATCATAGGAACGATTATTGATGACAATGTCCCTGCCATCCTTGTTCACGGCCCTGTAAATACAGGCAGAAGGATCCACTGCAGAGATTGCCTCTGACAATATAGAATTAGCATGGTTTCTCATTTTTTCAGCCATATGTTATCATCTGTATTTAAAGTATTACAAGGATTTGATAGATTCAGGAACGACTGTATACTCCAATCAGTTCCCCGTAAGCAATAACGTGGCCCTCCATGGCATCTTCCACAAGACCTCTTTCAGAACCACTTTCAATATCCAGGTCCGTGTCAAGTGCGTACATTTTAAAGAAATACCTGTGGGTACCTGAAGGAGGACATGGACCGGCATAAGAGACCTTATTAGCACCATTTGCTCCCTCTATACCAGGAATGCTGTTTTCAGCAATTTGCATTTCAGGGTCGATATTCCATACAACCCAGTGTGTAAAAGTTCCAATAGGTGCATCAGGGTCATCCATGATCAATAAAAGCGAGACAGTATCCCCTGAAATACCAAGTACTTCCAGTGGTGGATTGATATTGTCTCCGTCGCATGTATATATGTCCGGAATGAAACTTCCATTTTCAAAAGCAGAACTGTATATGGATAATGTACCTATGGGACCATCACTGGAAGCAGTATCTTCCAGCATGGAAGAATTTGCCGCAGAATTATTAGTTTCATAGACATCAGGAACAACATCAGGATTTTCACCAGAGGGTTCCACACAACCTGAAAAAGATAAAGTTGGCAACAATAGCAATATTATTGCCGATATTGTGATTAAACGGCAAATAAGTCTGCCATCGTCTTTCAAACATTGATATGACTCACTAAACCCTGGCATATTACCCACAGATAATACACTAATTGCTGCCTATTTATTGTTTTTGGATACAGTGAGAAATGAATATATTTATGAAATATCAGATCACAGAGGATGACTCTGATATCATTCCTCTGGAATTATGATCCATGCAAGCACGTATATAAGAAGTCCGGTACCTAAACTGAAGAAAGTACCTACAGCCCATAAAAGCCTTACAACTACAGGATCTACTCCAAGATATTCACCAAGACCCGCACATACTCCCGCAAGCATCCGGTCATTTCTTGAGCGTCTCAATTTATTTTCCATATTAATCCCGGCATAACAGCAATAACAATATTAAAGATCACAGGTCTTACAGTTGGTTCCACCGCACTCTGGGTTCTCAAACTGCCATTTAAGACCCCACTGTTTTATATTCTGCAAAACCTGCAGGAATTCCTCTCCACTTTCAGTAAGTGAGTATTCTGATTTGATAGGAAACACTGAATCATCTACCTTCTTATCAACAAGGCCATGCTCTTCCAGTTCTTTCAATCTTGTAGAAAGGGTTTTCGGGGTCACGTCCTGCAATTTATTCTTAAGCTCATTGAACCGCTTCTGCCTGTTTTCCCCCTTGTGCAACTCGTGCATAATGCATAAAGACCATTTTTTGCCGACAATATCGACCGTTTTGTAGATAGTACAATCTTTCATAGTATCTTATAGGAAACCACCCAATATATAAGTGAGTATCCGTAATATACTAGACATCCAGAAAAGAATTTTGGAAGAAGGAGTGACCAATATGGCGAAAGATTTACTTGAAAAGGGAGCAATCCTGCAGAGAGACCAGGAAACATATGCAATTGCACCGCACCTGCCTGGCGGAATTGTTTCAGCAGAACAACTCGGTAAAATTGCAGATGTTGCAAAGAAATACGGAGCTGCAACATTAAAGGTAACCTCATCTCAGAGAGTTGCTATTGTAGGATTGAAAGAAGAGGATATCGACAAAGCCTGGGAAGACCTTGGAATTAAGCCAGGTGCTGCCATCGGACTTTGTGTGAGAAGTATAAAGATATGCCCTGGTACAACATTCTGTAAGCGTGGACAACAGGATGCTGTAAGTCTTGGATTAAAACTTGATGAGAAATACCACGGAATGCCTCTCCCATCCAAATTCAAGATGGCTGTTTCCGGATGTATGAACTCATGCTCAGAACCCGCTATCAAAGATATCGGCATCATGGGTACACCAAAAGGATACACAGTCATGGTTGGTGGAAATGCAGCCATAAAACCAAGGCTTGCTGATGTCATTGCAGATGAATTGAGTGAAGATGACGTCCTTGCTCTCGTAGATAAGATCATCAGCTTTACTAAGACCAATGGTTCAAAACACCGTCTTAGCAGAGTGATCGATGAAATTGGAATTGACAAGTTCAAGGAAGAGATCGGCTTATAATTTTGATTTTTTTAAGGGGAATTATCCCCTTTTGTTCTTTCTTTTCATACGTTCCTTTAAAAACGGAGTTGTTATTATCGAAGATGTTAAACCGGTCACAAGAATTGCAGTAATAAGATGCGACATTGTCTCGGAAGCATGTCCGGGCGTAGGATGTTTTATGGCATTCAATAAAAAGAGCATGCACTTTAGTGATTATGATGAGAATACAGAGATGGTTGCCTTTTTCACATGTGGCGGATGTTCCGGTCGCAGGGTATATCGCCTGTTGAAATCACTGAAGAAGCGTGGAGTGGATGTTATCCATCTGAGTTCCTGTATGCAAATGGAGAACTATCCAGAATGTCCGCACATCGATGAGATAAAGAGAACAGTTGAAAATGCAGGAATAAAGCTTGTAGAAGGAACACATCACTAACACATGGAGATATAAGCATGAGCCAGAGAATGATAGTTAAGATCGATGAAGAAAAGTGTACCGGATGCGGTAAATGTGTATCCCCGTGTGCCGAAGGAGCTATACAGATAATCAATGGAAAGGCAAAGGTCGTTTCAGAAGAACTCTGCGATGGAATGGGATTCTGCATAGGAGTTTGTCCTGAAGGCGCAATCACCATCGAAAAAAGAGAGGCTATTCCCTTTGACCTGAGGAAAGCAGAATCACAGCCAAAGAAGACAGATATTTCAATTCATTGTTTCAGTTGCAGCTGCGGTGAGGATAATAATTACCTGATGCCTGTAAGGCATAATATGGAAAGTCTCTGGGTTTGCACAAGATGTCTTCCAAAACTTATCCACGGATGAGATAATGGTAATTGAGATCGAGATTAGCAAGGATGCGGACTACATCTGCGACTATACTTTCAATTTTCATTGGCATAACAATACTCTTGACCCGGATTCATTGATATCAAACCAGAATGGCACAAAACTGAGTTACAGGGACCTCGTCAATGAACTTAAGACAGGCGGCGAGGTTCGTATCAAAGGCAATGTGGCAAAGAACTTTGCATACAGTATGGGAGCTGACCTGAAGCACTTCGGAGGAAACGGAGAAGCTGAAAAAACAGGCAGGATATTCATTCAGGGAGACGTAGGTCCTGAAGCCGGTATGGGTATGGTAGCCGGAATCCTGTATGTCAAAGGCAATATCGAATATCCGATAGGGAACATAGTGGAACTTAAATCTGATGTGCAGGATTATCGAAAATTCCGCTCGATCACAGATATACTCTGTAATGGTACTGGTGAGGATAAGCTTATCGATAACGATTTTAACGAAAAGCAAAGAACACTGGTTCTTAAGGACGGCATACCCAGAGGTACTGTTGCTGCCAGATGTCCATGTAATGCAAAGGTCATCATAGAAGGAGATGCATACAATGGAACAGGAATGCTTGCGAAGAAAGCTACTATTATCGTGAACGGAAATGCAGGTATGAACACTGGTTCACACCTTGATGGAGGGACTGTTGTGGTCCATGGAGATGTAGGAGAATTTGCCGGAGCCTATATGAAAGACGGAAAGCTCATTTTCCTGAATGCTAAGGGTTTCATTGGTGCAGGAATGGAAGGTGGTTCCATATACTCAAAGAATAAGGCCAAAACAAGCCCTCCTGCTGCAAAGTGCAGAATGAAAGGAGAGGACAGTGCACTTATTAGAGAGCTGATGGATGCCGGAAGAGTTGAATCAATGCTCTACAACAAGTATGAGCCAGAAGAGGAAAAACAGAAATATGTGGAAGTCCACATGCGTGACGGGTCCATCGTTATGCGTAAGATCGACTGATCTCATGCTTTATCCAGCATGACCCAGAAAATAGATCCTTTGCCCTGTGGATTGTCTTCAACACCAACGGCGCCTTTGTGAATATCAACTATCCTTTTGACAATTGCAAGACCAAGACCGGTTCCTTTTATACCTTTTTTGTCAGCTCTTTTAAATCTCTCAAAAATATATGGTTTGGCTTCATCGGGGATTCCGTCCCCTTCATCTGCCACCATTATTTTCCATTTCTTGCCAATTTCAGCAATATCCAACCTTATAGTGCTACCTGAAGGACTATACTTGAGAGCATTGGATATCAGATTGGAAAAAACATCCTCTATTACATCGTTTGTTCTGGAAGGATATTCTCTTTCTAGCTCAAAGTCAAGTTTAATATCCTTTTTTCTAAATTCGGAAGAAAAACTGTCAGCAACATGCCACAATATAAGGCCAACATCATTTGTTACAAATTCCATCTCTTCGTATGATTCAAGTTTTGCAAGTTTTGCAGCAGAACCTATCATTGATATCAGATGATCGGTCTGTTCACTTATTATTTTGAGTGTTTCTTTTTTCTCACCATCGGTTTCTTTCATGTACAGCACATCACTAAACCCTTTGACAATACTTGCCGGATTTAACAGGTCATGCCTCATAATATCTGCGAAGAGGTCCTTTAATTCGTTTGAATCTTCAAGTTTTACTTTTTTTGCTTTCTCCACCATCCAACGGGAATGCACTTCAAAAATAACAAAAAGCATAGCCATGAGAGCTAAAATGTACCAGTACTGAATAATTGCCTGTGTAGGAGATACTTTTCCGTAATCAACATATAGGCTAACCCTGAGTTCTTTCATAAGATTATCAACAGGACTATAGCTTGCCGGAACTGACCAACCACTTGAACCAAGAGTAATGGCAGCATTGCTGTTTGAAGGCATGCTTAAAAGGGCTATAGATACTTTATTAGAAATATCCTCTGACGTTGAAGCGGTCTTCCCGAACATCCATTCAGGATAAATATCTGTGCTCACAAGAAGAGGAAAGTTCTCGTACTCTTTCTGATTAAGAACTTTGATATCCTCAATATTTATCCTACCTTCAAGAGCCATTTTTTCCAGGGTGCCGGTTCTGACCGTTCCGGCATCGATATCCCCATTGAGAATGGCAAGAACCACATTGTCATGGGTCTTACCAAATGTCAGTTCATTAAAATCATTATTGTAATTTATGCCCTGATGTTGTAATTCTCCCGCAGCAGCCAAAAATCCACCAAATGATTCTTCGCTGACTGCCATAAAAGATTTCCCTTTCATATCCTGCAAAGAATTGATATCGTCCCGGTCAGCCCTTGTAAGAATAACACCGCCAAAGCCATCATATGAAGAATTTTCCCACATCGGCTGGAATGTTGCGATCCTGCCGGCTCCGTAGATGCGCGCCATTTCCACGTAAACCATGGGATTTGAATAGAAGAAATCAATCCCTTCATTATTTATAACAAAAAAGAATTCATCATAATCAAGAGGAATTACTTCAAAGGTTGTATTGGGAATACTGCTTGACAGATACTCTGCGGTTGGAGTCCATTGCCCCATAGTATCATCCTTTTCTCCGTAAACCGAAAGAACACCAATTTTGTAAACATTGGATTCACAATTCGCCGCAGGAAGAAAAATTAAATTGATGATAAAAATAAATAATAGTACCCTGACGATCCAACCATCTTTTCCCTTACTAATTCACACCCCTCCCCAAAAGTGTAAATGTGTCTATAATACTTACTATATTTATTTTTTATGCCACATTACAATAAAAAGAAAATATAAGAAAATATTATTTTACTTCGATGAACTTCAGAAGATTCGTGCCACCAGGTTTCCCGTGACCTGATACCTGACCCTGGGTGAGAATTACCATATCTCCCCCAAATATAATATTAGATCTTTTCAAAGTATCCATGACCGTTTCTTCCCAATCCCCCACCTTCTGATGGACAAGAACCGGATAGACTGCATACTGCATTGCAAGTTGCTCACATGTAAGAGGATATCGGCTAAATGCGAGTATCCAGACATCCGGCCTGAATCTTGAAATGTGCCGGGGAGTCTTTCCTGAAACAGTAGGAGTAATAACATAACGTACAGGAAGACTGCGAAGTGCATCATTCACCTGTATAGAGATCATATCCTCTACACTCGGATTCATTTTATGAATGGCTTTTTTCATCATCTCAAGGCCTATTGTTGTATGGTCCCTCCATTTTTCAGTTGATCTTGCAATCTTAGCCATCATTTTAACAGTTTCAACCGGGTATTTTCCTACTGCAGTCTCCGCTGAAAGCATAACTGCATCCGTTCCGTCTATTATCGCATTTGCCACATCTGTGGCTTCAGCCCTTGTAGGCCGGATATTGCCGGTCATAGATTCAAGCATCTGCGTTGCGGTAATTACCGGTGTGCTCATCAGGTTTGCCTTATGTATAATGTCCTTTTGCACAATAGGAACATCCTGTATGGGAATCTCCACACCAAGGTCCCCACGGGCGATCATAATTGCATCGCTCTCCTTGATTATGGAGTCTATGTTCTTTACGGCCTGTTCTCTCTCGATCTTTGAAACAATGAATATTTCTTTGCCCTGGCTTTCTGCATAGTTCCTAACCTGTATGATATCCTCTTTTGATTCTATGAAGGACAGGCAGAATATGCTCAAACCTTCCTCAAGTCCAAAATCAACGACCTCCAGATCCTTTCCGGTTATGGGATTGATGAACATCTGGGAACCTGGCAAATTGATGCCTTTTTTGGAGAACAGGGGACCACCGACAATGACTTCACAATAGATATCTTCGCCTTCGATGCTCACACAATCGAGCTGGATGAAGCCATCATTCAGATAAATATGACTGCCCGGAATCACACTATCTGCTATCTGTTTGTACTGAACAGGAATCAATGAATCCTTTCCGGGAACGTCACGTGAGGTCAAAGTTACGTGCGCCCCTCTTTCAAGCATCATTGGTTCGTCCTGGATGATTCCCACCCGTATCTTCGGACCGGGAAGATCTGCCATTATAGCTACCACCCTGTTGAGTTCCCCGGCTATGGTCCGTATTCTTTTGATGATTGCGCGGTGGTCGTTCAGATCACCATGAGAGAAGTTCAGCCGGGCAACATTCATGCCCTGTAGAATGAGTTCCCGTAGCACATCCTCTGAAGAAGAGGCCGGGCCGATAGTACATACGATCTTTGTTTTATGATCAGGCAAATCCATACTTTATCCCACCTTAATGATAAGCAATTATTAATTCAGTATTTCTTATGGAACTGATTAAATTAAGACTTATTCAGAAGTATTCAATACACTATATATAGGATACATCATTAAAAATTATTTAAACTAATAGTATCCAATACATATTGGGGTTTACCATGACAAATTCAACGTTTGAACTAACTGAGAAACAAAAGAAAGAACTCTCTGACATCTTTGGAAGGGGAGTTAATTTCAAAGATAAGGAAAGACACTTTTACACACACGATGTGGGAGCATTGCCATCTCTTGTAAAAAAGATGGTTGGTAAAACAAAGCCTGCTGCAATTGTAAAAGTAAAGGATGAAGCAAAAGCTGTTGAGCTTGTTAATTTTGCACGCAAATACAAGATACCAATCGTGCCAAGAGCAGGGGCTTCATCAGGATACGGCGGTATCATACCCACAAAGGGTGGTATCATTGCCGACGTAACTCCCATGAGGGAAATTATTGATATCGACAAAGATAATCTCAAAGTGACTGTAGGCGCTGGTGCCGTATGGTACGACCTTGAGTCTAAACTTAACGAGGAAGGTCTGGCCGTACAGGCAGTTCCATCAAGCGCAATGTCCGCAACTGTTGGAGGATGGCTTGCACAGAATGGTGTGGGTTACGGAAGTTATGAATACGGCTGGTCACAGGACACTATGGAATCTGCCAGGGTTGTCCTGCCAAATGGAGAGGTTAAGGATTTCTCAGGCAATGAGCTTGACAAGATCATCGGTACCATGGGAACCACCGGTATCATAACACAGGTTACCCTGAAATTGAGGAAATACGAAAAGAACGCCGCAATCTCTGCAGGATTCCCTGATGCTTCCAGCATGAAGAATGCTATCAGGAAAGTAGGGGAGAAGAAAATACCCATCTGGGCAATCTCATTCTTAAATCCACAATGGGCTGACATGAAGAACAAATCCCCATATAAAACACATTATGGAGAAACTGTTGAGGAACACAGGCCGGAACTTCCGCATTCCTACATATGCAATTTCGCCTATCCGCAGTCAAGAGATGTCAGCGGCCTTGAAGATATAATAAAGGAAGCCGGCGGAGAGATCCTGCCAGATGAAATTGCCGAGCATGAGACTCAGGAATGGTTCAGGTCCATGAAAGTGAAGAGACTTGGCCCTTCCTTCATTCCTGCTGAAGTGGTAGTGCCAGTGGATAAGATCGATACCATGTTTACAGAGATCGGTAAAAAGATTGGACTTCCTGTGCTGGTCGAGGGAATGGTCACAAAGGGTGATGAAGCTATTATGCTTTGTTTCATGCCTCACTCGGAAAGATCCTTCAAGTACAATCTTGCTTTCCCACTTGCCCTTAGTATTGTAAAGATAGCTGAGGAGAATGGTGGAAGGATATATGCATCAGGCCTCTATTTTGCGCAACAGGCAGATAAGGTCTACAAAAAGCGCCTGCCTCTGATTCAGGAGCTTAAGAAGCAGACCGATCCTGATGACATAATGAACCCTGAGACACTGACCGGTAAAACCATGTTGAAGACAGGGCTTTCCTTTGCTAAAGCATTCGAGCCAATGGCCCGCATGGTAGGAAATATGTCAGGAGTCGGAGAACAGGAATTCAAGGATGAGAAAAAAATACCGGGCGACATTATATCTCATGCGTACACCTGTGCCCAGTGTGGATACTGTGTGAATGAGTGTGACCAGTACTACGGCAGAGGCTGGGAATCACAGTCCCCACGTGGTAAGTGGTTCTTCATCAAGGAATACCTTGCCGGAAAAATGCCCCTTGACCAGGAACAGGTGGATACTTTCCTTGCCTGTACCACCTGTGAGATGTGTGATCATAACTGTCAGCTTGACCTGCCGATCGAACGTTCATGGATGACACTGAGGGAAAACTTTGTCCAGAAGAGAGGCATGATGACAATTCCTCCGTTTGAGATCATGGCTCAGAGTCTGGACAAGGAAAGGAATATCTGGGCAAATTACAGAGTAGACAGGGACAAGTGGCTGCCTGATGATATCAGGGCAAAGATCAAGGACAAGGCGGAAATCGCATACTTTGCAGGATGTACCGCATCTTTTGTGGAAAAGGATGTTGCAGAGGGTACGGTTCGTCTGCTTGATGAAGCTGGAATCGATTTCGCATACCTTGGTGACAAGGAAGCATGTTGTGGAATTCCAATGCTCGTTGCCGGAAAATGGGATGTGTTTGAAAGAATCCTGAAAATGAATATTGCCAATATGCAGAAGCTGGGCGCAAAGACAGTTGTTACATCATGCCCTGCATGTCTGCTTATGTGGAGGACCATCTATCCACAGTGGGCTGAGAAACTCGGAATGGACTTTGACATCGAAGCAAAACACTATTCAGAAATACTCATGGATAAACTGGATGTGTTAAAGCCAAAGTTCAAGGTACCGATCAACAAGACCATTGCATGGCATGATTCATGCCACCTGGGAAGAGCCGGTGCAGGAGTCTACGAACCACCAAGAGAATTACTGAAAGCGATTCCGGGAGTTACGTTCAGGGAGATGGAACACAACCGTGAAAAGGCACTATGCTGTGGTTCTGTTGTCACACTCATCGATGAGCCAAAAGTAGCCAGTAAGATAGGTAATGTCCGTTTGCAGGAGGCTGTTGACCAGGATGCTGACATCATGGCTGCACTCTGTCCGTGCTGCCTTGTTCAGTTCAGGGTCGCTGCAAAGGATAATAACGTCGATATGAAGGTAGAGGACCTTGCAGCGCTTGCAGCATGCAGTCTTGGATATGACCTGCCGGAAACGACAACTGATGCTCTTGTTGCATGGGCGACCTTCGAAAAGATGATCGAGCTGATGGAGCCGGAGAACATGACCGAGATGATGGTGGAACTCCTGCCTGACATGATCGGTGCCATGCCTTCATACATGCAGGCCATGATGAAGACGGTGAAGTACGTACCGGGCATGGACGTACTCATGAAACCCATGATGCCAATAATGATGCCAATGCTCATGCCGTCTTTGATGCCAAAGGTCATGCCAAAGATGCTAAAAGCTGTTGAGAAGAGAGTCCCAATGCCGGATTACATGATCGAGCAGATGCCCGACCTCATGCCAAATGCAATGGGTAATCTTCTGCCTAACATGCTTCCGCAGATCATACCTCTGCTGACACCGAAGATGATAGCATATATCAAGGCGAACTGAAGAATTAGAGTTGTTAAAAATATGTATGGCACTGCTTAGAGTAGTGTCATAATCTTATTTTATCTTAAAAACATATTCTAATGGAACAACTTACGGATAGATACTGTGTGTTTGACCAGCTTGATTGTAAATATTTATTCAGGAGTGATACTGAAATCAAATGGAAGTTTGTAATATCAAAAAAGACGTAATCCTTTTATAAGTATATTTACATTTTTATACTATGGCTAAATTCTTAGATACTAGTGGTGTTACCTATCATTTAGAGAAGCTTATTAAAAATGCAGATGAAAAAGTAATTCTCATCAGCCCATACTTGAAAATTAATGATAGAATTAAAGAACTAATTGAAGATAAAAATCGAATGAAAATACATATTGATGTTGTTTATGGGAAAAATGAATTACAACCTGACGAAAACAACTGGTTAAAATCATTAGATTTTGTTAGAACAGGGTTTTGTAAAAATTTGCATGCTAAATGTTATCTAAATGAAAAGGAAGCTTTAGTTACATCTATGAATCTGTATGAGTTTTCTCAACAAAATAACAATGAAATGGGCATATATGTTTCAAAAGAAGATGAACCTGATTTGTATCAGGAAATTAACACGGAATCAATGAGACTATTCCGTATCAGTGAAGAACTAAAGGTTACAGTTGAGAAGATTCCCCGTGAAGAGAATACAAGTAATAATAAATCTAAAGCTGCACCTAAAAATACACCTAAAACTGCAGTGAAAGAGAATGGATTTTGTATTCGTTGCAATGATGAAATCAAATTAGATCCAATAACACCATATTGTAAGAAATGTTTTACTTCTTGGAACAAATACAAAAATGAAGAATATGGTGAAAAATACTGCCATATCTGTGGTCAATCAACTAAATCATCAAAAATCAAACCAACTTGTTACGATTGTTTTAAAGTTAACAAGAATAAATTAGATTTCCCTCTTTGAGTATAATATGATATTTGCGAGAAGAAAAATGATGCATCAGAAGAGAAAGAATAAAAGGCCATATGGTCTTTATTTTTGTTTTTAGAATTAATTTATTGATGCTTTTTGTACATTATTTCTTAATTGGTTTATCAGGCGTTACACCATAGTATTCCCTTCTTGCCTTGCCCCATGGACAACCATTTTTGCCGAATATCTTGAGTTCAAGGTTCGGGATAGACTTGAAAAAACCGTTACCGGCACGTGCACCTTTGCACACAAGGAAATTAAGCCAAGATTGCTTAAAAAGATAAAGGCTTTTTTCAAAATGCTGTTGGAAGTCTTTCCTTTACTTGACAGACGGGGAAAAAATACGATTGGCAAATCGCACAAGTGGGAACGAATAGTAGAGCAAAAAATCAAATAAAAAACGATTTGTATTCGGATGTGACCTGCTTATTATAAGCAAGTCATCCCATATACAATATTAGATATTCTTCTGAAAAATGTAGAATGCATAACCATATTCATCCGGGCGTTCTCTGAAGAGCTTAATCTCTTTTCGGTTAAACTCAAGTATCATTTCTGCCTCGGTGTTTCCTTTATAGTTATCACTGATGTCATCGACTCTTTTTTCCAGATTGGAGTAAAAATCATACCAGACAGAAACTGGCAGTTTAAAGTGGTCAATGATATCATATCCCACTGCCGTGATAACTTTCTCAGTGTCAGGTATGTTCATGATACCAGGATATATCTCCTGCCAGAATTGAAGCACTTCCGGAGAAGGTTCATCCGTGAACCATGTGTTCTCTGTCACTGCCACATATCCTCCATTTTTAAGGAACTGTTTCCAATAGCTAATTCCTTTTTCAAAACCAAGGATAAAGATGGAGCCTTCTGCCCATATAACGTCGAATTCTTCTGTTTCAAATGGCAGGTCATCCATGGAAGCACAAACTGTGGTGATCCTGTCATCTACTCCTTCTTTAACCGCATTTTCCATCAGTTTGTCCAGAAAAGGCTGGTAAACGTCAGTTGCAGTGATGTGACAGTCACTGCAGATCTTCGCAAGATGTATTGTCTGCATACCCACACCACAACCAATGTCAAGGATCTTACTGCCTGCAGGAAGAGAAGAAAGCAAATTAAAGGCTTTTTCAGTACATTCATTACTGCCAGGACCCTGTCTGGGTAAACCGTCAAATATCTCAAAAATTGGTGATTCGCTCATGAATATTTTTTAGAGGAAGCTTGCATAAATCTGTTGTGGTACCACGATAATGATTTTGTTTTTTAAAGCACGTTCAGGACAGTGCAGAATTGTCCCTGATACAGCTACCGGCTATAAAATCTAATTTTTCCATATCTTTCTTCTTTATGGGAAACAGGAAGTCAAAAAACTCCACATACATCAGCCGCACATCTCGCAACTCCTAATTATTCATTCAATAACAGAGTTCGAGAAAAATATCAAAGAAGTACAGAAAAATAAAGAAATAGAAGGCTAGTTTGCCTTTTAATTGAAAAGTTATTTTTTAATGGATTTATCAGGCGTTACACCATAGTATTCTGTTCTTNNCAGTGAGTATTGCCGTAACCATTACACCATAGTATTCTGTTCTTGCCTTACCCCAGGGACAACCATTCTTGCCGAATATCTTGAGTTCAAGGTTCTGGATTGCCTTGAAAAAGCCATTACCGGCACGTGCACCTTTGCATACAAGACAGTAGTTCTCACAGAATACTGGAGCTTTTTTCTGGTCTGCCATACATTATCCCCTCCGTTCTTTTGTATATCGACGTTTTTACAGATTAAGATAAGTTAGACAGGTAATTATAATTTAGCCTGGATTTCCTTTGCGAATTCCTTTGCCTTCTGTACACGGGATTCATCCGGCTGTCCTTTTGTGGATGGACCCATCTCACCGAATGCTTTCATCTGCGGGTCGTCTGCCTTTAAGAGCATGTCAATAACAGGCTGGGCAAGTTCTCCCTGACAATCAAATGAACCAAGAACATTGGCACCGGCAGCAGCCTCTGAAGCGGAACCTGTCCATGAGTGGATTGCTTCGAATCCTTCTGGCACAGCGTGGGTCATGAATATGGCAATGTTCTTGCCGGATGTTTTCTCTGATAAGAGGGTTTTCACCTTAGGAGGAACATCGAACTGCAATACAGGGAAACCTATGAAAGTAAGGTCATATCCTTCAAGGTTTGTTACCTCACCTATTGGTTTAATCTCCTTTTCCCCTTCAAGTTCTCCGTAAATGGCTTCTGCAATCTTCTTTGTGTTTCCGGTCTGGGTCATGTATGTAACAAGTGTCTTCATATAGATACCTCTGTTTTTTGATAATCTAGTTTATCCACTATAGATTTATATAGATAAGCGTCAGGAAACTGTAGTGGATTGGAAGAGATACAAAAAAATGACCTTAATTAATCACTTAGTCCATTAATCCTGATAATTCAGGCAAGTAATTCTATTTGAATGAGTTTGCTGAAATTCTAAAAGAGAATAAAACAAAACACTGGGGGATTTTGGCCTGAATAAAAAAGAAAAGAAGGTTAAGCCGAAGCTACCTTCTCAGGTTTAGCCTCTACAGCTTCAACCATTTCAGCATCTTCTCTTGTAAGAGTTGCAATCAGACATCCTCTTGCGATGGAATATATAGGGTCTTTAGAGTCTGATAAAACATATTTGTTCTTCTTTACTTTTGAGATATTTATAGGAAGGTTAGCTTCATTTATTCTCATTTCGAACATTTCCATGAATCCTCTTGCCCGGCTGCTGCCACCTGCGATCGCAACTGGGAATTCAGCATCTGGTGGAGCTACTTCGGAGAGTTTTCGTTTCAGATTTGCAATGATATAAGTTATTAAAGCATCGTAATAGAGGGCAAGTGCACCCTGAACGCTTCCAATCTCATACTCTGAGCTTAATGAAAAATCACTTTCTTTTATTGAGTTATTCTTTCATTTGCTACTCCGGTAGCACTGGACACCTGTTCATCCATCCAGTCTCCGCCTCTTGCAATACTAAATGAGACTACAGGAGTTGCAAGATAGGCAACTGTTATATTAGTCATGCCTGCTCCCACACTAATTCCAATACCTGTAAAATTGAAGTCTCCAAGCTCGGAAAATACAACTGCCAGACCCTCATCGATCAAATGGGTCTGATAACCGAATCTTTTTGCCAGAGCTTCAACGGTTTTGCTGTGATACAGTACGTTGACCTTGCTGTCAACAGGACTTGCAGGAACAGAAATGTATACGATCTCTCCCTCTTTTTCAGGCTTACCTAATACTCTCTCAATGATCAGTTTGATCATCGGAATGGATTCTTTTTCGTCAGGACTGATAATTCCCTGTTTCATTGGCCTTCTAATTGACTTGTTGAACACATTTGAAAACTTGAAAGCATCTTCCCCAAGTACATTGATCATGTTATCCTTTTGAGTGTATAGTATCTTGGCGCTGTCCAGCATGTTTTGTGCCAGATCCCCCGCTTCCATTTCCAAAAACGCATTTCTTTGCTGTGCAAATGAAATTGAATCTCCTTTTCCTTTCTCTGCACTTATTATATTCATAGTTCCAACATCAAGTCCTTTTGCCATGTTTTATCTCCTGATTGAATTAAATTTTAAGTTTATCTGATAAGGTTTTATTTTGTGCCGCAGCACTCTGTTTCATCGTTGCACTTAGCATTTTGCTCGTCAGATCAATACCACAATCGCTCACTTTGACCTTTCCACTAATGGTGTTTTGCAGAAATTCGACTTCCCTGATACTATCTTTCAATTTAACTTTGCTCTGTGGTGATTCCTTTAGAGCTTTTTCCAGAACAAAATCAGATTTATCTTCCTTTATACCCAAATTAAATGTCGAAAAACTACTATTGCCGGATAAAGACTCATTCAAAGTCTTTTCGACTTCTTTTTCAATATCCTCAATGGAATACTGATTGACCGTATCTGTTTCAAGCACCAGCTTGGAACGCTCTTCAATAAGCTTTAGAACTGCGTTTCCAAAGGCATTTCCTGAAAGGAGACAGATGCCTGCAGCATATGAAAAAAATACATAGCTAACATTTGGATACACCCAGTTGTTTGAATAGATAGTTGCAAAGTAAACTACTCCGCAAATTGAAGACAGGAATCCGAATATCATAACCCAATTACTATAAAGGCCGTAAGGTCTGCGCTGGCTGAGCATCAGATTTATTCCCAGTAATACAAAGGAAAATCCAATGCCCAGAAGACCATAAGTGGTTATTATTTCAGAAGGATCAGATGTCCTCCTGAGATGAACCATTATAGCAAACCCGATTGCACTGATGGATAAAATGATGCCAGAGAGGAATATCATCGATCAAAAATAGTATCTGAATTTTGATTCCATTACGTGTATTGAATATTTTTATAATATATAGTTAGTGTTTATGTATATATAAATTATGAATACATATAAATAAATACTACTGCATATTAATATTTCAGCTCTATTCATTGCGATAATTCTCAAACTAAACCAGTTGAAGTATGTATCCTATCATTTGAACAGGAAGTGAAGATACCACTAATATAATACTTTCACCCCGCTTACATCACCCGTATATATCCAAAATTCCAATTAACAACTCAATGACAGAATTCGAGAGAAAAGTAAAGATCATAACCTTGATCCGCAGCATGCAAAAAAAGAATGCAGCAAACCGAGAGAATGCAAGAGTATAAACTCTTTTTAAATTTTGTGCAGTTCACCGTAAACTATACCTATTAATCAACCTCATGAGATAAACAATGTCTTTGAGCAGCATCAGGATAAAAGGTGCTAAGGAGCACAACCTTAAGAATGTTGACCTCACCCTGCCCCGTGACAAGCTTATTGTCATTACCGGGCTTAGCGGGTCAGGCAAATCATCACTTGCTTTTGATACAATTTACGCAGAGGGACAGCGCAGGTATGTGGAATCACTCTCAGCGTATGCCAGGCAGTTCCTGGGGCTTATGGAAAAACCGGATGTGGAGTACATCGAAGGGCTGTCCCCTGCCATATCCATTGAGCAGAAGACCACAAGCAAGAACCCTCGCTCTACGGTGGGCACTGTTACTGAAATTTATGATTACCTGAGACTGCTCTTTGCCCGTATCGGCATAAGGCACTGCCCCGATTGTGGACGGATAATCGAGACACAGAGTGTTGACCAGATTGTTGACAGCATCATGAACCTGCGAGAGGGCACGAAGATACACGTACTTGCTCCGCTTGTGAGAGAGAGAAAAGGCGAATACAAGAAACTCCTCACTGACCTGCTGGCCGAGGGTTTCACACGTGTGCGCATAGATGATGAAGTACACACGCTGGATGATGTTGAGAATATAGAACTCGGGCGTTATTTCAAGCATAATATTGACATCGTTGTTGACAGGCTTGTCATCAAAAAAGGAATTGAAGAAAGACTATCTGATTCCGTGGAAACCGCACTTGAGAAAAGCGGAGGCACACTCACAGTCCAGGTCATCGATGGTGAGGAACTGACATTCAGCGAGAAACTCGCATGTCCCGAATGTGGCATCGGTTTTGAAGAAATGGAACCTGCAGCATTCTCATTCAACAGTCCACAGGGTGCATGCCCCGAATGTCACGGCCTTGGAACATCAATGGAATTCGATCCTGACCTGATAGTTCCCGACAGGACATTATCGCTTAATGAAGGAGCAGTGGAACCCTGGTACAGCAAGAAGGCTGACGGATATTACATGCAGTCACTCCAATCACTGGCGAATTACATGGGATTCTCAATGGACACTCCTTTTGAGGAACTGGACCCAGGAATACAGCATATAATATTCAATGGCAGTGAAGAACTCATTCCTTTTGTCCATGTAGGAAAGAATGGCGGTATGTGGAAACACAAAGGCCGCTTCAAGGGAGTTATTGCAAATCTTTCCAAGGTATACGAAGGTACGGAATCAGAGAACAGCAAAGAAAGGATGAGCAGGTACATCAGCACAAAACCATGCCTGACCTGTCATGGCAAGAGACTCAAACCAGTGAGTATTGCCGTAACCATTGATGGAAAGAACATAATCAATGTTACTGAAATGTCCGTTGAGGAAGCACTGGAATTCTTCAAGGAACTGGAAACAAAACTCAACGACAGGGAATATACCATCGCCCGCCTCATACTCAAAGAGATCAAGGCAAGACTCGGATTCCTTGTTGATGTGGGTCTGGACTATCTGACGCTCAGCAGGTCTGCTGCAACGCTTTCCGGAGGCGAGGCACAGCGTATCAGGCTTGCAACACAGATAGGATCCAGTCTTATGGGCGTACTCTACATACTTGACGAGCCAAGTATCGGCCTGCACCAGAGGGATAATCTCAGGCTCATTACAACATTAAAACACCTTAGAGATATAGGAAATACCGTGATAGTGGTCGAGCATGATGAGGAAACCATAACAAATGCCGACTATGTTGTTGATATGGGACCCGGGGCAGGCATACATGGAGGGGAAATTGTTGCCGAAGGAACTCCTAAAGAAATAATGAAGAACAAGAGTTCTACAACCGGAAAATATCTGAGCGGAAAAGTGAAGATAGAGGTCCCGGAGAGCAGAAGGGAAGCTACCGGCACTATGGTCCTCAGAGGTGCAAGTCAGAACAACCTCAAGTCAATTGATGTGGAATTCCCCCTTGGCATTCTTCTCTGTATCACCGGAGTATCAGGTTCAGGAAAAAGTACGCTCATCAATGAAACACTTAACAAGGTGCTTGCAAAGCAACTCAACAAAGCAAGGGACATACCAGGAAAATACAGCTCCATAGATGGACTTGGCAATGTGGACAAGGTCATAACCATAGACCAGTCACCCATCGGCCGCACACCCCGGTCAAATCCTGCAACTTACACTAATCTATTCACACCCATCAGGGAACTCTTCTCCCAGACAAAGATGTCACGTGCTAGAGGTTACAAACCCGGACGTTTCAGTTTCAATGTTCGTGGCGGCAGATGCGAAGCATGCTCAGGTGATGGCATAATCACCATCGAAATGCATTTTTTGCCTGATGTTTACGTCCCATGCGAGGTCTGTCACGGCAAGCGTTACAATAGGGAAACTCTCGAAGTAACCTATAAGGACAAGAATATAGCCGAAGTCCTTGACATGACAGTTGAAGAAGCTCTGGAATTCTTTGAGAACGTTCCAACCATCAGCCGCAAGCTCCAGACACTCAACGATGTGGGTCTTGGATATATAAAACTGGGACAGTCATCCACCACACTATCAGGCGGAGAGGCACAGAGAGTGAAACTCGCAACCGAACTAAGTAAACGCTCAACAGGTAAAACAGTTCACATACTGGATGAACCCACTACAGGTCTTCACTTTGACGATGTAAAAAAGCTTTTAGAGGTTCTCCAGAGACTTGTGGATGCAGGCAACACAGTAATAGTCATCGAGCACAACCTCGATGTAATAAAGACTGCAGACTGGATAATAGACCTCGGGCCAGAGGGCGGGGACCGTGGTGGAGAAGTTATTGCACAGGGAACTCCTGAAGAAGTGGCAAAAAGCGATATTTCCTATACAGGGAAGTTCTTAAAGAAAATGCTGTAGTAGGGATATACCCATACAACTCACACACTTTTTTATTTTGCTCTATTCAATTGTACTCAGGCACAGAGTCAACCAATTTGAATATATAATTCATACAACAATATAAATTTATATATTATAGACATGTAATATAATACTCCCTTATAGATTTTATAAGCTCATAATCAGAATCATCTGAAAATGGGCCTATATTTCAATATCTGAAAAACAATTACAAAAATGCTGTATGATGCAGCAGAAGAAGCAACATGTACCTCAATTACTATGCAATCCCCTTAATTGTTCTGGCATGTATCCTGAGTGTACTGGTATTCCACATTCCTAAGCATAAAGACACTGCCGGTGCCACCTGTTTTTCTTTACTATTAGGTTCTAGCATAATTTATGCGTTTTTCTATGCATTAGAGATATCGTCAACAACATTGAATTCTGCTTTAACGTTCTATAAACTTGAATACATCGGAATTCCATTTATACCCGCTTTTATGCTTATTTTTGCGATTAAATACACAGGAAAAAAACACTGGTTGAGCACAGCTGCAATTGTTGCAACCTTTGCTATTCCATTGATTACTCTGATTCTTGTGTTTACCACCGGAAAACACACATTATATCACAAAGGGATATTCCTGAGCTCTGAAACCATATTCCCCAGCCTTGTATTCGAACCAGGCATATGGTATGGGGTTCAGCAGTTCTATGGAATTGCCTGCATCATTTTCAGCATAATCCTTCTTCTGAAAATGTGGCTGGAAATAATACCCGCTTTTCGAAAGCAGGTCACCATAGTAATGATCGGTACACTGGTTCCTTTTTTAGCATTATTACTTTACATTGGCAAGATGGTACCACTTGGTCTTGATCCTATTCCTTATTCCCTTGCATTTAGTGGTCTGTTGATCTATATAGGAATGACTCACTACAAACTATTGGACGTAGCTCCTCTGGCACGTAGTTTATTATTCGGGAAACTGCCTGACGGAGTAATAGTTCTCGATGGAATGCAAAGAATAGTTGATTATAATCATTCCGCCATGAGATATCTTGAGCTTACATCAGAGGACATTGGAAAACATGCTTCCAAAGTACTGGTTTTATGGCCAGAACTTATTAACAACAGGCAGAATACGGATGGAATAGGCAGTATCGAGGTAAACAGGAACATTGATGGGGCATATGTCTGGTTGAATGTGGATTTTCTTTCGCTTTTAGATGATAATGAGAACATAATAGGACAAATGATCGCCCTCCGAGATATCACGGAGAAGAAAAAAGCAGAAGAAACACTGCTTGAAACTAACAGATATCTTGAGGAAGCCACAGCCCGTGCACAAAACATGGCCGCTCAGGCAGAAATGGCAAATCGTGCCAAAAGTGAGTTCCTTGCCAACATGAGCCATGAGATTCGCACACCCCTTAATGGAGTTATTGGTTTTTCAGATATACTGATGGAAACTGAACTTACAGATTCTCAGTTGCATTACATGAAAACAGTTTATACATCTGCAAATACATTACTCGATCTGGTCAATGATGTACTGGATTTTTCAAAAATTGAAGCCGGAAAACTGGAACTTGACCCTGAAATAACAGACCTTGTAGAGTTGCTTAACCAAATTACAGATGTTGTAAAATACAAAGCACATGAAAAAAAGCTTGAGCTTAAATTGAACGTAGTATCTGAACTACCACAACATATTATTGTTGACGATTTGCGATTGAGACAGATACTGATCAATCTGTTGAGTAATGCCATTAAGTTCACTGAGAAAGGGGAAATCGAACTTAAAGTTGAAACATCCACAGTCCCTGATAACACGTATAAGGTTGGGCTGACATTCTCAGTAAAAGATACCGGAATCGGAATTGCAGAAAAGAACAGAAGCAGGATATTCGATTCATTTTCACAGGAAGACGGATCCATAAGCCGCAGATATGGCGGAACCGGACTTGGACTAACCATCTCAAACAGACTTCTGGAAATGATGGGGTCTAAGCTTGAGCTTGAAAGCGAACCTGGAAAAGGAAGCACATTTTATTTTATGGTTGTTCTCCCTGTAAAAGAAGAAGAAGAAACAATTACTACAGATGTTCCAGAAAATCCCTGCACAGTTCTCATAGAAGATAAGAAGAAAGCAAAATATTCCATATTAATAGCTGAAGACAATCAGACAAATATGGAATTGGCTTCAATCATTATTTCCAGATTACTACCTAAAGCAGAAATATTGAAAGCAGGGACTGGAACAGAAGTCATTCGGATATTCAACGAAAAGAAGCCTGATCTTATCTTCATGGATATACAAATGCCTGAAATGGATGGTTACGACGCCTCCCGGGAAATCAGAAAACTGGAGTCACAAAATAGAATACGCACACCAATTATAGCCATTACTGCAAATGCATTTAAGGGTGAAAAGGAACGCTGCCTGCAAGCAGGCATGGATGATCAGATCACCAAACCCATCGTTTCCAACGTGATTCAGCACATCCTGGATAAATGGCTTTTCATGATAGAGATCAATAGGAATGACGATGGCATTGATGCTTCCATTAAGCCTGTACATTTCGATAAAGATAAATTATTGGAAGCAATAAATGAGAATGAAGAATTGTACTGCATGTTGACTTCCATGGCCATTGGATCTATTACATCTAATCTGGAAGATATAATAACAGACCTTTCAAATAAAAATGTACAGGGAGTAAAAGCTCATGCCCATAAGATGAAAGGAGCTGCACTTAATATTAATTTTAATATCCTCGGCAATCTGGCAAAGGAACTTGAAGAGGCCATTGAGATCAATGGAGAAATTATTCCCGATCTGCTGGAACAAATGAAAAACGAGATAGAGTTTGTAAAACAGGACCTTGAAAAATAGATTAAAAGAGGAAATCAATTCCTCTTCAGCTTGGCAACTACTGCCTCTACCTGTTCCACGGCAGTACCAATGTACCTGTCCGGGTCTACAAGATTGATAATATCGTCTTCACTCAGGTAGTTTGCAACGTTTGGATTTGCCAGCAGGATGGCCTTGAAGTGTTTACCTGTTTCGTGGGCTTCCATTGCACTGGAACGCACAAGCTCGTGGGCTTCCTGACGACCGACACCACGTTTTGCAAGTTCTATCATTACAGCCTCACCCATGTTCAGACCTCTGAGAAGGTCAAGGTTACGGCGGATGTTCTCAGGGTAGAACCTGAGGTTCTCGATTACACCAATTGCGAGTTTTATTATGTGATCTGTAAGAACACATGCCTCAGGGAAAACTATTCTTTCGCATGAGGAGTTGGTCAGGTCCCTTTCATCCCAGAGAGTGTTATTCTGGAGTTCTGGTTCGATCATTGCACGCACAATCCTTGCAAGACCGCATATCTGTTCGGACTTGATAGGATTACGCTTGTGAGGCATGGTGGATGAACCTACCTGCTTTTTCCCGAAACTTTCCTCTATCTCGGCGATCTCACTGCGTTGAAGAGTCCTGATTTCGATCCCGATCTTGTCCAGTGTTGTAACTACATTTGCCATCCACATAACAAACTCGGCGTGCCTGTCCCTCTGGATGATCTGGTTTGAGACATCCACCGACCCTATTCCGAGGTGCTGCATTGTAAGTTTCTGGATCAGTACCCCTGATTTTCCAAAAGCTGCCTGAGTCCCGACAGCTCCCGTCATCTGCCCTACGGTAGCCCTTGGAGTCAGTTCATAGAGGCGGTCAAGGTGCCTTGAGACCTCGGAAGCCCAGATTGCAAAACGAAGTCCGTAGGTTGTCGGAACACCTATTTGCCCGTGAGTCCTTCCGCAACATACCGTATTCTTGTGGACTTCTGCCTGGTTTACCAGAACTTTGAGCAGGGCTTTGAGCTTATCTTCCAGTATATTAATTGCATCTTTTATCTGGAGAGCTGTTGCCGTATCGAGCATATCGTTTGAAGTTGCTCCGAAGTGGACCCACTTTCCTGCGTCATCCCTGCATTTCTCTGAAATCGCAACAACAACAGCCATCATATCATGATGGATCTCAGCTTCGATTTCATCGACCCTTTCTGCTTTTACATAGGTAATGCATTCGGATATGATTTCAGCTGCCTCTGCAGGGATAAGTCCCATATCAGCTTCTGCCCGGGCAAGGGCTGCCTCGGTCTGTAAGATCTTAGCAAGTCTGTTTTCCTGACTCCATACATACTTCATTTCCGCTGTACCGTATCGGTATTCTATAGGATGGATAGCCACATCAATCACCTTACTGGAATCGGGAATTAATCAAATCCCGGGTTTGATTTAACTTGGATGTTTAACTTGGATGTAATTCCAGTCTTTAATGCTCTGAACCTGTTATTTTTGCTTGAATTACTCCAGGCTAAGATTGTCCTTAGACTAGATTACCCTTAGCCTGAGTAATTCGTGAATTATGCAACTTTAATACCACTTACGAATTTTTAATGCCAGTCTGCTACTGGCAATATAATGAGTTCACTGCCAGAAATGCCGGCATTATAAGATCATTACCATCAAATAAAGTACAATTAATATTATGCACAACCTGTAACTTCAGCCTGTACAGGTACGGAGTAAACAATAAACCCATAAATAAACTTTGAGTATGGAATGCTAAAAAGGAAAAATCAGGTCATGAGAGAGAAGAGAAAAACGGATTGCAAACACAATAAGCAGCGGAAATTTTTGATGAAAAACATTATATGTCTTAACATCCATTAAGCGGGCTATATACCGTATTGATAATAAAAAGTAATAGCAGGTGACAAAAATGGCTCGTTTTCCAGAAGCAGAAGAAAGATTATTAAACAAGAAAATCTGCATGAAGTGTAATGCAAGAAACGCAATCAGAGCAACCCGCTGCAGAAAATGCGGCTACAGTGTTCTTCGCGTAAAATCCAAGGAATCCAAGGGAGCATGATCTTTTTTGCAGGTGGAAGCACACCTCCAGAAGATTATTGAAAAGGACGGAAAAGTTCATCTTACCCTTATCGACCCAGCGTCTCAGGCGCCTGATAGGGCCGCCGAAATTGCTCTTGCAGCAGTTGAAGGGGGCACTGATGCCATCATGATAGGGGGCTCAACCGGCGCGTCGGGGACCCTGTTAGATGAGACTGTAATAAAAATAAAAGAAAATATAAACGTCCCTACCATCCTTTTCCCGGGAAGTTCGGCCGGGCTCAGCAAATACGCAGATGCAGTATTTTTTATGAGCCTTTTGAACTCCAGAGATATAGGATATGTAATTACAAACCAGGTGCTTGGAGCTCCGCTTGTATACAGAAGCCAGATAGAACCAATATCCATGGCATACCTGATAGTTGAGCCTGGAGGCACTGTTGGCTGGGTAGGAGACGCAAAACTGATCCCCAGGAAGAAGCCTGAAATTGCTGCGGTTTATGCCCTTGCAGGCAAATACCTTGGCATGCATTATACATACCTTGAAGCAGGGTCAGGGGCCGATACACCTGTCAACCCCGAAATGATAGGGGCTGTTAAACATGTACTCGGAGAAAACAAGCTCATTGTTGGCGGCGGGATCAGAGACGCGCAAGCTGCAAAACTCTGTACCTCTGCGGGTGCGGATATGATCGTCACCGGCACAATTGTTGAAGAAGTAAAAGACGTTGCTGCAAAGGTGGCTGAGATTGTATCAGCCATAAAAAGATGATTCCGTTTTCAGTAGTTTATGGTGTGCTGCCTGTTTTTTTGCAGTTTAAAAAGTATCTGCACTTAATCAGTTCCACTCAAACATATTAAATATTATTTTGAATATTATTTTTTAACATTCATTTTTTAAGTCTGTTTTAAAGATGTTAACCAGGCTTTATCTGTCGATTTTTTCTGTCGTTTTCTGTGGGATAAATGAATAAAAAATAAAGCAAATAAGTCCCAGCAGTCTCTTCAATGTGTAGATTAAGTTATGCAGATTAAGGATACTATAATAAGGGAGATAAATAAGAGACTACTAAAAAGAGAGATACGGGTGCAGAATAAGAAAATGGTCCAGCAGAAGAAAGAGGAGGAAAAAATGAACGTAAGAGAAGAGGTTTATGAACAAATAATTGAAATTCTTAAAGACGCAAGGTTTCCAATTAACTCACTTGAAGAACTGATTGCTGCTTTACCCGAAGGACTGGATACCACATGCATAATAGGCGGCACTGAGGTTACGGCAGCAGAAGCAAGAAGTCTTATTACTGAAAAAGACTTTCCGTTCAAAGATGTAAAAGATATAGCAAATCTCCTGGTTGAAAGAGCCGGGCTTTAAATTCATAAACATAGGTTGCATCGCAGAATTTTTATTTTACACTTAAATTACACTGTTCATTTATACATACCTAAACTTTTTATTTCTGAAACCGTTTTTATACTTAGAAACAATCTTGTGCTTAACTTTCTTGGATATGTATTTCAGCGATTTGCAGGCAGCTCACAGGCAGCCAATTATAATAAATAGATTAAAAGTTAATATTTGAGTCCTATTTTAGTAATCCTGTTTCAATACATAATGTTTGTTAGTTTCATGGAGTCCAAAAAAACAGGAAAGCGCAAACAGATTCTTAAAGGAAGAACAAAGCTTTCAACCCCCACGTCGGGCTCTTTAACTTGCAATTAACACTAAGAGGTATGATTATGATCAGAATTTCCAATCTGGTAAAAGATTATGAGGTACGCTCCGAAAAAATAAGGGTATTGGACCATATCGACCTCACGGTGGAGGATGGAGAGATCCTTGGAATTACAGGTCGAAGCGGAAGTGGAAAATCGACTCTGTTGCGGATTATCCGTGGAGTAGAACCTTTCAATGACGGGACTGTAGAAATCGATGGAAAGATTGTTGCCCCGGATTCGGGATATGAGGGAGAAAAGTTTCTAAAAAGTGTAACCGCGATACACCTTCAGCGAAACTTCGGACTCTGGAACGGTCCTGCAATAGAAAATATCATGAGGAAACTGAATTACCTCAGAATAGGGCATGAAGCCATTCCGAGCACCGGAACCGAAGAGTATGAGGAGCTCTTAGAAGAAGCTATGCCGTACATGAAACTCGTTGGCCTGGAAAACAAAGCCCTTCACTCGACCAACCTCCTGAGCGGCGGGGAAAAACAGAGGGTTGTAATGGCAAGGCAGCTTGCCGCAAAACCAAGAGCACTTCTCCTTGATGAACCCGTAACAATGACAGGGCCGGATACAAAACAGGAAATCCTTGATGT
>DAZF01000028.1 GCA_002507205.1 Methanolobus sp. UBA32 | reverse complement strand
GTCCCGTCTATGGGATCGATGATGAGAGTATATTCTGGAGACTTTCCTATGACTTTATCTCCTGCCTCTTCGCTGATAACCCTGAAGGGGTTCTTTTCCTTTTCAAGTAATGCAAAAATAGCTTTTTCGGAAACATCATCTATTAGTTTGGTGGGTGTTCCGTCCGCACCAATGTAAAGGACCTTGCCGGCTTCGGTTGTACCGACAAGCCCTTTTATTGCTTTATGCACTGCATCGGCTATCCTATCACAAAGATNNCCTTGGACGTCCAAGGTCCTTTCCAAGCTCCATAATTTCTGCTGTTGAACCAATTCCCTGGCCGATCATCCTTACACGTGGCTGCTTTGCGAACAGTGCCTTGACATCATCAGCAGTGCATTCCTTTTCCATTTCGATGTTAAGGGTGTGCAGGTGCATCAGGGTTGTAGGAAGCTTCACAGCAGTTGAAGCTATGTTAATGTGCGGCAAAACTGACTTCACATCAGGACCGTGGTGTGAAGGAAGCTTAATTGGGTTTGGCACGATAGCATTGATAGGTCCGTTCTTGACATCATTCGGATCGGCTGATCTTCTCATGAGCGTTACCCTGACTTTCTTTACGCCATATTCCTTATCAAGAGGATAGATCACTCTGCACAGACCAGTGGTGTTACAGGAGACGACCCTTACGAAATCCTTTCCGAGTGCCTCAGTATAATTTGCTTCTGCGTTAAAGGAACAGCCTGCAAGTTCATGGTCTTCGCCGCCCTGCCAGATTGCTTTTACACCTGCTTTCTCATAAAGTGCCTTGTTCTTTTCACCGATTCCACCTGGCGTACAATCAACAACGACATCAGCTTTTGCAATCATGTCATCAACGGTGCCTGCAGCAGGAATGCCAGCCTTGTTCATAGCATCGACCTTGTCAGCAAGGGTATAAACATCGTAGCCTTTGTCGTGTGCAACGAAAGCTTCATAGTTTGGCCTTGTCTTAGCGATACCGATTATTTCCATATCGTCCTGAACGGTAACAGCATCAGCAACTCTTTTACCAATCGTACCATATCCGTTTATTGCAACTTTTACTTTTGACATCTTGGTTCCATCCTATCTTATATTATTTGTACTTGACTTCAAATTATTAATAAATATTTAGTGTATTGATAAATTACTTGTGAAGTATAATAGCTTCCCCGGTTCCAAAATTGATCTCTTTTATCAAACCCTGTACGGTCTCTCTCTCCCCGAGTATTCCATACAGGTCGATATTCCCCCCGTCTACGACCATCTTAGTAACAGATTCCATTACCATGTTACGGGTCTCGCCATTGATAAGAATTACTTTCAGCTCACACATAGATGTTCCTCCTACTCAAGTAACCTGGCCACTGAACAGCCTTTAGGTGCTCCGATATCCTCTCCCACAGGATCACACTTCACCTTTAGTAAATATGCTATTGGTCTATAATTCTCTTCTGACAACGTCTCGTAATTTGCCATTCCCTTACTTATAATAAGTGAAGCATTATCAAGTGCTTCCTTAAGTTCCTGTGGTGCTTCCTCAAAGCGAACACCTATTGCATTGGAACCTGTTGTAAGTACGCGGTCGACCTTTTCAGCAATGCCGAACTCTTTGACCTCATCCATTGTCACATCGTTCAATATTGGTGCACCCCTGACAACAAGAGTTATGTTCCCGCCCATTTTTTTGATGATCTCGAACACAAGAGTATCTATTAATATCTCACCACAGTTATCAGCCAGATATACAACATTGCTAAGTTTATCCAGCATCTTATCAGTATCGTCTATGTCCAGTCCACGCTTGAAATGTTCCTTAAAAGTCTCATCGAACACATCAATAGGCACTTCAAGTCCCATGACACCGTAATCAAAATAGTTACCTATAACAGCTGCAAGAACGGCACGTTTGAATGTAGCAACATCATCCCCATCGCCGTTAAAGACATATGAACGTATGACAGGCATGAACCTGGCTGCGGTCTTGCTGCTCAGTTCTTTCATTTTAAGATATGGATCATTGTCATTCAGAATCTCATAGGCTTTCCTGTGCATAGGCGTAGACAGTTCTGCTGCGGGCATCCCCGGCTGATAGAGTGAATTCAATACTTCTATACCACCGAGAATTGCTTTATGCATAAGCTCTTCGTCATCAGTTGACAGTTCCGCTTCCAGGTGAACCCTGGATAACAGGCAATATGAACATCTTGGGTGAACTTTCATAGGATAATTCCTCTGTGGATTGACGGGTCTCTATTTTTATCATGTGCAATAAGTTTAACCTTGTGTAATATCCGAAAACAAAATAAGCTTTGTGTGTATCTTTAAACTGACTTTAGGATAAGAAGATATTATGAATAAAACATATAGTTATAAAGCCAAACGCTTCAAATTGAAAACTGAACATGGTCGATACATAATACTTGGAAGTATCGATGGCATACTTGCAATATTGGGTGTGGTTATCGGCACATCCCACGTATCCAGTGACCCTACAATTGTGATGAATGCTGCACTGGGTGGAGCTGTTGCACTGGCACTTACCAATGGTGTTGGTTCGTATCTTGCTGAAAGCGCGGTAGAGTACGGAAAACTGGCAGAACTTGAAAAACCTCTGCTTCGCAGCCTCAATAGCACAATACTGGAACGTAACACAAAGAAAAAGATATGGAGTGACTCGTTCTTCCACGGCGGAGCAAGTTTTTTCGGCTCACTTGTCCCAATACTTCCATTCTTACTTCTTGATGAACACATGCTTGAAGCAGCAATCATTTGCAGCATATCAGTTCTGTCCATTCTTGGAATGTACTCCGGAAAACTGGCAAAGCAGAGCATGATAAAGCATTCTGTACGGATGGTAGGTCTTGGTATAATGATTGTGGCAGCCGTCACCATGCTGGGACTGGAATGAAACTTTTAGACGTTTCGTTCTAAACTCTTTTTATTTTATTAGTTTTTTGTTCGCACTTACTTTTAAATCTCATGGGAATATAATGGACCCTCATGCTTTTGACAGTTGTTTTATTGCTTGTAAGCCTGGTGATGATCACAAAGGGTGCTGACTGGTTCGTGGAATCAGCAGTTTCCATTTCCGAAAAAAGTGGTATCCCAAAGATCATCATAGGAGCTACCATAGTCAGTTTTGCAACTACAGCACCTGAATTCACGGTTTCTGCAATGGCAGCTTACCTTGATCACGTGGAAATGACAGTTGGAAACGCTGTCGGTTCCGCCATATGCAATATAGGACTTGTATTGGGTTCCATTATTATCATCAAGGCAATACCGATAGAACTTCACGGTTTTACCCGTAAAGGCGCGTTCATGCTGAGCTCTGCAATACTCCTTATAATTGTGGCATACGATGGTGTAGTATCCCCATTTGACGGAATTCTGCTGTTGATGGTGTTCCTTGGATTCATGTATTACAATTTCCGCCTTCAACGCGCTATTTTTGATGGAAATGAGGGAGTGAGGGAAAAAGTTCCGTTGAGCCATCTAAGAAAGGATATCATTCTTTTTATTACAGGTGCAATTCTTGTTGTCATAGGCAGCCGCATTCTTGTTGATGCAGGCATAACTATTGCAGAATGGCTTGGAGTTCCTGAGATGATCATAGCCCTTACACTGGTTGCTCTGGGTACATCACTCCCCGAACTTATCACTGCAGTTTCATCCACTTTAAAGGGACATCAGGATATTTCCATAGGCAACATACTTGGTGCAAACACGATGGATATTGCCCTTATCCTTGGTGCATCTTCACAGATAAGACCACTGACCATACTCCCACAATCACTTGCATACGATTTCCCATTCATGCTCCTGATAATGGTGCTTCTGGTGATCTTCGGTATTACAGGAAGGAAACTACAAAGATGGGAAGGCGGCCTGATCCTTGGAGTCTATATCATATATGTAGTGGGCCTGTTCACGCTGTATAATTGAATCAGATATCTGAATAAATCGATACCTTTAAATTGTGATACAAATCTAACTTTATAAGAAAAAGGAGTATATTATGCAAAAGAAAATGATCGTATTTCTTGTGTTGTTGGTATTGTCACTTGCAGTATCCGGGTGTAGCGATAAAGAAACATCAACCGTTACCATTGAGGGTGAAGACGGCCAGGACTACGAAGTCACCTATACGGAAGGTTCGGATGATGAAAATTGTCCTGTAGGCTCAGTCTGGAGTACAACCAATCCAACCACAGGTGAAGTCGTTTCAATGGAAATCGTAGGTAAGGAAGTTATTAATGGGATAGAGATGTGCCAGGCTGTCTACGAAACAGACACGCCTGATGAGAATGGAATAGTCAAAGTCGAGTATCTCTGGTCCAATGAGAATGAAGAAAACTTCATGTGGACAGCCTATGACCAGGACGGCAACATGGTATCGGAAATGAAAGCTATGGATGGAAAGATCACGATGTCTGACAGTGAAGGGGTTGTAATGGAGATGGAAATCCCCGAAGATGAATAATCACTCATCTTTTCACTATTTTTCTTTTTTCACGCTTATTTCGTAAGCGAAAAATTGTTCTCGCTAATTGGATTTAAATATGATAATTACCATCAGTAATACCTATGCAACTTCCATCACCTGATGAATTGAAGCAAAAAAGGATCGACCTTGGTCTTACACAAAGTGATTTAGCAAAAAGGGCAGGTGTCAGTCAACCACTTATAGCCAGGATAGAAGCAGGGGATGTAGACCCCAGGCTATCGACTCTGAGAAAGATCATTGATGTATTCAATGATATCGAAAGAGAAGATATATATCTAAGGGATATAATGAACCGGGAGCTGATATCCGTATCACCTGATGAAAGTATCGATGCTGCAGTACATATTATGGAAAAGTACAACATATCCCAGATACCAGTCATACAGGATGGGATCTCTGTTGGCAGCCTGTCGGAAGACATGATAGTCAGGTCAATGAAGGATAAGAAGACTTCTGTTGTATCCCACATGAAGATAGGCGATATAATGGGTGATTCTTTCCCGACACTTTCCCCAAACACAGATGTCAAAACTGCATCCTATATGCTTGAGAAAAATCCGGCAGTACTGATACTGGAAAAAGGCCATGTTACAGGAGTTGTGACCAAGTACGACATACTTAAATTGTTGAGTGAATAGTCTTTCAGGACTGGGGCTGGCTAAAGTTAAATAATAAGGTTGCATAACAGGCGAAAGTTGCCATTTTGGGCCGATTTAACGTATATCATGCGAATAATCCCATAATGGTATAGTAAAATAAAGTAATCAAAATTATTAAATTTCAACTACAGGGCAAAGATAATCAGGAGATTTATATGGATCTAGAAGATGGACTTCTTATGATGCCAGGACCAGTTCCTGTTGCACCTCGTGTTCTCAGGGCAATGTCAAAACCTATGATCAACCATAGGGGAGCGGAATTCTCAGCAATGTATGATGACTGCTGTGAAATCCTGGCTGATGTATTCCAGACGAAAAATGATATTTTCATTTTAAGTGGTTCTGGTACTGCTGCAATGGAAGCAGCCGTTGGATGTACAATTGGCAAAGATGATGTTGTAGTTACCCTTGAAAATGGTAAATTCGGTGAAAGATTCAAGAAAATTGCCGTGAGATACGGAAAGGTGAATCCTCTGGAAAGTGAATGGGGTTGCTCCTTTGATCTGGGCGAAGTCGAAAAGAAGCTTGAAGAAGGTGCAAAAGCAATCACCCTTGTCCACAATGAAACCTCAGCAGGAATTCAGAATCCTGCAAAGGAGATCGGTAAGCTTGCAAAGAAACACGATGCACTCTTTATAATGGATGGTGTGACAACCCTCGGAGGAGATGACGTTAAAGTAGATGAGTGGGGTGTCGATATTGCTGTTGTCGGTTCACAGAAGTGTCTCGCTGCACCACCTGGCCTTTCAATGGTCTCTGTCAGCAAACGTGCCTTTGAAGCTATGGAAGAAAAGGAATCACTGCCATATTATCTGGACCTTAAAGCATACAAGAAGAGCGGTGACAAGTCACAGACACCATATACTCCGGCAGTTCCTCTGTTCTTCGGCCTTCAGGAAGCACTCCATATTGTAAAGGAAGAAGGCATGGATGCCAGGATAAAGCGCCATGCAACATGTGCTCAAGCCGTCCGTGCAGCAGCCGGTGCAATGGGCATTGAGATGTTCCCTCAGCTTAATGACGAATTCAGCCACTATTCTAATACAGTCACAGCCATGAAAGCTCCGGAGGGAGTTACAGGCAACGACATAAAGAAAGATATGATGGCAAGGGGCATCACCATCGCCGGAGGACAGGATCACCTTAGCGGCAAGATCTTCAGGATTGGAAGCATGGGCAATGTACAGCCAAAAGATATCATGCTTACAATGCAGGAACTTGAAGTAGTTCTCAGAAAGAGAGGAGTAATATCCGAACTGGGAATCGGCGTGGGAGCCGCCAGCGAAGTGCTGGATACCCTCCTTTGATATTAATCAGGTGAACATGACAACAATAGGCGTTGTAGACACTACATTTGCACGCTTTAACATGGGTAAAGCTGCAATCGATGAGATCCAGAAGAACATTTCTGCAAAAATAATACGCAGGACAGTTCCGGGCATAAAAGATCTCCCGGTGGCAGCCAAAAAACTAATAGATGAGGAAGGATGTGACATCGTTATAGCTCTGGGCATGCCCGGCAGCAAAGAGCAGGATAAGATATGTGCACACGAAGCATCCACTGGAATTATCCAGGCACAGCTTATGACAAATACCCACATTATAGAGGTTTTTGTTCATGAGGATGAGGCAAAGGATGAAAAAGAACTGGCCTTCCTTATGGAACAAAGATCAAGAGAACATGCACTCAATGTTGTCAAAATGTTATCCAGACCTGAAAAGTTGATAAAGGAAGCCGGCACCGGTCAAAGACAGGGATTTGAGGATGTCGGACCTGCAAGGATATGATGTCTTATAAAGACACGATGGAAAATATAAATTAATATAAAAATCTTAAGTGATTATCATGACCATAAAATTGGGATTTGTAATAGCTGAATTTAACAGAGACCTTACATTCCAGATGGAACTGCTCGGTGAGGAGCATGCAAAGTTCCTTGGAGTAGAGGTAGTGGAAAAGATTCTGGTTCCTGGAGTATATGATATGCCCCTTGCTATCAAAAAGCTCTGTGAGCGCGATGACATTGATGCAGTAGTCACAATAGGGATCGTTATTGAAGGTGCAACAAAGCATGATGAGATCGTTGTGCAACATGCAGCAAGGAAGATCACTGATCTATCCCTCGAATATAACAAACCTGTGACACTGGGAATTGCCGGACCGGGCATGACCAGAATGGAAGCCCACCAGCGTGTGGACTATGCTAAACGTGCTGTGGAAGCAGCAGTCAAACTCGTACAACGTCTTTAAGGGTTCATACTAAAAAAAAATGGTTGGATAGTTCCATGGCATCGTCAAGATTAGAGCGTGTGGAAGAATCGGCAACGATAAAAGCTGCAAATGTTGCCAACAAAATGAGACAGGATGGTATAGATATAATCAGCTTCACTTTGGGTGAACCTGATTTTAACACTCCTAAACATATATGTGATGCAGCAGCAGATGCAATGTACAGGGGTGAAACGCATTACACACCTTCTGCCGGAATTCCGGAACTTAAGGATGCTATTGCCAACAAGCTTTGTACAGAGAACAAACTGGATGCAAAATCTTCGGATATAATTATCACACCCGGTGCGAAGCAGGCCATTTTTGAGATAATGATGTCAGTGCTTGATGATGGCGATGAGGCCATACTTTTTGACCCTGCATGGGTCTCATATGATCCTGCCATCAAATTCGCAGGTGCCAACACTNNTATGGGTACCAACTGATGCGGAAGATGGTTTTAAGCCTCAGAATCCTGAAGAATACATCACTGACAAAACAAAGCTTATAGTTGTTAACAGCCCTGGAAATCCAACAGGGGCTGTTTATGATAAGCAGACCCTTAAAAATATCGCAGACATAGCTATAGATAATGATCTACTTGTGCTCTCTGATGAGATATATGAGAAGATAATCTACGACAGGGAACATCTGAGCATTGGGTCCTTTGAAGGTATGCAGGACAGAACTATCACAGTCAACGGTTTTTCCAAAGCCTATGCAATGACCGGCTGGAGACTTGGTTATGTTCATGCAAGATCAGATGTCATCAAAGGTATGCTAAAGATACAATCCCACTCCGTTAGCAGTGCAACAAGCTTTGTCCAG
This sequence comes from Methanolobus sp. UBA32, assembly GCA_002507205.1. Taxonomy (GTDB): domain Archaea; phylum Halobacteriota; class Methanosarcinia; order Methanosarcinales; family Methanosarcinaceae; genus Methanolobus. The sequence goes on along the minus strand of DAZF01000028.1, from coordinate 7,139 downwards.
TACGGCGGTGTTGCAGCTCTTGAAGGACCACAGGAACCAGTTACCGAAATGGTTGAAAGGTTTAAGATGAGACGTGACCTTCTTGTAGATGGCCTTAATGCCATTGGTATAAAATGCCAGAAACCAGGCGGTGCCTTCTACGCATTTGCAGATGTAAGTGAGTATGGAAATGGAGATACCATTACAGAAAAGTTACTCATGGATGCACACGTTGCAGTCACTCCGGGCTCTGCCTTCGGTGAAAGTGGCAAGGATTTCGTAAGGATATCTTATGCTACGTCACTGGAAAGAATACAGGAAGGATTAGAAAGGATTAAGGCAGCACTTGTCTGATCTGTCCTTTTTTATTTTATATTTTTAAAATACGATTTTAAGTTTTTTTTGCTTACTTGTAGCGTTCAAGTATCTTTTTAATGATCTTTCCACTACTGCAAAGCGGACATGATAATGAATCTCCAACCCGCACCACCTTACAGGTAAAACCTTTATCCCGTAGATCTTTTTCAAGTTGCTGGATATCAAAACCCTGATCATATCCAAGTGCAATAATATCAGGTTGTATTTGCTTTATAGGTACAAAAATATCAGAATCGCTTCCAAGGAGAGCCTTATCAACTATTTTCAGGGAACTTACCATTTCCAGTCTCTGTTCATCAGGAATAATTGGTTTTGGTTTATGCCTGATCATAGATTCCCTGGCAACTATCACATAGAGTTCATCACCCATCTTTTTTGCTTCACTAAGATAGAGTATGTGTCCCGGATGAAGCAGATCAAATGTTCCTGTTGCAAGTACTCTTACCAAAACATCACCTATGTGTTGCACCCTATAAACAAGCATACATTATAAAGATAGCTCCGGCACTAAACCATATAGACACATACAATCATATGCACATTCGGAAAAAGATGCTTGCTGAAGCAAAAGGTGTTGTCGGAACTTCTTGCAGATGGACTCTGTGCCAAACTAGAATAAAGGTTCAGGACTGAGGTTTACATAACCTCTGTAAAACTACTATAATCCTGAAGGTGCAAAAGACCTTATTGCTTTATTTTTTAATAGTACCCACCACAGGGTAATTTTCCAGTGCATCGGTCTCATGAGGGGCTTCCATATCCAGAGACTCGGTCAGATCTGTTCCTGCCTCATGTAATCCCATATGTTCCCCACCGTCCCAGAACTCACTGGCACTTACATCATATACATTGCCATCGTAGACAACATACACTTTTTCATTATCTTTACCATTATACTTTGCAACTTCTTCCATCGTAAATTCCTGCATATCCTCACCACTTATACATTTAATTTTAGGTTTATAGGCTTTTGGGTCTTGCTTTCATTTTCCGTTTACTTTTTTGGGTATTGTAAATATGAAATTACTTCCTTTTCCGGATTCACTTTTCACATTTATATCCCCGCCGTGCATCTCGATGAACTCTTTTACAAGAGCAAGCCCAAGTCCTGTTCCCCCATATCGTCTGCTTGCATGGGATTCGAGTTGCCTGAATGGCAGGAATATTTCTTCCATGCGTTCTTCAGGAATACCAATTCCACTATCACTCACCGATACCTCAAAAGTGTCTTCATTTTCTACGATGGAAACAGATATCGATCCGTTTTGTGGAGTGAACTTTATTGCATTTCCGATAAGATTGTAAAAAACCTGTGATATCTGATTTTTACCAAGTTCACATATTCCTGTGATAGACATATCCTGCACATCTATATTGATATTCTTCTGAGTTGCAAGCGGTTTGAGTATTTTTATAGTTTCACGAATAAGATTAACAATATTTATGTGTTCATAATAAAGCTCAACTTCTCCATTTTCGATTTTAGAAATATCGAGAATGCTATTGATTATACCTAATAGCTGCCTACCACTACCCGATATATGCCCAAGGTATTTTTCCTGTTCATTATTCAATTCCCCTAACATCTGTTCAAGCAGAACATCAGAAAAGCCTATAATTGAATTCAATGGTGTACGAAGTTCATGGCTCATGTTCGCTATGAATTCGTTCTTTGTCCGGTTTGCTATCTCTGCCGTTATTTTGGCTTCGAGCATTAACTGCTCTGCATTTTTTCGGGCTGTGATATCACGACTAACACCCAGGGAACCGATAAGTTTCCCATCCGGTGTTTTAAGAGGAGCCTTGAAAGTCTCAAGAAGTACTTTCCGGCCATCAGGATAATCCACCCATTCCTCATTTTTACTGGAACTATCGGATTGGACCACAAATCTATCTTTTTCACGGAAAAATTCTGCTGTTTCCTCATCAAGAAGATCAAAATCATTCTTGCCAACGATACCATCCACAGAAAGACCTATGTATTCTGAAAATATTGGGTTACAACCAAGATATACACCATCCAAATCCTTGAAAAATACCATATCAGGTAAGGATTCGAGTAATCCCTCAAGTAATGTTGTCTTTTCAAGAAGGGAATTTACTGCCTTTTTGTAGTCAGTTATCTCGATCATCACTCCAACTATCCCACTTATTTTCCCGCTGGAATCAGTAAAAGCAGCTTTATTGAAAATGAAATGACCTAATGTGCCATCAGTCTTCCTGGCAATCTCTTCATATACCTGTGTTCCTCCCTGTAACATTAGCTTCATATCGTACTTGTGATATACAGAAGTCATCTCATAAGGTATCGAATAAGGAAAATCGAACAGCGTTTTTCCAAGTATCTCTTCTTTAGGCACGCCTATTATTTCTTTTGAAAATGCCTTATTACAACCAATGTAGACATTATTTTTGTTTTTATAAAATATAGGACTTGGAATGGTATCCAGCAGTGTTTCCATAAAATGAAGCTGATTTTTCAGGTTAATGTCAGCTTTTTTGTGTTCTGTAATATCACATATTATAATACCCTGAATTGAATTATCTTTTTCATCTACTGGAACTGAAGTAATTTCCACATCCATTACTGTTCCATCAGTTCTTCTAAACTTCAGTTCAAATTGGGCTAGTTCACCCCTGATAGTATTCTCAGTATTTTCGTCCCTATCTACAATAAATGAAAGAAGATTCTTTGTTATCAATTGCTCTCGGGCGTATCCTAACAACTTGCAAGCTTCGGGATTAGCATCCATTATCTGCCCTTTTCTATGAATGAGAACAGCATGGGATAGTTTTTCAAAAAACAACCGGTATCTTTCATCTTTTATACGTTGTTTTTGTTCGGAACTCTTTTTTTCCAGGTTGTCACCCCGAGATACGGTTTTGTTTCATGTATTATTTGGGAAATATAAAATCTCCTCTTAAAAAAGTTGATACTTTCCATATGTAGCATTCATTTTAAGGTCAAATCTAAATTATTTGACAACTCTATAAATAGTCTTTTGTTTATATTCAAATCACAATTGGTATGGTAACTGTTTGAAACAGAGGAGTATTAAATTTGTCCGATAAACCATGACCATTGCTAAAGGCAGATAAAGAAAAAAGGCAAGCCGATATTCATGATTGTAAATGCAGATTGATCATAACATCTGCACAATACCTTAATATTTTATAATACATCCGCCATCAGTACCCATTTTATCGAAATACTGCTGGTGGTATTCCTCTGCACGATAGAACGGTCCTGCGGGTAGTATCTGAGTTACGATCTCTCGGGCATATTTCCCTGATTTTTCCAGATTCATCTTTGATGCTATGGCAGCATTCCTCTGTTCAGCATTATGATAGAATATAGCAGAGCGATATTGTGATCCAATGTCCGGCCCTTGCCTGTTGAGACTGGTAGGATCATGCAATTCCCAGAAAAGCTCCAATAACTTTTCGTAAGGTACAACCGCGGGATTAAAGATAATCTCTACAGCTTCCGCATGTCCGGTGCTGCCGGTGCATACTTCTTTGTATGTTGGATTTTCCGTTATTCCACCGGTATAACCTACCTGAGTGATTTCCACACCCTTTACTTTTCTAAATGTTGATTCCACACCCCAGAAACAACCTGCTGCAAACGTTGCTACTTCGTAGCCTTCATTAAGTAATTCTTCCCTTGATCCCATCTCATCACCTATAGAACTGGTCGGCACTATCTTTGGCGATTCACATGATATACCTGCATAAGCAAAGGCCAGTAAAAACAATATGAATATATGCTTGGTTCTTACATCCTGCATTAGTGATAAAGACCTGCCCCTGTTAAAAACTGGGATTCCATACGGTATAAATCTTTCTACTATGGCGTGTACCCATTAAAAATACTAGTATTTTAATAGAATGAGAAGTTGACGCTCTTTAAACCTGCATTTATTGCTAGATTTGAAACAGCTCAAAGGTGAGATAATGGAAAACTATCCAGGGAAAAATGAAATAAGCATCCGGGAAACAGGTGAACAGGACATTCCCCTCATTATGGACTTTGTAAGGTCATTAGCCGAATTCGAAGGTCTTAGTGACCATGTTCTTTCAACAGAAGAAAGTCTTAGAGAAGCTCTCTTTGGGAAAAGGCCATATGCAGAGGCAATAATAGCTGAGCTTAGCGGCAAACCGGCAGGCTTTATAATATTCTTCCATAACTTCTCCTCTTTTGTAGGCAAACCGGGTTTGTATATTGAAGACATATTTGTCTATCCGCAATTCCGTGGTATGGGTATCGGAAAATCACTTATGGTCCGCTGCGGACAGATTGCAGAAGAGCGAAACTGCGGAAGAATGGAGTGGAGTATGCTTGACTGGAATCCTGCAAAANNAAAAAGAAGTGACTGGATGACTTCAGCAGCTTGCCATTCGTTTTCGATTTCATTTTTTGTTTTTGCCACCTGATTCACAGTATTTTACTGAGGAACAATTTTGTCCTCTCATGTTTGGCATTGGAGAATATATCTTCAGGAGTTCCCTGCTCAACTATAACCCCATCATCCATAAAAAGCACTCTGTCCCCTACTTCCCTTGCAAATCCCATTTCATGAGTGACAACTACCATTGTCATACCTGCCTGTGCCAGGTCTTTCATAACATCAAGAACATCCCCCACCATCTCAGGATCAAGTGCTGATGTAGGTTCGTCAAAGAGCATAACCTTTGGATGCATGGCAAGTGCCCTTGCAATCGCAACCCTTTGTTTCTGCCCGCCGGAAAGTGCAGAAGGATAAACATTTGCCTTGTCCTCAAGTCCCACTTTTGTCAACAGATCGTGAGCACGTTTTTCGGCTTCTTCATTTGTGAGCTTCCTGACCTTTATGGGAGCAAGGGCAATATTCTGAAGTGTTGTTTTATGGGGAAACAGGTTAAAATGCTGGAACACCATACCAGCTTCCTCACGTATCTTGTTGATATTGATACCTTTGTCAGTTATGCTTTCCCCATCAATGATTATATCACCGGATGTTGGTATTTCCAGAAGATTAAGGCATCTGAGGAAAGTGCTTTTGCCTGAGCCGGAAGGACCTATTACGCAGACTACTTCACTTTCTTTTATATCCACAGTGATACCTTTCAATACTTCAAGTTCGCCGAATCTTTTGTAAAGGTCTTTAACTTCTATCACTGACACCAAGCCTCCTTTCAGAATATGCAACTATGCGTGATATTACGATTGTCAGTATCAGGTACATCAATGCTACAGCAATATATACCGGAAAAGCTGCAAATGTTCTGGAAATGTATAACTGCCCTGTCTTTAGCAGTTCATGCACACCAATTACAGCGAGAAGTGACGAATCTTTTAAAAGAGCAATGAACTCGTTTCCAAGAGGCGGTATTATTCTCTTAAATGCCTGTGGAAGTATTATTTCCTTCATTGCCATTCTTTCGTTCATACCAAGTGAGCGTGCGGCCTCCATCTGTCCTCTATCTATAGACTGTATACCGGCACGCACTATCTCTGCAATATAGGCTCCACTGTTTATACTGCATACGATAATACCGGCAAGTATTGGATCAATCTGTAATGAATTGCCTGTTGCATTGGAATAAAGACCCGGAATACCATAGTAGAAGAGCAATATTTGCACCAGCAGGGGGGTTCCCCTTATAAAATCAATGTAAACGATGCTTGGATACCTGAACACTTTTTTTGGGGATAGTTTTCCAAGACCTGAAATGGTACCAAGCATCATTCCGAAAAACAGAGAGAAAGAGGTTATCTCAATTGTTATCATTGACCCGGTTATCAGGTCAGGTAAAACTTTGATTATGTGTTCCAGATATGAAGATAAAAGGGACAAGGATGTTACCTCTGTTCTTTGTGAAAATTACCAGTATATTTCTCTGAAAGTAGGCACACACGAACGACATATATATTTATCGCTACTAAGCATTTCGCTTTCAGCAGAATAAAATATAAAAAATAGTGAATATGCAAATAAGAATTGCATATTCAGAATACAAGGCTATTCAGAAATATTTTCCCATAATCTCATCGTATGTTCCATCTGCCTGAACATTGGCAAGACCTGCGTTGAGCATATCAAGAAGCTCGGTATTTCCATTCTTCACTGCAAAACCATAGGAATCACTCTGTATATCGTCATCGACTATCTTTATTACACCCGGATTCTGGACCATGTAAGATTTTGTAACCGGCAGGTCATTTATCATAAAGTCTGCACGTCCGCTCTGGATATTCATAACAATGTCACTGACGTGTGCAAGATAGATCACTTCTTCGATTATTCCTTCTGCCTTGAGTTCATCAGCCTTCAAAGCTCCTGTGGAACCTTGCTGGACAACAGCAACTTTACCCTGAACATCATCAAGGCTCTTGATCTCCTCGTTATCAACAGCGACAGCAAGTGAAAGACCGGCATTGATGTATGGTTCACTGAAGTCAACGGATTCTTCCCTTTCCTCGGTAATTGTCATACCGGAAACGATCATATCAATCTGGCCGGACTGTAATGCAGGTATAAGTGCATCGAATTCCAGGTCTTTCCATTCAATTTCAAAACCCTGATCTTCTGCAATTGCATTTATAAGGTCCACATCAAAACCTATGATCTCATTACTGTTGTTCTCATCTGCATATTCAAAAGGTGGGAAATAAGGTTCTGTTCCTACAATATATACCGGTACTTTGTCCACGAGTTCTTCTGCTGCGGCTTCATCTGTGCTGTCAGCACATCCGGAAACAGCAACTAATCCAATAATTATAGTCATTAACTAAACAT
>DAZF01000068.1 GCA_002507205.1 Methanolobus sp. UBA32 | reverse complement strand
CTCTCCTCTTCTGATGTTGAATGAAATGGAGTCAAGAATTATCTTGTCCTTTTTTCGGACTATTATCTTCTCCATTTGGATAAGAAAATTAGGAACAATCTCATTTTGTTCTTTATCGTTGTAGTGCATCTATTAATCACACAATTTATTTTGTTATTTCCTGATCAATTGTTTTTAGTTAATTGTTCAACACTAATAATTGTTTTTGATAATAGTTTTTGATTTTTGTCTCCAGTCTCTTCAACATTGATTCCATTCTTAGTATCTTACTTATGTATGGTCGAATATGTTAGTCTCTTACAGAAAATTTTGTTGGCAGTATCAGATTGAAGTCAGAAGTTGATGTGGGTATGTACTATATTTACTAACTTATTTTACACTGGCCTCTATGTAACCTTCTTTTATTATCCAAAAAGAACAGACCAATCTAAATAACAATCTTTATATATTCAGCACTATATTTTTATTATTGCGCCATCTCCAGTTATTAATTTAGAAAGTACTTGGCGGCAATGCATTAATAGGATGCAAAGGAGGGTTTTTATGGAAGACGAAATTATTGGTATAATTCCGAACATGAAAAGGAGTAAAATGTTAGGTTTGTCTTACGATTCATTTACTCTTGTTGCAACACCTGATTCAACAATATTTGCCAAGATAACAAATGATATGCTAAAACATGTTGTTAAGGAATCCCGTGATCAGGCCAAAGCAGAAGGTAAGGGTTTTTTCGGTCAATGGGGTGCGCAGATGAAAGGTTCTTTCAGATATGCTGAAAGGTATGCAGGGATGAGCGCACAGGCAGTACTGGCTGAAAGTCCGGCAAATTTCGTTATTCCCAATGCAGGAATAAGTTCCATTAAGGTAAAGAAGAAGACCTCTTATGATGATGACAATTCTTCTTCTGATAGCTGGGAGGTCACTATCCAGTCTGATTCGGGCAAGATGAAATTGAAGACTGATTTTGATCCGAAAGGTCATTTGCAGAAGATATATGGCAACAGGGTGAAATGATATTCTGGTGAAGGATGACCGGGGCAGATATTCATTGTCTGAGTATCTGTTCCCTTATCCAATTACAGGTTTGCAGTATTTCTTTCCAATCTCGTCTTCATTATGCGGATAGGATGCAATATTAAAAATGAGACTATTTTTCTTATGCATAGCAAAAACAATTCATGTAAGGGTGGTGNNCATATATTCTTGCTATAATGGTACTTGTTCTGATAAGTCCGCTGGCTTGTGCAGCCGACAGTGTCAGGATAGAGATGCCTGATAATGTTGTATCAGGTGAAATGTTTCAGGTAAAACTGGTAATTGATGATCCTCTGGTAAGGGAACTTACCAGAACGATAGATGTCACGACAAAAGGAGGCAGACTCCAGCTGAAGAGGCCGGGGGATATACATAGTCCTTCCTCAATTGAATATGCAGGTGAGGAAGAAATAGTGTTTGATGCTGTAATGTTCTCAGGTTTTCGTGAAGGTGATGTGGAATCAAGCTTAAGCTTTCGTTTCATGGGCGATATTGAGGAAATGCTGAATAAGTATCCTGAATGGGGCACTTACCATGAGGACATGGTTAAAGTTTCAAAGACAGTATATGCATCACCGGTAAGCTTCTCAGTTGACACGCCGGATTTCCCGGATACTGGAACCAGCAGATTTGAGACTGATTACTGGGATAAGGTCACTTTCACCCCTGTGTTCCGGTATGTTGACAGTGATTACTATGCAACCACCAAATTGTACAGGGGAAGTTTTAGCCGGGAGACCAGCTATCAGACATACGATGATTATCTTATTGGCAGATATTTCAGTAAAGAACACCTGACCAATCCTCCAGAAAATACGACAATATCGAGTTATGATTATGGCTCTTTCGGACAGGATGGCTCGTCAACAGGCTATTACAGGATAGGGTGGTATGCAGACCAAAAGGTCCAGCATAAAGACTGGGACACGAATGAGACATACTATGTATACGATATCAGTATCAATTACTACTATGCTGTTCTCATCAATGATTTTGTAATGTATCATGGTGATATCATAAAAAAGATGAGAGTAAAAGATTCCGAGATTGAAGGTGCTGTCAGGGAAACCGAAGAAGAATGTCACAAAATAGTTCTCAGCCAGAAGTACACACCCATAGAAGCGGGCAGTGTTACATACCCTTCTGTGCTTGAGACAAACCTTCCGGTATCCGGTCCACAGACCCTGTATGTCACAGGATACGCAGCTGATGCGGATGGTAATCCCATGTCGTATGTGGGGGTTCAGGCGAAGGTAAAAGGGCAGATATTTAATGGAAGGGCAGATGCTGACGGAAATTTCCAGATTCCGCTCTCAATAGAACTGGATGAGAAAGAGAATGATGTAAAGCTCGATCTCTGGGTTATTTTTTCCTACGAAAGAGATGACAAGAACTATTTCAAACTCTATGATCTTGACGGGAACACCTATAATGAGGTCTGGTACTACCAGGAATTGGCTATCATCGACCAGCAGAATGTGGAAGTACCTATCAGGCTTGACGGATCACCTGACCCGAAAAAAGGAAGCAGCACAGGTAACATTGCAGATATGAAAAGTCTGAGTGTGATCTATGCCCATAATGCGGAAGCTGTGGATTTCTGCCTTGTAGAGCTTGATGCGGATATTGACTACAAGCTGCCTGTGGAAGTGCTTGTGGGTAATAATAATCATCAGACTCTATATTCACCCGGACAGTCCCGAATCCTCATTTCAAGCAATGATGCAGGATACTCGAATTCCAACCGGCCTAAAAACCGTGAGTATCATGAGTTTGCGCATCACTTGATGTATGCAACATATGGGGGCTGGACTAACGGCAGCATGGTGGCAGGGACCCAGAATCATGACGGATTCCTCAACCCGAACACCGGTGACTCCTATGACGAAGGTTTTGCAGAGTTCATCGCCCTTGTAATATCTGATAAGTACGGGGACAGCAATCCGGCAGATGGGAAGACAAAGTCCGATATTTATGCATCTTTTGGAAGTCTTGAGAACAACTATCGTCCATGGGACAGCAGAGGTTATGCAGAAGAATTCGCAGTTGCCTCACTTCTCTGGGATATGTACGACAAGGACAACGAAAAAGACGATTCTTTAACTATGTCCCTTTACAATATCTGGTCTGTGCTAAAGGTCCAGAGGACTGATTTCTATGATTATTACGTGGCCTTCAAGGAGGCAAATCCAAGCAAGGCGGCAGAGATAGATGCTTTGTTCATCGAACACGGTTTCTTTGCGGATACAACGGAAGGTAACGGCGAGAAGGATGCTTTTGAAGGTTTCAGGGATGCCAACAACAACAGAAGACATGATTCTGGAGAGTTCTTCTTCGATCTGGGGTGTCTGAACACTACCAGGGAGATAGAATACATAAAAGGCATGCTCGTCGGAAAGGCTGCTAACTATGAAAGGCCCAACAGAAGTTCTGCGGTGCGGCTTGATGGTGCTTACCTGAATGTCAGGGATGACGATGTAAAACAGTATCTTGTCAAAGTGGATTACCTGGAATCCGGCTACGGTGAGGATTATGAGTACGTGGTCGACCTGAGGGATGGCCTGCTGTACGTGCAGCCTCTTCCGGGGCATGTTGTGGCAGAAATAAGCATAGAGCCATATTCTGTGGAGTACACTGCAGAGAATATCTATTCTATCAGCAATGATGAGCTAATAAGCAAACTGGAATATCCGGATGAGTATTTTGATAAGCATGAGTTCTCGTTGAAGAGCACCGGTGTAACCGGTGATCCGGGGTATGTGGTCTACGGGGACACTGATCCTGTGTATGCTTATGAAGGTGACAGGGGACTGGACGTGGATGTGAAGATTTCTGATACTGGTCCTGAAAGTGGAAGCAGGAAGGGTTTGCCCTTGCTATGGTTGTTCCTTGTCCCTATTATAGGTGCAGGTGTCCTGTTAATGCGCAAGGCAGGTAACAGGGAAAAAACACAGGAATTGTTTAAAAAGGGCACAGAAGACTTCAATGAGAGGGGACTTCCTGCCATAAAGGAAGCAAGCAAGAAGGCTGCTGGGTATACTATCAAAGGTGTGGAATTCGCTACGCAACAGACAAAGGTAGGGTATGAAAAGGCTAAACCTCAGATAAAGAAAGCTCAGGAGGATATTAAAAGAAAGGTTGATGAAGTGAAGGAAAAGAAGAAGTGATCCATCTTCTTTCCCTCTTTTTTCCCGGTATTTTTATGATCTTATCACAGATATTTGAAATAAACTAATATATATTGACTTCTTCCTTCTTATTGTGAATAATGATCTACTTTCCATTCTGGACCAGAAAATAACTTCTTTTCGTTCGTTACAGGTTATAGATGGTTACTACCTTGTTCTTGGCGGTGGAAAGATAGGAAGCGATTTTGTCCGATATGCAAAAGAGAAATCTTTTCCTTTTGTTGTAATAATCGATGTTGATGAAGGGGCAGAGGCATCAAAAAGTTCAATTGTGGTTGCCAGGGATGACCTTTTCAGGTTGATTCGAACTTATCGTGACTCAAAAGAAAACAACAACAATGTCTATTTCCATTGTATGGATGTTTGTGATGTTCCGATGATATTAGAAGCCGGTATTCCCGAATACATAATCCCTGCTGTACCTACTCATGCTGTTGTCAATATAGCTATCGATATGCTGGGTTCCGTTTGTTCCTGGTCATTGATATCTGATCTTCGTATTGATGAACAGGATGAAAAGATGGTCACATATTTCTATGATCTCATGTTCGCTTTACCGGAAAATATTGTGGTATTCAATTCTCTTCCTGATGGGGTTATTATGTTCTCGTATGCGAAAATGGGTGAAATATGTCCTGATTATTGCATGGGGCCTGAAAAGTACTGCTATAATTTCAAGCGGGAAAAACCTGAAACTATAACTGCTTATGTCCGGAAACTGCTGCCTTTATACACAGGATGGGTGTTTGAGAGTTGCCAGATGAAGCCGGGAATTGGTGGAATAAAAGGTATTGATTTCAAAGAATGCATGCTTTCTTTGATGGGGCATGTAAAAAAGGTAAACGAAAAGAGGGAGACATGCTCATTTGGTGACAGGGTATTCTTTATCGCAACGACCTGTAACTGCCATGGAGTAATGAATTTACTTGAAGTTGTCTGATATATTTTGCTTTTTATCCGCAATAGTTCCTTTATTTTGATGTTCTCTGCTGTTCTCATGGCAGCAACGGGTTTATATCACATAGTGTTGTATCTATATCTAGTTCGATTGGTCAACGATTTAATAAAGGGTTACTATTTTTGTGTGCTTCTTTTAACAATTGCCAGGACAATTAGAGTTAGTCGTATAGGGGAGAAGTATCAGGCTAAGGCCGGATAAAGCTAATCATGCGTAACGTCTCAATCTCGGCTTTGCCGAGCGAACTAATAGAAAACTAAGGAGATATAAAATATGGGATACAATGACAGAGGCGGAAACAGTAGAGGCGGCGGCGGCGGCTTTAGATCAACAGGTCCAAGAGAGATGCACAAAGCAACTTGTTCAGACTGCAAACAGGAAACTGAAGTTCCTTTCAAGCCATCTGGTGACAGACCTGTATACTGCAGGGAATGCTTCCAGAAGCACAGACCAGCAAGATACTAATTATACTTTTGTATAATTCTATAATATTTCGATAACGGGTAGGTGCTCTACGATCAATCTTTTTTGATCCGTATCTGCCTACAAAACTTTTTTACATTTGCGTTTTTTAACATTGCATAATTTCCGCAACGAAATTAAAGAGGGATGTATATATGAATCTTGAAAGTGTGGTCTGTCCGGGCTGTGGCACACAGGTCCTTGCGACAATACCCCTTGGTCAGTCTATTGTTTGTGTTTCAATAAGCTCCGGTAAACCGGTTGATTTTGGAGCATTATATAAATCTGCGTCAAGGTGTACAAGTTGCAAAAAGAGTTTTGCATGTTATACCACAAATATAATCAGGCCCCAAATATAATCATATGAAAAAATCAGATGAAAATTGGGTCACTATATATTTGATTTTTGACCTTTTTGTACAACTGATTATGTTGCCTGCAAGGCACAGTTTTGCTGAAGATATGACTGAATGGTATCTATTTTCCACCAACGATCATACCTTTTAATAAATTTCCTTAACTCTTCCAACACGGCCATCTTCCAATTGCACTTTGATCCCGTGAGGATGCGATGAGGAATTGGTCAGGATCTTTTTGACAACACCGCGACTTATATTTCCACTCTTCTGATCTTGCTTAAGGACTATTCCTACGCTTAATCCTATTTTGATATTTCCTCTGTTGCTACCTGGGTTCATGGTGATAGCTGAGTTTAAGTTTATATAAGGTTTTTTATCAGCAGAAATTAATAGCAGGTATTTAGGAAGCAGTTACGATGTCTTTTGTGAATGCGTTCAATTTTTTAAAGAACCGAAGTGTTAATTAGGTGTTAATTACGGATATGCTGTTTGCCAAAAACATTTTGGATCACTGGTATTATATATATACGTATTGGATGTGTAAATGTGAAGGATGAAAAAAAAGAGTACCTTGTACGCAAAAAGATGTATGCGGAAACTGTACAAAAAAATAAAAAACTAGGCATTGTAAATATGGTGATCTTCAGTATCGGCTTAATCCTGAAATATATGGGCATGTCTGAATTGGGAGGTCATTTTATCTGGTTGGGAATTGTGATCTTGGTATACGTTTTCGGTTCCAATATGATGGCAAAATATGAAATGAAAAAATATCAGTTAAAATAAGTATCCAGAAATAACTTTTTTGCTGAATATTTACATTTATATTTCCAACGCTTGCTGCTCCAACATGTGATCATTGGATGATATTATCATTCAAATTAATTCTATTGTTTTGTAATTGCACATGTTCTTCTGTTTTTGTTTCTACGAAATCAGCGGAAGATCGTGCTTTTATATTTGCATCAGGCTGTCTTTCAGCAATTCCAGTGAAATTTTCATTTGGTAAATATTCAATTCCGGCATCATTACAAAATGTCTTGGAAAGAAGTGCGAAAGTTCCATTTGGTAGCGTTACTATGTCCTTAATATGAGTTTTTCCTTTATTTTTTCGACCCTTATAAGGGCTTCCATTTAGCGAAATTGGTTTAGTGCAATTTACAGCACCATCATAAGTTTCAAAGATACTATGGTTGTTTAAGCCATAAATTGTTTCTTTTATAAATGGCTGAATTTTATTATATTCTTTTGAGTCAACTCTCTCATAACTCATGGTGTGTTATAACTGCATAATAAGTTTTACTATCCAGCATTGATTTTACGAATATTCTATAGTTTAATGAATTTTCTACAGAGCAAATAGTAATGCTATATGTTTGAACAATAAAAAGTAGTAAAGAGCCTCGAGCGTGATTTGAACACGCGACCTAGTGATTACAAATCACTCGCTCTGCCGGGCTGAGCCATCGAGGCATTATGATGCTTATTCCACATCTTTTTATGGTAAGCATTCCCTTACATATCATAATAGCAGATAAATTTTATGGTAGCACACTGTCAGGAGAGTCCTATGTGGCGTGAAATATCAAGGATTGGAAAAAAACTTGTTGAGAACGGGCTGGTTGAATCTCACTTCGGTAACATCAGTATAAGGGTTGGCAACCGTATGCTTATCACACGAAGTGGGTGTGCCCTGGACGAGATTACAGCAGATGGTGTTGTAGAAGTGAGTATTGACGGGTCATGCGCTCTTGATATGATAGCATCATCCGAGACTATCGTTCATAGGGCTATATACCGGAGCACACCGGCACTTGCCATAGTTCATGCGCACTGCCCCTTTGCGGTAACACTCTCCCTGCTTGCAGAGGTGGACAGCATCACTCCCGCGGACAGTGAAGGACAGTATTTCCTGGGAGAAGTGCCCATTGTCAAAGGTGGGATAGGCTCCGATGAACTTGCGCAGAATCTTGCCGCATCTCTTGCGTCACATAAGGCATCGATCATTTACAGTCATGGTACCTTTGCCATCGGGAAGGTTCTTGATGAAGCCTACGTACTAACCACCCAGGTGGAACATTCCTGCAAGATAAAATACTGGTATGATCTTGCAAAGAAAAACTAATTTCACCCAGTTCCCGGAAAACGTTAAATCATAAAAATGCTCTTGGATACGATACTCATGACATTCAATGCTCTAAGACCCGTAGCATCCAAAATACTTGAGCCGCTGGCAAGGATAATGGCCGATGCAGGCATCTCTCCAAATGCAATATCGTTGCTCTCACTCTTGTTTGCAGCACTTGCAGGTTTTCTCTACTACTATTCGGCCTTTGATCCTCTTCTTGTATTGGTGGCCGGATTACTGGTTGCGCTCAATTCCCTGCTTGATGCTGTGGATGGTCTTATGGCACGCTATCTTGACATAGCAAGTGCAAGGGGGGACTTCCTTGACCATGTCATAGACCGTTATTCTGATGTATTCATCATTTGCGGTATTTTTTTTGGCGGTTACATAGATTGGCAGATAGGCGTCGCAGCCATAGTAGGGGTGCTGCTCACAAGTTATCTTGGCACACAGGCACAGGCACTTCATCTTGGGAGGTACTACGGTGGCATCATCGGAAGGGCTGACAGGCTGGTACTTATCATGCTTTCATCAGTTGCCTATTTTGTTTACCAGTCTCCAATATACGGCTTCTCCTTTCTTGGATGGATGATCATCGTCATCGGTGCAGGTAGCCATATAACAGCTTTCCAGCGTATAGCGCATATATGGAAACAACTCAAATGATAAAGTCCCTGCTCAAGGGGGGCTAATTTAATTATATCCAGATCAATTAAGGTTCATGTCATCTGATATGAACAAGGATTTCGAGTATCTGGAACACACAGCCGATGCCAAATTTCGAGCTTATGGTAAAACCCTTGAGGAGGCCTTCCAGAACGCTGCCCTGGCCATGCTCAACGTCATGGTCGATACCAGTTCAGTGAAGATCAGCTCATCAGTGGATGTCGAACTGAGTTCTCCTGACCTCGATAGTCTTCTTTTTGACTGGCTTTCCGAAATCCTTTTTGTTTTTGAGGTTGATGAGATGGTCTTTGGTCGCGTCAGGGTCAACGAGTTGAATGTCTGCGATGACGAATGTTCCATGTCCGCAACTCTGTCGGGAGAAGCAATGGATCTCTCTGTTCATGTGTTTGATACCGAAGTAAAAGCAGCCACATACAACGATATGAAAATAGAAAAGACCGATGATGGCTGGATGATACAGGCAACAGTGGATACCTGATAATCCCATTGTAGAAATTTCTTATTATCAATATATTCATACGTTTAGAGCATATAGTCTTGATTATAGATGTTTGAAAAGAGGAATAAACGATGTCACAGGAAAATGAAAGTTCCGTTCTGGATATTCTTACTAAGGTCGATGATAACACATGGGAGGTGCCCGTAAACTTCAAACCGGGGATGAACGTTCCCGGAAGGATATTCGTGTCAAAAACCCTTACCGATATACTTGAAAAGGAGACCATTGATCAGGTTGCTAATGTAGCTTCACTTCCAGGCATTCAGAAGTATTCTATGGCAATGCCGGATGCACACCTTGGTTATGGTTTCTCTATTGGAGGAGTTGCTGCCTTTGATAAACACGAAGGTGTGATAAGTCCTGGTGGAGTTGGTTTTGATATCAATTGCGGGGTGCGCCTTATACGCTCCAATCTTTCAGAGGAAGATGTCCGGCCGAAACTTCCGGAACTACTGGATGCTCTGTTTGAGGCCATTCCATCAGGTGTTGGCTCAAAGAGCCGCAGAAAGGTCAATGATAAAGAACTCGATGATATTTTTGTACATGGGGTCCGTTGGGCTGTAGAGAATGGGTATGGCGTAGAAGGGGATATCAGCCATTGTGAAAGCAACGGTACAATGCCGGGTGCAGATCCTTCAAAGGTGAGTATAAAGGCCCGCAAAAGGGGCAGGCCACAGATCGGAACCCTCGGAAGCGGCAACCATTTCCTTGAGGTCCAGTATGTGGATAAGATATATGATGAGGAAGCCGCTGAGGCATTCGGCCTGAAGGAAGGGCAGATTACCTTTATGATACACTGTGGTTCCCGTGGAGCGGGGCATCAGATATGCACGGACCATCTGCAAGTGCTTTCACAGGCCTCCAAAAAGTATAAGATAACACTTCCGGATAAGCAGCTTGCATGTGCTCCTGCGGAATCAGGGGAAGCACAGGATTATTTCAAGGCGATGACGTGTGCGGCAAATTATGCATGGGTCAATCGCCAGGTGATAATGCACTGGGCACGTGAGGTCTTTGATAGTTTCTTTAAAGAGGAATTTGGAGAGCTTGGTCTTGATCTTGTTTATGATGTTGCCCATAACGTTGCAAAACTTGAGAAACACACCATCGATGGTGTGGTCAAAGAGGTATATGTCCACAGGAAAGGGGCCACACGTGCATTCCCTGCAGGCCACCCTGAAGTCCCTGCGGACTATCAAAATATAGGGCAACCTGTTATAATTCCGGGAAGTATGGGCACAGCATCCTACATTCTCAAAGGATGTCCTGCTGCAATGGAACTTACATTCGGCAGTGCCTGTCATGGTGCCGGAAGGGTCATGAGTCGTAAGAGTGCAAAGCATGAGCTACGTGGTGAAGAGATTCAGAAAGAGCTGAAAGCACAGGGAATCATCGTAAGGGCAACCCAACCTTCACTCATAGCCGAGGAAGCGCCTGAGGTATACAAATCCAGCAGTGATGTTGTTGATGTTGTGCACAATCTTGGTATTGCCACAAAGGTTGCACGCGTTCTCCCTATGGGAGTCGTTAAAGGTTAAATTCTGTTAACCTCTTTTTATTTTAGTTATATATGCTTAAAAGCAAAAAAGATTTAACTAGCGGAGTATGATTTTCCGAAAAAAAGGTTTAGCTCTATTATTGAGCAACGAGGAAACGGGGACATGTTTGAGGGGATGAATGGTTTTGCTTGATTACAGTTACTATACCTTGAATACAGTTGCAAGCAGTTGTACCCGTTTCCTCAACATATAATTGGCTATTATTATATATAAATCTGTTCGATATTCTTTATATAGCCATTACAGTAAACTCTCTGATATAAGGGATGAATAAATCCCAATTAACCGCTATCATTTTAAAACTTATACTTTATCTAGCATCTATGAGCAATGCTGATAAGAATCTCAAAAAAGTACGAATAATGGCTGATATCCAGTTTGGGAAAGGCTGTGGAGAAATCCTTTTCCCTGATGGGGTCACATTCCAGCTTTCAAAAACCAAGCGTGTCCGGCAGGTCCAGTATAATGGTAAGCATATGGCAACTGTTCGTGCGAAGGATGGTATGCTTACTCTCAGCATTGATGGTGCGGTTGCCTTGCACGGGATGCTTGCAAAACCTGCATCAAGGGTAGTCATATGTGAAGATGCAGCACCTTTTGTGTCAAAAGGTAAGACTGCTTTTGCTAAACATGTAATGGATGTTGATCCTGAACTCAGGGCAGGCGATGAAGTGATAGTCGTTGATGAGTCTGATGTAATTATGGCTACAGGTCAGTTATTATTGTCGCCGCATGAAGCCATTCGCATGGACAGGGGTCCTGCGGTTGATGTAAGGCGAGGGATAGCACAATCCTAGAATAAGTATTTATAAATCTATATCTATTAAATACGTGGAAATAAAGTCATATTAATGCATTTGATACAGTTTATCCCCCGCCGGAGAGTGAAAGTATAGAAGAGGAGATTTTTAAGACCTTTGTAATTCCAGATAATACCAGAATGGAAGAGCATACAATAGTCGTAGATGGGGATGTCATTGCTGGAAATCACTCTGATATCAAATACGGTATCATTGCAAATTCAATAATATTGGGAGAGAGGGTCACTCTTTCCGGGGATCTGATCTCTACCGGTGATACGAGGATCGATATCTGGTCACAGATAGGCGGGAATGTCAAAACCGATAAGAATGCCTATATCGGTGAATTTGTCACCATTGAAGGAAAACTGGTGGTAAAAAGCGATCTTGATATCGGCAATGATGTAAAGATCAATGGTGGTTTTGAGGCAAAAGGATGGATTGTCGTAAGGAATCCTGTTCCTGTCATCGTTTATCTTTTCCTTTACATCAGTGAACTCCTAAGGCTTGGAAAGGACGAGGAAGTCGAGAAGGCATTAGAGGATCTATTCGAGGATGATGTTGAGTCTATAGGGCTCAATTCCATGATAATTCCCAACGGTTCCAAAATATCAATGGATTCCATGAAAGTACCATCAAATGCTATCATAGGGAGCAAATGCAGGCTTGTTGGCAATATACGCGCCACCTCACTTGAAATGGCAAACGATACCACACTTTATGGAAGCATACGTACCATCCAGGATGTAAAACTCGGAACAGACAATGTCATCCATGGAAACATTATCTCAAGGGGCAACGTGTACATTGCAGCCGGAACTCATGTTCTGGGTGAGATAAATTCCCAGTCAATAACTATTCATGAAAGCGCACGGGTGGATGGTTTAATGCGTGCACCAGGTGGTATCATCTTTGAACGTGACGAAGATGCAGGTTTAAGTGACAACGAATTGATGCAATTGGATATCTAAATTTATATATATGTAGTCATATATTAGGGTATGCAATAGTCAGTTGATAGAACTGGATATTTTATATTTATACACAGGATGATACACACGTTAATGAGGGGATGGTTATGAATTCAATTTCAATCTTCAATTTCATGGACCTTGCAGTCCGTTTATGCATAGTTATTTTGTCCTTGCTGACATCTCACCTACTTCTGAAATTAGATGCCGATGTTATTCGATCACGCATATATGTGTCTTTTAAAAATCTTAAAAAGTACTTTATCTTCCTTTCAATTGGTTTCCTGCTTTATCTTTTTGAAGCACTGGTGTCAGTGAATTCAATTCCTGGGAGTACACAGAATGATGCGGCAAAAGGTATACTGCTTACAATTTTCCAGTTTTCAATTCTTGTTTTCCTTTATCACCTCTATGTGGCGATAAAGGTCCCTAACAGACGTATTCTTTAAAGTGGTTGACCTATTCAAAGGTCACCATCATTTCTATTTTTACTTGCTTTCGTTGGTATCGAGAGTCAGATTTAAAACAGGTTCTAATATTATAATGAAAAGGTGTTAATTTGGAACAAGATTATATTTCATCATCATTGGATTCCCAATCTATCTTCGACAAGGATTCAAAATATGTAATGCAAACCTACGGCCGCCAGCCAATAGTCATTGCCAGCGGAAAAGGTTCAACTGTCTATGATATTGAAGGCCGGGAATACATAGACTGTGTTGCCGGTATCGCAGTGAACAACGTGGGTCACTGCCACCCGCATCTTGTAGAGGCAATAAAGGATCAGGCAGAAAAACTGATGCACGTCTCTAACCTCTACTACACTGAACCACAGGCTCAGCTTGCCGAGCAACTGGTAAATGTGACTGGAATGGACCGTGTGTTCTTCTGTAACTCGGGTACCGAGGCAGTTGAAGCTGCAATGAAACTTGCAAGGGTCCATACTAAAAAGACCGATTTTATAGCTGTAGAGCATTCCTTCCACGGGCGTACTATGGGTGCCCTGAGCCTGACCTACAAGGATATGTATCGTGCTCCTTTCAAGCCTCTGGTCCAGGAAGAGATGTTCGTTCCTTTCGATGACACACAGGCAGTAGCAGATTCCATCACTCCTAATACGGCAGCAGTAATAGTTGAACCGATACAGGGCGAGGGCGGTATAAACGTGCCATCAGAGGGCTATCTGAAAGAAGTCCGCAAGATATGTGATGAAAATGAGACTCTCCTCATCTTTGATGAGGTACAGACCGGTTTTGGAAGGACTGGAACATGGTTCTGTAAAGAACACTTCGGTGTTGAGCCGGATATCATGACAATGGCCAAGGCAATTGGTGGCGGATTCCCTATGGGTGCTATTGCTGCACGTGAAGGCGTTTCCTTTGGCCGTGGTGAGCATGCCGCAACATTCGGAGGCAGTCCTTTGGCTTGCGCAGCAGCACTTGCATCAATTGAAATTATCCGTGAAGAGAATCTCATCCAGCGCTCAAAGGAGATTGGTGAATATTTCCGTAATGAACTAACAAAACTATCTACAGAAGGGCTTATTGAAGTCCGTGGAAAGGGCCTTATGCTGGGTGTTCAGTTCGACCGCAAATGTGCTGATCTTGTTGAGCATGGCCGCAAGAACGGTGTACTTCTAAACTGCACATCTGAAACAGTTCTGCGTATCGCACCGCCTCTGGTTATTACGAAAGAGGAAATCGATCGGGTGGTGAACGTGCTTGAGCAGGCCTGAGCTTATAAAAGATGTTGTTGCCTCCATTGACGAATACGTTCCTGGGAAGTCCATAGAGGAAATAGCAACGAAATACGGTATTGAACCATCCGGGATTATCAAATTGGGCTCAAATGAGAATGTACTGGGTCCATCCCCACTGGCAGTTGAAGCTCTGGTATCCAATGCCTCAAAGGTCAATATATATCCATCAGCTGATGCATCAGAATTGGTAGATGCAATATCGGTCTACACAGGTCTTCCTGCAGAGAATATATGCGCTTCAGGGCCCGGTATGGATGGCCTTCTCGATAATCTGATGAGGTTACTCATAATGCCGGGTGATGAGGTTGTATTGCCTTCTCCCACATTCTCCTATTATGAGATTTCAGCCCGGGCGAATGGTGCTGTTGCCATCCATGTGGCTCCGGGCGACGAGCTTGCGTTTGATGTGGCAGCAATAAAAGCTGCTATCTCAGAAAAGACGAAGGTTGTCTTCCTGTGTTCCCCGAATAATCCTACCGGGAAATTAATGGATGAGGCTGAAGTACGTGAAATTCTTGAGTCTACAAAGGGACTTGTATTCGTGGACGAGGCATATGTTGAGTTTGCAGACCGCAACCTCTCTCACCTTGTGTCAGAATACGACAATATCATCATCGGCAGGACTTTTTCCAAGGCATTCGGGCTTGCCGGACTGAGGATCGGATACGGGCTTATGCCTGCCTGGTTGAAGACAGAGTACATGAAGATAGCAACTCCTTTCAATGTGAGTTATCCTGCAGTCATGGCTGGAGTGGCAGCTCTTTCTGATAAAGAGTATCTTGAGAAGAGTATTTCATTCACAACTGAAGGACGCGCTTTTCTTGTAGGTAACATCCCTTTCAAGGTGTATGATTCACAGGCTAATTTCGTGCTTGTAGATGTTTCACCCCTGATTGCCAGGGATGTGGCAGAATCCCTTCTCAGGAAAGGCATAATTGTCAGGGATTGCAGGTCATTCAGGAATGCAGGTGATTCTCTGATCCGTGTGACTGTGGGGACACAGGAACAAAATGAAAAAGTAGTTGCAGCCTTTAAGGAATCAAAGGCTTGCAGTGATCAGTAGATCTTTTCTATTTTCATAAGTGGATAGTCAAGTTCTGTGTCAAATGCCAGACTTACGTCCACTTTTGCACTTTTAAAACTTGCAGTGATGCTGACATCCAGCATGCGGCCCTCAAGTTCACAATAACCATATTCACTGTTCAGTTTAGAACGGATCATGTCCCTGTTGATGGAAACTTTGATATCTTCAACACATGGCTGAACAGAAATACTTTCCTGTATTGCTTTCTCAAGGCTGTCTGCGGTCTTCAGATTAACAGGTGAGCCTGTGAATTGGTGGTAAAGGGCACCAAGTTTAATTCCTGCCTCGAAAAGTACATTATCCCTGTCCGTAATTATTTCGTTTTGCTGCATGATCTCCCTCATGTATTTTTCCTGATTATTGGTGAAACAACGTACATTGCCATAAGTCCTGATAGCAACGTTGCCATTGCATGGGTGTAGTCGATGCCAAAATTATATGAAATTATTGTTGCTGCAAAGATCATTGTGAGTGGTATGAGTATCTTCTGATCTTTTGCTTTAAGATATATTATATTGCTTGCCATAAGAATTCCCAGTATAAATGCTATAGAAGCCATAATGTATACATCAAAGAATCTCTCTCCCATAAGCAGGTATGCGGACATGGCAATTCCTCCGGCTGTAATCGGCAGTCCTCTAAATGAATTCTGTCCCATGTGCATAGTGTTGAATCTGGCAAGCCTGAGAATCCCGCAAATAAAGTAAAATATCAATGCAGGCAGAATCAGGTATTTCATTCCGTTTTCTACAAAGGCATACGTGATAACAACAGGTGCAACACCGAATGATATTACATCGGCAAGCGAGTCCAGATTTCCTCCTATCTCGCTGGATGAGAATTTTCTGGCAATATGTCCGTCAAGGCCATCTGCAACAGCAGCAATAAGTATCAGTAGCGGTGCCAGATATGTAAAACCATTCAGTAAAAGAAGAATGGCCACTATTCCACACACTGCATTCAGAAGGGTTACAAAATCGGATAATTTTAAAGTATGAAGTATGTGGTTCACGTCCTTTATCTTATTCTGGCGATCACGGTCTCGCCGGCAAACACCCGGTCACCTTTTTTAGTTATAATTTCAAAGTTCTCCGGAATAGTTACATCAACCCTTGATCCAAAACGAATCATTCCAAAGCGCTGTCCCTGCTGCATATAGTCTCCTTCTGTGACATAGGATACAATTCTTCTGGTAACCGTTCCGGCAATCTGTATTACCTCTACAATCCCGTGTTCGGTCTCTATGAGGATGTGGCTTCTCTCATTACGATGAGAGTCTTTACAGAATGCGGGGATGTATCCTCCTTTCTTGTGTTCTATTGTTTGAACCTTTCCATTGATGGGTGCTCTGTTAACATGCACATTCTGAAAATTCATAAATATGCATATCTTTCTGCCCCTTATGTCAACAATCTTTCCGTCTGCAGGTGAGAGCATATAGCTGTCATGTTCCTTTATTTCTCTTTCAGGGTCTCTGAAAAAAAGGAGGAAAAAGACTGTTACGGACATAGCCAGTATCGCTATTTCTCTTGTATATGGGACTTCATATAGGAAGTATGCAAGGGAACTGACCAGACCTGCAGTAATGGATGTGATTATCCAGGGAAAAGAAC
Organism: Methanolobus sp. UBA32; assembly: GCA_002507205.1. Taxonomy (GTDB): domain Archaea; phylum Halobacteriota; class Methanosarcinia; order Methanosarcinales; family Methanosarcinaceae; genus Methanolobus. Next base: position 116,965 of record DAZF01000068.1, on the reverse strand, counting down.
CTTTAGCAAGCATTTATTGGTTTCCTACTACTTTATATAATAGCTTCTGAACGAACCTGGTAACCAAAAGCCAGATTCCTTCTATCAGGTCTATGAGTTCAGGCAAAATACGCATGACTGCATATGCAATGACGAACAATGCAATACCTGATCCTATTTTCGCTATAGTATGGTGGGCGATATCAAAGCTACTTGGACCAAACCATTGATATCCATAAGCTACAATTACAAAAGCATCTCTTATTATATTCAATATGTATATTACAGGCACAGATGCCATGAATGCGGCTGCCAGTCTCTTGAATGGTGCATTTACGGATGCAATAAGGCCGATGAACAGTGCTATACTTTCAATGGCTGTGCATGCAAGTATAATCTCTACCTGATATCCGTTTAGTGCTATCTTGTTCCATGCAACCATTTTAGCAGGTACGTCCAAGGAATGTAACATCCATAGTACGTTATCTGTTACCTGGCTTATTATCCAGACGTTCAGAATATCCATCTGTGCAAAAGGGAAATAGAACAGGGAACCAAGTGCAGTTGCGCTGGTTGCCATTGATGTTATGTCCGGTCTGGGACTAGTTTCATTATTGTGGTATTCTTTGACCATAGTATGTGCTATAATCAGGCACACGATTCCTACAGTAATGACAAGGGCTACGTTGAAGTAATCCCCTATCTCAATATAGTGTATCGGCTGGTAGAACCAGTGTATGGAGAATAATCCCCATCCAGTTGCAGATAATAATCTGCGCGCCTTCATACTCTTAGGTATTATTGACCCAAAAAGCATAAAAGCAACAGCAATCCATAGAATATTCTCGATCATTTAAGCACACCTTTAATAGGTATGGCTTCTATATATTTGATGTAGTCTATTAAGTTTTTGTTCCTCATGTCTTTCAATACCCCTAAACTTACAGTTGATGCAGTAATCATATTGAATGGGAAAATAGTTCTCATAGAAAGAAAAAATCCTCCGTATCAAGGGAAATTTGCTCTTCCTGGAGGTTTTGTCGAAATCGGTGAAACAACTGAAGAGGCTGTTGAACGTGAGGTTTTTGAAGAAACAGGGCTTACAATAGAAATAGTTAAGTTACTTGGAGTATATTCTGAACCTTCGCGTGATCCCCGCGGGCACACGGTAAGCATAGTCTATCTGGTACTGGGGGAAGGTATCCCAAAAGCCGATTCGGATGCCAATGGAGTATATTTATTCGATCTTCAGAACATGCCAGAAATGGCTTTTGACCATAACATAATAATAGAAAATGCGAGAAGTGATATTTATGGAATTTTGTCCAGAATGTAAAAGTATGATGGTCCCGGCAGGTGATTCCTTTAAGTGCAGAAAGTGTGGTCATGTTAAAGGTAAGCAAGCTGGTTCAGAGGCTTTGTTATCCAAAGCATCAAGGGAAAAGAGAGAAGTTACTGTCCTTGAAGGTAACACGGATCAGGGGCTCCCTACAACTACTGCCAGATGTGAAGAATGCGGTCATAATGTTGCTTATTGGTGGTTGCGCCAATTAAGATCTGCAGATGAATCCGAGACACGTTTTTTCAAATGCACTAAATGTGGCTGTACCTGGCGTGAATATGACTGAACTCCTGATCAAAGTATCTTTGTTTGGTCTCACATATAATTAAAAGAAAACTTATATTACTTATTAGATATAATCTCCTAAAAATTAAATTTATTGGTGGCGAATTAGATGTTCAAGGCAACTATTGATGCAGATATTTTAAAAACTGCGATTGAAACTCTTTCGGTTCTTGTTGATGAAGCAAGGTTCAGGATCTCTCCTGAAGGAATGGCTGTCCGGGCTGTGGACCCTGCAAACGTAGCCATGGTCAGTTTTGAACTTGGCTCCGGTGCTTTTGATGAGTTCAGTGCTGATGATTGTGAGATTGGCATGGACCTATCAAAGATCAATGATATTTTCAGTGTTGCAGGTAAGGATGAGAAAGTTGTCATGGAACTTGACGAGATGTCCCAGAAATTGTCACTGCATCTTGGTGGACTTTCTTACACTCTTGCATTGCTCGATCCTTCAACGATCAGGGCAGAACCAAGGATCCCTCAGCTTGAGCTTCCTGCTGAGATTGTCCTTAATGGTAAAGACTTGCAAAGGGCTGTAAAAGCAGCTGAAAAGATCAGTGATCACATGTTGCTTGGTATCGAGGACGATGTGTTTTATATGGAAGCAGAAGGGGATACTGACCGCGTTCGTCTTGACATGACCCGTGACAAACTAATTGACCTGAAAGCTGGTGAAGCACGTTCCCTTTTCTCACTGGACTACCTCTCTGATATTGTGAAACCGGCATCCCGTTCAAATGAGATCACAGTTGAGATTGGAAAGGATTTCCCTGTGAAGATCTCTTTCTCTATTGCAAACGGTGCAGGAAAAGTAGGCTATCTTCTGGCTCCAAGGATCGAATCCGATTGATCTATGGATGAAAAGGACTTTGCATTATATCCTTACACTTCCGGGGCATCCTCACATGTGAAGAGCCTCGGAATAGCTCTTGATCGCCTGGTTACTTCCCGGGCCATGGAATCAGCGCGTGTTCGTGGCAAAGAGCGGGTTTTGCAGGCGATATCAGGTGAACTTCTAAAACCAAACCTTTCCATCTCGGATGAACAGAAGATCCTTCTGGAATTACTTTCCTATCCCTTTTCAAGGATACTTGTTTCCTCAATCGATGACCCTTTTTTGACAAGGAGATATTGTCTTGCCGAAGCAGTTGCTTCCTATAGACTCTTAAAGACACAAAAGCTTTCTTTTCTCAGGGAATTTGCTTCTGATTTCGGGGTTTTTCCGGATGAAAGTGAAACTGGCTTCAAAATCCACTTCACATCATATATCAAGATGGCAAGTTCTCTTAAAGCAATGGAGTGGAAACTCGTTAATCGTAAACTTGACCATGGCAATGTGAATGTTTCAAAGGAAGAGTTTGCACGTCTTTTGCAGGAGCTAATAAAAAACCGTGTTGAGCATAATTTGCCTATGCCGGTCGATGATGGACTGGTCCTGGCGTGTGAATCATATCTTGGTGAGATCCGTGAGGCTCTGGAAGAGCAAAAGAGTACTTTTGGTGAATCTGAATTTGAATCTGTGGAAACTGATCTGTTCCCTCCATGTATAACACACGCTATTGCTAATACACAAGCGGGTGTGAATCTCGCACATTCCATGCGATTTGCCATGACTGCTTTTCTTCTTACAATTGGCATGACAGTTGATGACATCATGAATCTTTTTACTGCATCTCCTGATTTTGATATTGAAAAAGCCAGGTATCAGGTGGAACACATTGCAGGTTCTTCCGGTACACATTACAAGCCTCCTTCATGTTCAACTATGCAGACATACGGTAATTGTTATGCTCCCGATGAAATGTGCAAGAAGATAAGTCATCCGCTTAACTATTACAGTCGCAAGCTATGGTTCCGTAGAAGGGATACGCAAAACGGTAAAGAAGAACCAGTATCTGAAAAACCAGCTGCGGAATGATCGATCTATAAATTCCAGCGAAAATTATCTGTTTTTTGTCAAACGAACAGTCACTGTCCATCTGCCGGCTTCAATTCATTGAGCATCATGGAAGTGATATGGTGTCTGACCTGCTCACGACGTTCATAAGTTGACTTGTAGTAGACAGTTATCTTAACGCCGTCACTGTCAGAGCCCAGGAAGAAGCTCCCATTAACGTCAAGAGTGTTCCATACTTTCTCCTTCAGTGCCTCTACTTTTGAAGGAAGATTGGCCGGAAGTTCTTCCATGTCAAAATACATGTCAAACTGATTTCTGAATTTACCCCTGCCATAATTTTTGATGGGTTTTTCAAGGAATATCTTGTTTGGTATTTTGAAATAATCCTCATAAGTATCAGGTGTCGGGTCAACGACCACATAGAACAGACCTATGTGTTTTACCAGTCCTTCCATATCGTCATCTTCACCCACCTTGATGTAATCGCCTATCTTGAATGGTTTCTTGGTAAGAAGGATGAACCATATAAAATAGGAAAGGATGACATCCCTTATTGCAAAAGCAAAACCAGTCGTGATCAATCCCAAAAAGATGGCTATGTTCTGTATAGTGATGCCAAGCTGCCAGAAAGCCACCAGTGTGGCAAGCAGGTATACAAAGGCAAGGTACATCTTGCCCATGAGTATGCGTTCCTCGATTTGCCCCATATCCTCAAAGTAATTGAGTATGCTATTTACAGTAAGCTTTGTAAAAAGCGTTGCAAGGGCATATGAAACAAAAATGATCAATAAGGAACTCAATGTATTTGTAACAATAACCGGGACTTCTATTATTTTCCTGTCAACAGCTATAATGAATACAAGTGCAACAATGATCATGAATACAAAGAACAGGAACACTTTGTTCAGCAACTTGTGAACCAGCCTTGATTTTACATTCATCAAGCTGCTACGTGAAGACTTTTGACTCATATATTTCCGGTCCTGCATTTGTATTGTTGAGAAGTTCGTATTACTCCTTATTCTATGTATATCATCTTGTCGATTTAGTTTACCAGGATCTCAATGCAATAGGTGGATATTGAATAATCAAAAGATAACAAAACTCTACTTTTAATATATAATGCAAGGATACCATAATTTATATACGCTTAACAGAGGATACTAATTGTCAAAGGGGGAGATGGCATAAAGAAAAATAAAATATTCATGATACTGTTAATCGTTTTACTGTCGGTTATTTCAGCCAGTGCTTTTTTACGTTCAGATGCAATTAAACAAGATGTCGATACTATTGCTGAAACCAACCTCATTGGACATGATTCAGATATCGTTTCTAAAGTTAATGTTAAAAGTGATTCCATTGAAGTAGCCGATGACTGGGACTATTATGAAACTGTTCTGATTGACTCAGAGAAATTGAACAATTCCGCAAAGGAGGGCGATATAAACCTGACGTTGATGGATAAGGGTATCGATATCATTATCCAGAAATCAGATGAACGTCCGGGTGGTATCTGGTACAAAGGCTTTGCTGACGGTAATCCTGATTACAATGTTGATATTTCCATCAGGGGTGATGAAGTGTATGGATCTGTCACCACTTATGGCAGAGGTTACAATATATATCCGACAGACTTTGTATTTGATGGGAGAATCGTTCATCTTGTCGTTGCTTCTGATATTCTGGATACTCGGTCGATAGAGGAAAAGTATCCCATCGACCCGCTGACTTTTGAGATAGTCAACGAGGATAATATTATGCATGACTTTGCCATAGAAGTGTACGATCCTTATAATAATCTCATATTCGACGAAACTTATTCATTGCAGGCCGGTGAAACCATCCAGTCTCCGGAAATAAGCGAACAACTGGGATTGCATCGTTATGTTTACATGCTTGATAACAATGAGACATTTATATTGCATGCAAGAGTAAGTCGTGAAGCTAATTTAGGATCATCTGAAAAGGTTTCGTTCATATTTGTAAATGACACTGAGCATCCTATGTTGATAGGTACTACGGTGGCATAGTCTTAACGATGTCCTGCATCAAATACTGAAATGAAAAAATAAAATTAAGAATACCAGAAAAAGGCAGTTTCATTCTGCCTTCTGGTACTTGTCGATTATTTCCTGGAATGAATCAGCGACGTATGATAAGTTATCTCTTCCAACCTGGAAAGTGCTCAGTTTGAAGTATTTTGTGAGTCCTGATTTAATACCGTGAATATTACGCTCTTTCAGTTCCCTGTAGAGGAAATACCTGCCCTTCTTGGCAGTCTGTGAAATATCGTAGAATACCGGAGCTTCGAAGAACATCAGGTCATGGTTGTGTGGTTTGTCACCCATCTGCATGATTCCCATATCTTCAAGTTTAGAAGAGAACCAGCGTGCGTCTGCTACCTCATTATCCCAGTTACGGGTGCGACGTACGACCTCCGGGAATGATGCTATCATGGTCATTACGGTGGCTCCTCTTGCAGTACATCCCAGAAGCTCGACTTCCTTTACCTTGTGAGTAGGGGATTTCCTGAAAACAATGTCTGCATATTCTTCCTTAACGCCAAGCACTCCAATAGGTCCTGATGATGCCATGGACTTGTGACCGCTTCCAACAACGAAATCCACACCCATCTTATTAGCATGGATTGGCATTCTCCCTACGGAATAAGCACCATTGAGCATAAGGGGCACATCATAACTATGGCATATATCGGCTATCCTCTTAACATCTGCAAGGTTTCCGTAACTCCCATCGGGATATGTGACCTGTGCAAGTGCCGGGGCCTTGCCAGTCTCACTGATCACTTCCTCGATAGCTGTGGCATACCCTTCAACATCAGTTTTGTATTCCGGACTGCCACTATGGGGTACGGTCTTTATATTCAGCCTTGCACGCTGTGCAGCCACAAAAGATGAATAATGTGCAAGTCCGTCAAGCACAACATAATCTTCTTCCTGTGCCATGGAGTGCATGACTGCAAATTTTGATTCTCTTGCACCATGCGTAATTCTCACTGCATCCGTGTCAAGGAATGCAGGCAAAGCATCATGGATAAACTCCTGTATCGGTGGTTTTTTGATAAGGTCAAGCACACCACCACAGAAATCACAAACAGAATAGCCGTCTCCCCATTCAAGTAATGCCTTTCTGGCATCTTCTGTAAGTTTGCCGCCTGTCTGGAGCGGGTCGATGTTTATCGCATCCTTAGGACCACGCTCGATAAATCCGAATTTGCTGAGGGTAGAATCATCAAGTTCCATAATGTTTCCTCTGTTATGAATTATAGTTAATACTAAACTTTCCAATACTAGTTAAAAATGTTCATTACAATCTAATTGTCTCCCTTATCTCGGGGTATGGCCTCCGCTCTAAAAAAAGCAAATCAAAAAAGAAAAGATAAGCACCAATTGGTGCTACTTCAGACATCTATGGCAGTCTTAAAAACTGACATGAACTCGTCACAATGGATGATAATACTGTTTGCCGCATCCTTCACAACTTCAATAGGGTCTACACCATCAGTTTTCACAAAAAGTATGGGGTCACTTATTGACACGTGTTTCATGTCATATGTTGCTATCTGAACTCTTGTGTCATCGAGCAGGGCTGACTTGAGCATGTTGAGAAGAGTGTGTTTCTCTCCTATTATCTCAAGATGCATCTCATCATCAGTTTTATCAATGATCTTTAATTCCATCTTTATTTCACCTGAGTTAATATAATAATCTTCAGAATATTCCTGTTCCGTAGTCAGAAGATATCTTCCTTTTCTCTACGCGGCCGCATTCCGGACATTTCAATCTGTTGTTGTCTTTCACAAGATCTGATCTGCATTTAGAACAGTATGCCTTCATTACGCCAAGGTTCTCACCATCAGTACTCAGGCGCATGTTCTGGGTATTAATTACCTTTGCCTTTACTATATCTGAAAGGGCAAATTCCTGGCCGAGGTTCTTGACATAAGAATCCTTTACGTTAGAAACGTGGATAGCTGCTGCACCATTTGTCTGGAACTCACGCTCTCCTTTGCCTTTGATTGCTCCGATTTCTACAAGGGCAACTGAATCACGCATATTGACGACGTTTCCAACTATGATATCTCCTTCAGTGATCTCCGGAGGAGTGCTTGTCTGAGGAACAATGGAAATAGTCCTTGATTTCCTGTCTATCTTTACATATCCGGTACCAAGTGAATGGATATCTGCCACGTTGACATAGGTTCCATTACCTGCTCTGAATTCTTCTGTAGTTCCTACAAAATCGCCGGGCATTACAAAAACACTTTCTTCAGTGCTAACGTCGTCTTCTGTATCCATTTCATCATCTTCCGTAGACCTTTTTGCGGGTTTTATATTCCTCTTTCCTGCTTCACTGCTTCGAACCTGTTCCTTTTCATCTTTCACGGAACCCTTGGTGAGCACTTTCGGTGCACCAGTAGCCTCCGGTCCTTTTACAGGAACCTGTTCTTCACTAACCTGCTGGTCTCCGGAATTAGATGATTTGATCTTCCTACGTGAAGTCTTTCGTCTATTTCTTATCCTAATTAGAATCCCTCTTATAATCTGAAATCAATATAAAAATGTATAAAATTCATGAACCATTTTTCAGTAAGAACTACATTTCTTAAAGTACTATCGCACTATGCGATAAATTTCTACCTTCACCATTTCTACTTCTTTTTTATGAAATTTAAATGTTCGTTTTATTGGAAATGCCGTAGTGTACCAATCTGTTATCCTGGCATCACCTATGAACTTACTGATAAAATTATGGCTGCCGCAATTATGAATGGAATATATCACATCACTGGTTTTCAACGCACTTAAAAGAAACGGTCGGTCATTCCCTTTAGCCTGCGCACCGAAGGGCGGGTTCATAACAACCGTATCAGCATGCCCTTCAACCTCAAATACATCGTTGTGGACAAACTCAACATCCACTCCAAGTTTTTCAGCATTCTTCCGGGCGATTTCCAGGGCTTTCCTGTCCAGATCAAAACCAACGACCTTCTCAGCCCCGAGCAACTTTGCCCCTATAGCAAGTATTCCTGTCCCGCATCCCAGATCGAACACAGTTCCTTCAAGGTCACCCTGCATGTAGGCAAAATGCAGGATCTCCGCAGCAAGCAGTGCCGGGGTGACATACTGCTCAAGGGAAACACTGGGATTCTCAAACCCTTCTACCTGTTCAAGCAAGATCTCGAGTTTTCGCTGCTTCAATTTCATTCACCTGTTATCTCATCAAATACAAGTTCTTCCCACTGCTTCTCTCCAAGGACAATTTCAAACTCTATGGGTGTCAGCATTGGAGAATGGAATCTTCCAACTTCATCAATGGCAAGCCTGGGACATGCGGTGTTAACAAACGCATCTACCTTGAACTGTAATAACTGGTCAGGGGTCACAAGATCCATTGTGAAAATATGTGCATCTTTACCGTGCTTCTTTGCCATATTCTTCAGTTCCTCTGCCAGTCCCATACGTTCCTGCCCTGGTTTTGTTGAAACCACGATTCCAAATACTTCAGCATCAAGTGACTTTGCTATGGCCGCACTCCTTTGCCTTAGAATCCTGGAACTGTCTGCATCTCTTAGCTCATTGACAAAAGGATCAGCTATAAGAACTCTTTTTTTAGTTGCAAGGGAAACGCCAAGGGGGTGGAACTGTCCGCTTCCGATATAGAGATACTCATCACACTCTTCTTTCCTGGCAGCAGAGAAATTACATCCCAGAACCTGTCCCGGATATGCTATCTTGCTGTCGCCTGCACAGATGACACATTCTTTGCCATGTTCTTCTAGAATTGAAGCTACATCTTCAAGCTTATGCACATGCTGAACTGTAGTAATCAGGCCTATCTTGTGCCCCTTAAGGTCATTGACAGCCAGTTTCACTACATCCTTAACATCTACGTCAGACCTTGTCTCAATAAAATAAACCTTTTGAGAAAGCTTGTTATCATCAAGGTGCGCATGACCAAAATGAAACAGGATCTCTACTTTGTCCAGTAAAGCAACATCAAGATCACATGCTCCAAAGCACGGGTTACCTGATATGAATACACTGGCATCCGTGTCTTCCTCTATCCTTGAGGCAATTCCCGGGGAGCGTCTCTTGAAACCTTCGGGAAACTGCAATCCAATGACCTTTGCGCCTGTATCTTTTATGACAGAGGTGATATGGTCCAGCTGGAAATCGAATGCTTCTCCTTCACTCATGGGTATCCTCTATGGTTACGCCTTTTTCAGTTACATCGATACGAACCAATGTTTTAATATCGATCCCAATATCCTTTAATCTCGAAAGACCATCGCCACGTTCGATAATGACAATGGTGTCCGTGATTATGGCACCAGTATCCTCAAGGGCTTTTATTAGCGAAATAAGAGTGCCACCTGTGCTTATCACATCATCCACAATAAGCACCCTGTCACCTTTCCTTACATCATTCACATAAAGCTCGCCCTTTGAGTAACCAGTCTCCTGTGAAAGCCTGATCTCGCCCTCAAGTCCATATGGTCTTTTTCTGATTATTGTGAAAGGAATGCCGGTTTTCATGGAGATTGCTGTGGCAAGGGGTATTCCCATGGCCTCTATAGCAAGTATCTTGTCAAAGTCCTTGCTGATTATTCCAAGTATATGTTCTGTAATCTCTTCAAGCAGTTCTGGTTCAAGCTGCGGAACACCATCTGAGATGGGATGGATAAAATAATAGTAATCGCCCCTGCGCACAATAGGTGCATTCAACAGGGATTCACGAAGTATCTTTAGCATAGTTACCGCTTACTACCTGCCAATATATAAAAACAGACCGTTGAGAGAAAGTCTCACGGTCATACTGCAACAAAAGCTGTCTTTTGATCTCTTTCCTGCTTGATGGCAGAATACAGGGCTTCCTTGCTCAGTGATTTAGGATGATAATAACTTCCATTACTTTGCATGGCAACTTCCTTGACGAGCCTGGAGCCGGTATCACTTATATCGACCACAAGAATGTTGATGTGGTTCTCAGCTATCTGTTTGCAGACCTGCATGATCTCCCTTCTGATATTGCCTCCAAGATGAAGGGGTGAGTTTGCAGTTCCATCAGTGACAAGTATCATAATAGGTACAGCTGAGGGTTCTTTTTTCACTTCCCTCATGAGGGTGCCCAGACCCCTGAGCAGTCCTGAGGCCATTGGGGTTGTCCCTCCAAAAGGTACCTTCTCAAGATAACGTTTTGCAGCCTCTACAGATGATGTGAATGGAAGCACCAGTTCACCTGAGCGTCCGCTGTATGTTACAAGTGAAACCCTGTCCCTGCGTTGGTATGCATCTTTCAGGAGTGCAAGAACCACGCTGGTCGTTATCTGCACCTTTTCCTGTTCGTCCATGGAGCCTGAAGTGTCAAAAACGATATTGATCAGGCTGGAGATTCGCCTCCTTCTGACCTTTTCCCGGATGTCGCTTTTTTTGATCTCGATCTTCCCGTCCTTTGCATGCTGTGCCGCCGCGCAAACCGTAGGTGCAATCGCTATATCCGTGATCTTCTCACCGGGCATCCTGTATCTCACATAACGTCCACGTTTGCTTTTGGTCAGCACTTCTGCACGTCTTCCTGATTTTAACCTGCCCACAGCAAGTCTTTTCTTCTGCGAATTGCGGGCAAAGTCATTAAGGATCTTGCCAACGGTCTTGTCTTCCTTGAGGTCTTCAAACAACTTCTCAGAGCCGGACTTTTTACGAGTAGCTGCAGATTCACATTTCAACTCCTCTTCCAGATCGTCATGGGAGAGGATGTGTACGTATTCCTTTGGGGTCAGCTCCACAAGAAGTTCCGGTTCATGCAAACAAACTGGAGATGATGATTCAAAGATACTTTCTTCAACTGCTGGCGAACGAGGGGCTTCAAAAGTAAACTCTTCAGTTGCTTCGTCTGTCCCATTTGTATCAGGTTTCAGTATGTCGGCAAAAGCAGACCTTTCAGGGTCATATTTAGAAGGGTCTTTTTCTCCCGGCCCTGCAAAAGCAGTTTCAGATATTGCATCATCAACTAATGAGTTGTCCGGTTCCAGTTTCTCGTGAGGTAGCACAAGAGCAGCATCCAATGGAACATTATTCTGTGGGTTTTTGAATACTGCTGCAACAGCTGTATCTGATGTACCGATAAGAGGCCTGAAGAAAACCTCCGGCTCCATTGTCATGTGATCAGAATCAGCGACAATGTAGACATCCTCTATCTCATCAGGTCTTATCTGTTCCATATTCAGATACAGGTTGTCATACAGGATCTCAGTATCCTCCTTTGAGAATTCAGAAACCGAGTTTTTGGGGATACGCAACCCAAGCAGAGGAACGCCTATGTACATTACTTTTATGCCATAATTGCGCGGCAGATTCCTGCGCAGGCGCTGGACAAGTTCACTCTCGGTCATCCCCAAACCTCCCTTATACCTTTCCGTCTACAACAGCCCTTAGCTGGTCCACACTGAACTCTTCTTCCTCAAATGGCTTCTTGCGCATTCTGTGAGGCAGGACCATCTCAGATGCCTCGATGATGTCATCGTTGGTAATGCGTTCTCTGCCCTCGTAGGCTGCATTCGTGCGGGCTGCACGCTCTATCATAATATCTGCGCGGTGTCCGTCCACATTGAAAGCGATACATATTTCTGCAATTGTACGCAGATTTTCTCTTGTGGTAGATACCCTTGGAAGCAGCTGCATAGCTTTTATTATCTTTGAACGCAGCTTCTCCTGCTCACCTTCGTACTCGCGTATGAATTGTTTAGGTTCATCATTGAATCCGTTTCGCCGTTCTACGATCTCGATGCGCTGCTCGACATCATAGATGCCGGTGACCTCTACCTGCAAAGCTATCCTGTCAAGCAGTTGCGGACGAAGTTCTCCTTCCTCCGGGTTCATACTTCCCACGATAATGAAATTTGCAGGATGGCTGACACTCACACCTTCACGCTCAACGGTGTTCACGTTCATAGCCGCAGCATCGAGAAGTGCATCAACTACGAAGTCATCCAGCAGGTTGATCTCATCAACATAAAGAATACCACGGTTTGCCTGTGCAAGAATGCCCGGGTCAAATGCCTGTACGCCCTGTCGCACAGCTTTTTCAATATCCAGACTGCCGACAACCCTGTCTTCAGTAGCACCCACGGGAAGGTCCACAACCTTCATCTGGCGCTTATTAACGTTAACCGTACCCTTTCTTTTCTTTTCTATACATTCCCAACAGAACTTATCGGGGTCTTTAGGGTCACAATTGAACTTGCATCCTTCTACAACTTCAATTTCTGGCAGTACTTCTGCCAAACCTCTGACTGCTGTGGATTTTGCAGTACCTTTCTGTCCGCGTATCAGTACTCCGCCAATCGAAGGATTGATCGTATTCAATATGAGCGCTCTTAGCATTTTTTCCTGTCCGACTATGGCAGATATGGGGTAGAGTACTCTTTCTGTCCTCGTGGCCTTGCGGGCAATGTCTTCCAGATATTGTGAAGGGGCTTCCGCGGTTTTTGGAACTTCTTTTATTGTTCCGGTTATACTTGAACTCATATTATCGCCTTTCCAGCATGAAATCTTGCATATTGTTACTTGTCAGTTGAATTTACAGATACCTTAGTATGATCGCAGAAATAAGAGCCAGGAATAAGAGTACCAGCCCACCGGCGAAAAAACCAAACACTATTTTGATATGCACATTCTTTTCCGCGTTCTTTGCAAGTCTGTTTAGCTCATACAAAGAGAATGAAGAACTCAACAGGAAAAGAATAGACGATAACAGCAACAGTGATCCTGCTACCAGGATGTACTCTGCTGTCCATGTAAGGGCTTTTGCATTCAAAAGATCAAGAAAAAAGTCTTTCCCGTGTCTTACATATGAAGCTGTTATCCATAACATGGTGTAAGCAATTTCTGCGGCGCCCATTATTACCGAGCAGATCGCAGTTGTCATAAGCGTGACCATCATCCCTATATCAGGGATGTCAATATCGATTTTCCATTCATCACCCACAATTTCACCTTGAGAGCCTGTTTTGTACGGTATACCCTCTAATTGAAGGTATAGAATATATGTGCTAAAATAATAAAAATATATCTATTAAAATATTTAGCGGTGTAAATGGTAATAAAAAGAAAAGCTAACAGAACTATCAGGTAGTTCTACATTAATTTAAATTGTTCATGTATAAGCCGGGATAGATTACGACTTATGTCCACTGACTTCATCAATGTATCTACTTTTGAGACGCTGCAACCATATTCTTCAAACCTGTTCTCATCTATCGGGTCACGCTCATCGAGTATTATGTGGTCGAGAAAATCAGAATAGTAGGAGGCAATGCCATGGGATGAAACTTCTATTCCTCTTGAAGCCATAAGTTTACCAGCCGGTCCGCTCACAGGTTCGTTTCCAATTATGGGACTTACTGCAATGACCTTTTTATCCCGGAGGATATCTCTCATTCCTGGAAGTTCAATGATGGGGCCGATACTTGTTATGGGGTTACTTGGGCCGATGAGCACTTTATCCTCATTCTCAAGTGCAGCCAGGACAGCAGGAGATATGGATGCTTTTTCTATGCCTTCCTGACATACTCCAAGAACCTCCGGTTCGCCATGTTTTCCAACCCAGAAATCCTGGAAATGCATTTTTCCTTCCGGTGTGCTGACTATGGAGGATACCTGGTCATCGGACATGGGCAGAACCTTTGCTTTCACTCCGAATGACTGGCAAAGCTGGGTGATAGCTTCTGTAAGTGTCATTCCACTGCGGAGGAGGTCTGAGCGCATGATGTGTGTTGCGCGGTCAAGGTCACCTAGCATCATAACCTCATTGTGCCCAAGAGCTTTCATGGCTTCATGAGTCCTGTAAGTGTCACCCTTGATACCCCACCAGCGGGAGCTGTCTATTCTGCCTGAGAAGAGGTATAATACCGTGTCAATGTCGGGGGTGATCAGGTTTCCTGATATCCACACATCCTCTGCTGTATTGACCACGACAGTGATCTCTTCTTCCGGTATAACTTTACGAAGGCCGTTCAATAGTTTGGGAGTGCCGGTGCCACCTGAGAAAATTATCATATTATTGCTCTCTTCCTGTTTATCGGAATGTCATTATAAGATGAAGCATATTTAAAATATATGAAAGTCATCCGTGATCCGATTCATGGTTATATTGAGCTTGACACTCTCACGTTATCACTTATAGATTCCCCGCAGATACAACGTCTGAGACGAATAAGCCAGCTTGGGCTGTCAAATCTCGTGTATCCCGGAGCGAACCATACCCGTTTTGAACATTCCCTTGGTGTGATGCATCTTGCCAGCATGCTGACAGAAAAGATTGATTCCGTGACAGACGAGGAAAAAGAGGAGCTAAGGGTTTCAGCTCTTCTTCATGATGTTGGACACGGTCCTTTTTCGCATGTTACTGAAGGTATTACCAAATACTATACGAGGCAACGGCATGAGGATGTCAGGGATATACTGAAAAAAGGTGAGCTAGGGGATATCTTAAAAGAACATGGTTTGAATCCTGCAACCATCGAGGACCACATTCAGGGAAAGACCGATCTCGGTAAGATACTCAATAGCGAGATAGATGTGGACAGGATGGACTATCTGGTGAGGGATTCGCATTACACGGGTGTTGCATTCGGTCTTGTGGACCATGTCAGACTCATCAATGAGATGAAGTTCTATGAGAACAAACTCGTTGTCACTGCAGGTGGTGTCAAGGCTGCAGAATCACTTCTTGTATCAAGGTTCCTGATGCATCCTTCAGTATACTATCATCACGTTTCAAGGATAGCTGAAACAATGTTCACAAGGGCAGTGGGTGATATGATCCAAAAGAAGTCATTAAATGCCTTTGACCTGCGAAAAATGGATGATTCCAGACTATTTGAAATGATACGTAATGATGATGGTTATGCTGGGGAACTGGCAGAGAAACTGGATAACAGGAAACTCTACAAGAGGGCATTGTATGTAGGGTTTGATGAAGTTGGTGAAGGTGTTTTGAAACACCGGAAAAACATAGAACGGGTGGAAGCGGAGATTGCAGAGGATGTTGGCATTGAACCGGAAAGCATTCTGATAGATATTCCAAAGGATCCGGAAATAGCTGAAATGAAGGCACTGGTGAAAGTAAATGGGCGGATGTTGCGCCTGGATGAAGCTTCACACGTGGTCGCAACACTTGAGCAGGCTCACCGTGATAACTGGAAGATGGGAGTTTATACTCCAAAGAAATACCGGGAAGAAGTATCCAAAGCTGCAAGAAAGTTCTTTGATGTCAAAAGAACAACAAAACAGTTCCGTCTGAGTGAAATAGAGGGATAATATGCAGCAGATAAAGAAGGTCACAGGCAGGCTTAGCCTCATTCTGGATTGGAAAAAGGCAGGAAATGACTATATCGTCACTCTTACAGGCGGGGAAGTGCATGTGGGGGCTGTGGGTGTGGGATTCTACGATAGATCCTCCGGCAGGGCATCCTCTTCGGTGATCACAAATCCGGGACATCGGGAAACGGATATTGCGTTACTTGGGGCAAAGGTATTCAGTGAGGCCAGCAAATCTGCAGCGGTTTTTATGGTAGGTATTCATCTGGACAATATTACAAAAAAAGAGATAGAGGAAATTGTCTCTGTTTCAGAGGAAATGATTGATGAATTGTCGGTCATTATTCAGGAGGATTTTTTATGGAAATAGTAATAGGCATCAGCGGGGCTTCTGGCTCTGCATACGGTATCAGGTTGCTGGAAATACTTTCAGAGACTGACATTATGACCCACCTGGTCATAACAAAGGCTGCGAGGCAGATAATAGGTATAGAAACTGACTATGAGATCGGTTATGTCGAAGGACTTGCAGACGCAGTATATGATGAAAGTGATTTTACAGCTCCTATTGCAAGCGGTTCTCACAGGTTTGACGGAATGATCGTTGCACCGTGCAGTATGAAGACTCTTGGTGAGATTGCCGGTGGCATGTCTGACAACCTGCTTGGAAGGGTTGCCGATGTCTGCCTGAAAGAGAGGCGAAAACTCATTCTGATGCCACGTGAAACTCCATTGAACCAGATACATCTTGAGAATATGCTCAGGCTTGAAAGGGCCGGTGGAATAATTCTTCCTGCATCTCCTGGGTTCTATTCAAGGCCACAGACCATTGACGATCTGGTAAATTCAATGGCAGGACGTGCACTTGACCTGATAGGTATTGACAACGAAGTATACGAACGCTGGGGATGATATGGGTATTTCCGGGATGAAACTCTGCCTGAACACTGTATTTACTCTGTGGCTTCGGGAAATGCTACGTTACAAACGCTCACGATCCAGGATAATAAGTTCCCTTGCCACTCCTCTTTTTTTCCTTGTTATCATGGGGTCTGCTCTGGGAAGCTCGATGACCCTGCGAAGTGGCAGGTATATTGATTATATGGCTCCCGGTATAATCGGTATGTCAATACTCTTTGCCTCCCTCATGGGCGGTATTTCTATTATATGGGACAGGGAGTTCGGTTTTCTAAAGGAAATACTTGTAGCACCTGTAAGTCGTTTCTATACAGCCCTTGGAAAAGCAGCAGGGGGCGTAACAACTGCACTGGTGCAGGGTGTAGCTCTAATGGTCATCAGTGGATTTATCGGAATAGAATATGTGTCTATATGGAGAGAGCTGCTCTGCATTCCGATAATGTTTGTAATGGGACTCGGGTTCATAGGACTTGGGATAACACTTGCATCACGGATCGAATCCCATGAAGGTTTCCAGATGATGATGACTTTTATCACATTTCCTACTATCATGACCAGCACTGCATTCTATCCAATGGATAATCTTCCAGGCTGGTTGAGTATACCGGTCCATCTCAATCCATTGACATACGGGGTGGAAGCCCTCAGGTGGATGTTACTTGATGCTTCTGATGTGCCAATCGAATTATCGGTGGCTGTCATAACGGCGTTTGCACTATTTACAATGGGGATTGGAAGCTGGGCTTTTGACAGGTCAGGAGACCAATGATTAAATGTCTGTTATTTTCAAAAAAGTTGTTCATTTTCTCTCATGGTATCATTATTCTCGCGAAACCTATTTATACAATATGTGCCATTTAAGGGCTACCCTTCTAAGCTGATTGGGATAGTAGGGTAGCTTGGTCCATCCTCGAGCGTTTGGGACGCTTGGACTGCGGTTCAAATCCGCGCTATCCCACCAGAACTTTTTTTAATTGTTTATCAACGTTTATTTCTAATATTCTATCTGTTTTTCACTAATTAGAGCAGGATGCCACCGTTTTAAAACGGTGGAGGAATGCGTCAAAACCCAACATAATTTTTTTATAATATTGAGTTATATGTTCAATAGGTGTTTTTAACTATCAAAGTGAAAATGTACCCAAATGAGCACCAGAAAAAAGCTCTTTTAGAAACGATGGAACGTTTTAACGAAGCCTGTAATTTCATTTCTAAAACCGCATCGTATACTCATACATTCGGAAAAATTGGTCTTCAAAAAATCGTCTACTATGACGTTAGAGAAAAATACAATCTTTCTGCACAAATGGTAGTTAGAGCCATAGGTAAAGTAGCAGAATCTTATAGAGTTGATAACTCATGTTGTCACGAATTCAAAAAACATGGTGCAATAGTCTACGACCAGAGGATTCTTACATTCAAAACGTCGGATGAGATCTCGATCTTGACACTTGAAGGTAGAGAACGCATCACCATTAAATATGGGGNNCACAATAACACCTTCTATCTTATGGTAGTTGTAGATGTTCCCGATGCAGACCCGATAGACCCTAACGGAGTTATAGGGGTTGACATGGGGATAGTCAACATAGCCACAACTTCAGATGGTGAAATATTCTCAGGAAAGAAATGCACAGAAATAAGGCAACGCTATTCTACTCTCAAAGCAAAGCTCCAAAGCGTAGGGACCCACTCATCCAAAAAACATCTCAAGAAAATAAGTGGAAAGGAAAGACGATTTAAAAAAGATACAAATCATTGCATAGCTAAAGCGATCGTTCAAATTGCAAAAGACACAAACAGGGCTATTGCCATTGAAAACCTCAAAGGCATTAGGACCAACGGCACGGTTAACAAAGCAGTAAGAACAGCTATCGGTAAATGGGCTTTCGATGAATTGGGTAACTTTCTCAAATACAAAGCCGCTCTCGCAGGTATTCCAGTATTTGAGATAGACCCTAAAAACACATCNNTAGAAGGACAAGCCACCCTATTCATAGGGTGGTAGTTGACATGGATTAGTTTTATAACATATCCGTAGTGAATAATGTCCCCATGGCAAACGTTAAGGTTAAACTTTTTGCAAACCTGAGGGAGATTGCGCAGGCCTCCTCATTAACACTGACAGGGCATACTGTAAAAGACGTTCTGCTTTCTCTAACGGAACAATATCCTTCTTTGAACGAACTCATATTTGAAGCAGGAGAAGACGTGAAACTTTGCGGTTACATCAATGTGTTCCTCAATGGGAATAATATCAAACACATGGAAGGACTGGCTACAATTCTCAGTGACAATGACGAACTGGGAGTATTCCCGCCAGTGTCAGGCGGCTGAGTTATCCTGGAGGAATCGGAATGATATTCAGAGAACGCACAGATGTCGGAAAAGCAAAGGAGCTGTTCCTTTCACAGATAAAAGGCATGGATCGGGTCGAGCTAATTCCGGCAACCTCTTCTATTGGCAGGGTGCTTTCAGCAAGCATACTCGCGCCACGTAACGTACCACATTACCGCCGTTCGGCTATGGATGGTTTTGCAGTCCGGTCTGTTGACCTGATGGGTGCTTCACCTACAAATCCTGTAATGCTTCAGGTATCCGACGAGGTGACTGAAGGTACATGTGTTCCGGTAAATACAGGAGATTACGTCCCCGATGATGCAGATGCTGTGCTCATGTTGGAGGACACCATACCCATCGGGGATATGGTGGAGATCCGGGCACAGGTTCACCCCGGTAAGAACGTTGGTGAAATTGGCGAGGACGTAAGGAAGAATGAGTTAATATTCAACAAAAGCCATTTTCTCAGGCCGTGCGATATTGCTGTGCTTGCCTCTCTTGGAGTAAATGATGTAAAAGTATATGCGAAGCCTGTTGTTGCTATCATTCCCACTGGCAATGATCTCCTGCCGCTTCCGGGGGATGGTGTCCCGGCACCGGGGAAGACACTGGATATCAACAGTCTCATGATAGGGATGTATGTAGAGAAATGGGGCGGAATTGCACGATACTGCGACATTGTGCCTGAGGATAAGCAACTCATTGAAGATGCTATCAGGGTCAATCTTGACACCGATATGATTGTGGTATCCGGTGGAACCTCTGTAGGGGATAAAGATTATGTGCCGAAAGTCGTTGAAAAGCTGGGAACGAAACTTGTTCATGGTGTAGGGCTTAGTCCCGGAAAACCTACGGCTCTTGGGGTTGCAGATGATGTGCCGATACTTTGTATGCCCGGGTATCCGGCAGCAGGTCTTGTAGCACTTTTTGCATTTGGAAAACCTGCACTTAGAAAAGCCGGGAATATTCCGGATATACCTGAGACAAAAGTAACAGCCCGCATGAGTGGAAAGATCATGTCAAGGGAAGGGTACCTCAGTTATGCAAGGGTAATACTCGAAGGAGATATTGCTCACCCTCTCATGACAGCAGGTGCCGGAATACTGAGTTCCATTGCAAAATCCGATGGATTTGTTATAATCCCGGAGAATGTTGAGGGATGCGAAGAAGGAAGCGAAGTGGAAGTTGTGCTGATTGAATGATAATTCTTCCACAGAACGGGCTCTTGATCTCCTTATAATAGGTGCAGGGGGATTCTTCGGGGCAATTTCACGATTTATGATAGCAGGTCAGTTAGGGCCTGCATCCGGCACTCTTGTGGTCAATGTTCTTGGTAGCATACTGCTTGGTTTTCTGATGTATAACTCCGAGTATCTGGGATATGTGTCTCCAAGAATCCGAATGTTCTTCGGTATTGGATTTTTGGGTTCACTGACCACATTTTCCACATTTACGGTCCAGACATTCCAGATGCCTTTGGTTGAGGCGGTGTTCAATGTAATTGCAAATGTTCTCCTTACGCTTGGGGGAGTATTCGCAGGAAGGGGAATCGTTGTGTACATTGTAAAAAAGGGGGAAGAACGTAGTGGTCTCTGAAATTCTGCTTGTAGGTACAGGTGGATTCATCGGTGCAATACTCAGATATCTTGTATCCGGTGCAATTCCCCGGATAAATGAAATTCCATCCGGAACTCTCACTGTGAATGCAATAGGCAGTTTTGTACTGGCAGCAATGACCTTTTCATCTGTAGAAGGGTCTCTACGATTCTTTGTCAGCATCGGAATGCTGGGTTCTTTTACTACATTCTCTACTTTTGCATATGAAAGTTTCAGGTTGCTGGAAGAGGGGGAGAATAAGTATTTCCTGTTGAATATCATCCTTAACTTAGCCGTGTGCCTGATTGCAACGGCACTGGTATACCAGCTAATTATTCCATAGGTTCATCCTTTTATCTGTAAAGGCGCCTATTTTATCAGATTATATTGAAGTTAAGCATCAATGCAAGCAGTATAAGGATAACACCTGTTATGAGGCGTATCTCTACACGCTTTTTTTCCCTGTAATCATTGACTTTTTTCGGGTCAAGGCCAAAAGCCAGGAGAGCGCCAAGGATCAATATTGGCAGGATAACACCCAGATTATAGAGTGCCATATACAGCGTTCCTCCTAAAATATCGTCTCCTGATATAAGCATCTCAAGGATCATCAGGTAGACTGCACCCACGCAGGGAGCTTTGACCAGTGAAAAAATACTGCCTCCTACAAATGATATTGCCAGAATGTTCCTGCCTTCGGCCTTTCCCATGAGGTCTATAAATGAACGAGGGGTTTTGAAAGATGATTTAGAGTGTTTTTTGATGTAGTATGCATCATAAAGGTGCCACAGTCCAAGGAAAGCTACCAGTAGTACCATAAGGTTTGTGATGATTTCCCTTATTCCGGGGAAGTAACTGATGGTGTTCAGTATTCCAAAACCAACGATCATGTAAGTTACAAATATGCCGGAGCAAAAACCTGTTACCAGTACAAGCATGTCTTTGCGTGAACCGCCTGAGGAAACTATAACGGATGCCAGAAAGGCCATTACTGCAATGAGGCATGGATTAAATCCGGCAAGCAAGCCTGCGATAAATATGACGTAAGGTGTTTGTGTATCTGTGTTCCAGGTTGCTGAAGAGTTTGAAAGGTCTATGTCTGATTCGGGGATGTCCTGAATAGGGGGGGCTGTTTCAATGGATTCGGAAAGCAGCGTTTCAAATAATTCCGTATCTCCTTTATAGTCATCATAATTTATGACTATGCTTTTGTTAATGACTACTGCTGGAACTGTGTTTACTCCATATTGCTTCGCCAGACTGAAAGAAGATGCAATCTCGTATTCGGAGAAGTTTATGTCAGGATTTTGCGTGACTATTTTTTCAATCACAGGCGAGGCCTGTGCGCACTTAAGGCATCCGCTTTCATAAAAGTATTCTACTGATACATTTCCAGCCTGAGCTATTCCTGTTGTAAGCACCAATAATAGTATCAAAGTACCAGCTATTCTGCGCAAGGGCAGTTTAGTGGCAGGATGTTGATGCACAGGTCTTTTTCTCATATTGGCTTTCCAAAACGGATTTAGTGCTGACTTCCAGAAGCTCGCCGGTGCTGGATGACACGTAGCCCTCTATTACATAGAGGTCCTTTATGCCGGAACATGCACAGCTACGTTCCATGATGTCAATCTTCCATATTCCTTCCTCATCCAGTACAGTACTATTCGGGGCACTCTCAACAAGTGAGGTAGTCGTGACCCTCCATTCCTCTACTTTGAAATGGGATGAATAATATGCCGCTGCATCAGAGTTATTCAGGATGATTTCTTGAGCCTGTGACTCATTTATGGTCGGGCTGCCAGTTTCTGGCCCAAGTAACATGTATGCACCCACAATGCCTGCACATGCCACAACAGCCAAGGCTATAATTACAATGGCTTTGCTTTTTTCCATATGTAATATGGTAATCCCATTTAGGCTATAAATGTTACTAAATAGAAGAGGAGCTAAATATATGCTAATGACTTTGCTATGTATATTCAGGGAGCAAAGATATCATTATTAACTTAGAATTATATGTGGGTATCAGAGGAAACCATTATGCGGACATTGCTTTTGAGAGTATATCTTAGTGAGAATGACAAGTACAAAGGAAAAACTGCACACCATGCTGTTATAGAGTTCCTGAAGGAACAGGGGATAGCGGGTGCTACGGTTCACCATTGTATCGAAGGGTATGGCATCCACCATAAAATACATACTGCAAGTGTGCTCAGGCTTGGGACTGACCTTCCGGTCATCGTGCAGGCAGTGGACCGGGAAGAAAAAATAAGAAACCTTATTCCGAAACTCAAGGAAATACTGCCCACAGAACTTATGGTCGTCCAGGAGGTAGAAGTCGTTTCGGGAGAAGGCTTTAAGGAAGACGTTTAGGTTTGCTGATCACTTGTAGAGCACTACGGTGCTTCCCCTTACGTCTATAAGGGTTGATTTTGTATCTGCTGCAAGTTTTTCTGCTGATTGTTTTATATCCTCGCCTTCAGCGCTGGTCTTCAGCATCTTTATCTTTAGCAGACGGTTTGCCTTCAACTGTTTTTTTATTTCTTCCAGAACAGATTCTGTGATTCCGTTCTTTCCAATATTGATGAGTGGCTTTATCTTTGTAGCCTCGGTCCTTAATTGATATATTTTATCTTTTTCCATTATAATACACCTGATAAGTAGTTCAATATAAATGATTCAATTATAAGATAGTATAAAAAGAATGTCCATTCAGAAGATAAAGTAGTTGATAAGTCGGGAATGTATTAAAAATCCAGGCATATTGGAGAAGAAAGTTATGTTCTCTTCAGGGATACTTTTGTCCCTTCAATACTGTACTCGAACCATGGCGTAGGTTTTGATGTCATGCCCACCACTCTCATGGTATAGGCATCTCCCACTGCCTTGATCTCGATCATGCCGTCGAAAAGCTGTTTCAGTGTAGCTATGGTCTGTGCATCATGCATTTCGTCTTCTACAACATAAAGGCCAAAACCATTGGCTGCTTTCACACGCCCGGTAAATACATGAAGGAATCTGAAAACCGTCTGTATGTTCGAATACATGAGAATTGTAGACAGTGAATTTATACACAAATGTATTTTCTTCTTCTGCTTTTTGACCAGCATCTCTTCAAAGAACTGGCTGATTTTGACTCCAATTCCTGTAAGGTCTACAGGACTTGATGCTCTTTTGATCTTATCGGTATCTGCAGCACCGAGGCCAAGTGTCCTGGTTACGCAGTCGACAATGCCGATGTCAGCATTCTGGATGTCCATTCCATTATCTTCAAACCAGCCAAGTACACGTTCTCCTGGCTCGCGCGTGGAAACGATTATGGTTGAATCTTCTGATTTCTGGCTGTTAAAAACGATTGCGTCCAAAAGTTCATCTTTTCGGCTCATAGGGGGACCTATCATCATCAGATTGGTTCCTTCCCGGATGTTGCCAAGCAATTCATCCAGTTCCTTGATGCCTAAAGAGTAGCCGGACATGTTTCCCTCTTCATTGGGATTGTATATAGGATTTGCCCTTTAATGCACTTGCTGCTTATTATTAATGGGGCTATTGGTTATATGTGATTCATGGAATATATAAATTCTAACATATATAAGTGTGCCTTTTGCACACCCTGATAAAATAAAAAGGACAATATAAATCTTTTTTGGTTACTGCTGAACATGTTTCACAACATGTCCTGTTTCAGGAAGGATTATCTCACTTAATGCAAGCTCAACTGCCGCAGGAGAGCCTGGAATACAAAAAAGTACTTTGCCTTTTACTATTCCTGCGGCTGCTCGTGTAAGGATTACTGAGCTTCCTATCTGTTCTATGCTTTTGTATCTGAAAAGTTCGCCAAATCCGGGCATCTCTTTTTCAAACAAAGGTACAAGTGATTCTATGGTAATATCCTTTGAAGCCAGGCCAGTGCCACCACTTGTTATTATAATATCTGTCTTTGAGTCAAGGGCACGATTGACAGAATCTATTATCATGTCAGGGTTGTCGGAAACAAGCTCATATTTAGATACGTTGTGGCCTTTGGAAAGAACAAGTTCATTCATTATTTTGCCGGAGAGGTCATCTGCATCATCCGGGGATTGAACGTTGCCATATTTTTCGTACCTGGATGTTGAGATGGTGATAAGGGAAAATGAGTATGCTCTTTTAACATCTGCCTTATGTTCTCTTGTTGTTGGACTTTTCATACGAAGTATTTATACCTGAATAGATATAAGAATCACGCGATATAAGCATGAAAATACTTGCAATTGATGTTGGGACCGGTACTCAGGATATACTTCTTTACGATACGGAACGAGAGGTGGAGAACAGCCTTGTTATGGTAATGCCTTCACCAACTGTTATTATTGCAGAGAAGATAAAACGGGCAGCCAAAGAAGGGCTAAATATATTTCTTAAAGGGGATGTCATGGGCGGCGGACCTTCTGTAAGGGCCATCAAAGCTCACATTGAAAAGGGGTATAAAGTCTATGCTACTGAAAACGCAGCTCTTACAATAAAGGATGATCTCGAGCGGGTAAGATCAATGGGTATCAATATTGTAGATGATGCTGAAAACATACCTTCCGATCTGGAAGAGATTATTCTAAAGGACATTGACCTGGATGCAATTGAGAATGCACTTCTAAGTTTTGGTGTGGGTATGCCGGATAAAATAGCTGTGGCTGTACAGGACCATGGCAATTCTCCGGATATCAGCAATCGTATTTACAGGTTCAGGATATTTGAGAAATTCATTGACGGAGGCGGTGATTTCAGCAAATTTGCTTATGGGGGTAATGCCATCCCGGAGGAATTTACCCGCATGGCATCGGTGTCACGTACGACTGGGAAAATGGATACTATTATTATGGATACTGGCCCAGCAGCAATATTCGGTGCACTTCTTGATCCTCGTGCCATTCAACCTGCTATTGTTGTGAATATAGGAAATGGGCATACCCTTGCAGCAATAGTGGATAATGGCAGGATCGTAGCTCTTTTTGAACATCATACCTCCGCTCTTGATGGGTTAAAACTACAGGAATATATCAAAGAATTCGCATGTGGAACACTTGGATTTGATGACATTTTCAACGATGGCGGGCATGGCTGCTATATAAAAGAAAGCTATGGGCCCGATGCCATCATGTCTGTAATGATCACAGGTCCAAGACGTAATATTTTACAGACCATGAAAACAGAAGACAGGGATATTGCTATCTGGAATAAACTCCATTTTGCAGCACCTTTTGGAAATATGATGCTTTCCGGTTGTTATGGTTTGCTGATGCCTCAGTTGAGGCAGTACATGTGAATCAGTGATAAGGCTTATAAACACCAAGGTCCTATGAGGACAGCCATCTAGATTAATCTATTTTGTTGGTAGGCAACATCAACAAATACAAATATATTCATATCAATTAAGGTACAAAATCGGATGCGAAAACCAGCGGTACTATTTATAGTATCACGCTTTATTGCAATAATCAATTCAAGGAGATTTTAATTCATGGTAAGAAAACCAGCAAGTATGTACAGGAACGTAAGACAGCGCTCATTCACCAGAAGGAAGTATATGGGTGGTGTCCCGGGTAGTCAGGTCATTCACTACGACATGGGTAACAAGAGTGCCGAGTTTCCGGTAAAGGTCACACTCATAGCTAACGAGAGATGCCAGTTGCGTCACACTGCACTTGAGGCAGCACGTATCACTGCAAACCGTGCAATGACAAGCGCTGCAGGAAGAACAGGGTTCCACATCAAACTGAGAGTTTACCCGCACGAGGTCCTCAGGGAGAACAAGCAGGCTACCGGAGCAGGTGCAGACCGTGTATCAAGTGGTATGCGTGGAGCATATGGAAAGAATGTTGGAACAGCAGCAAGAGTTTCAGCCGGCCAGAAGATATTTACTATCTCTGTAAACAAAGAGCACTTTGTAATGGCAAAGGATGCACTTAGGAAAGCAGGCCAGAAATTACCAACACCTGTCAGGATCGTAGTCGATCAGGGACAGGAACTTGTGCAATAAGTAAAACTAAAAACAACGAGGGATCAAAGATGGAAGATTACGAAGCGCTTCTGGATCGTGCAATAGCAAACTTACCCGACATGGAGACTACGGATGCCCGTTTCGTAATCCCTGAGCCTAAAATTATGGTGGAAGGTAAGACCACGATCCTTGATAATTTCAACAACATTGCAGATGTCCTGAACAGAGAGCCTGACCACGTGATGAAATATCTTACACGTGAAATGGGTACTGCAGGTAAGATCGACGGTATGAGGGCTATATTCCAGGGAAGGTTCTCAAAGGAACAGATCAAGTCGAACATCGATGCATATGTTGAAGAATTCGTCATGTGTTCAGAATGTGGAAGGCCGGACACCCAGCTTATGAAGATGGACCGTATCATGGTGTTGAAATGTGCAGCTTGCGGTGCACACAGACCTGTGAAGAAAAGACGTGCAAGTGCACCTGTCAAACAGGACGCCATTGAAGAAGGCAAAGAATACGATGTTCGTATCGATGCTGTTGGTTCCAAGGGTGACGGGATTGCAAAGATGGATAGGTTCACCATCTTCGTACCAGGCGCTGCAAAGGGCGAGACTCTCAAGATAAGAATCAAGAGAATCAGTGGAACCCTTGCATTCGCCGAAAAAGTATGATGCCTGATAAAACAGGTATCAAACATCTTTTTTTCTGCAAGAAATAGTTATATATTAATTCTGCCATAAATATATTGAATTACTCGCAAGTAATTGCTTGAGGAAACATATGGCACGAGTACCAACCGGAATACCAGGATTTGATGAACTTATTGAAGGCGGGTTCATTGAAAACGATGTGATTCTCCTGACCGGAGGACCTGGTGCAGGTAAGTCTACTTTTGGTTCGCAATATCTGTATTCAGGAATCATGAATTACAATGAGCCGGGGGTCTACGTCACTTTTGAAGAGACGCCTGCACGCATCATGAGAAATATGTGGAGGCACGGATGGGACATGGAGCGTCTCATAAAGGAAAATAAACTCCGCATAATAAGGGTCGATCCGATTGCTTATGACCGCTACATAAAGAAGACCATGGAAACCGCTCAGCAAGGTGATCATGAAAATGCAACACTGGAAACCGTGCTGAAGCAGATATATGCAAGCGTCATGGAAATTGATGCAAAACGTCTTTTTATCGATTCACTAACATCGCTGAAGATATCCCCTGATCCTGTGCATGTAAGGCATATTGTCCTTGAGTTCGTCAAAAATATTGAGAGTTTTGATTGCACAACGCTCATAACCAGCGAGATAAATAAGGATCCTGAGAATTTCAGTGTCGAGGAATACCTTGCCGAAGGAGTTATCTGCCTTAAGGTCTTCAGAATTGATGGAGAAAGAATCAGATCCCTTGAGATATTGAAAATGCGTGGTGTCAAGCATGATGAAGTGCTTCGTCCGTATGTAATATCAGATAAAGGTATTATTGTTTATTCAGATCATTCTGTTATAGGCAAGGAAGCTGATGTATTCTCCCTTCAAAGATGCTCGATCTTAGGGGAAGAAGATTAAATGAAAGCCGACTCAAAAAATTCAGATAACAAAGATATTGCATTGGTTTCAATACCCGGACTTTCAATCAAAATGGACAAAAAAGCCGATTTTGTCCAGCTTAAGGCACATGGACCTCTGCGCAAGGCTTGTGGTCCTTTTTTGAAAAAGATCAATGAAAGGCTAAAGGAAGAAAAACCTGCTTTTGTTGATGACGATAAAGTGATAGCTTCCACATGGTTGCCACCTATTCCCAGTAAAGCTTTTAATCGGTTATTGCTGGCAGAGACCCAGATAGCACTTGGAAGGTATATTCCTGAAACAGTTTCCTTTGAAATAACACGCAACTGCAAATGTAATTGTGAGCATTGTGTGGTCAGTGGGGGAGAAGGTGACCTGGATATCGAGACTATAAAAAGGGCTATAGATGATGTGCTTGACATGGGTGCAATGGTCATTGTATTTACCGAAGGGGACCCAATGCTGCGTGAGGATATCTACGAACTCATCGATTATGTAGACAAGGAACGTGCCATTGTCAATATGTATACGCCTGGTACTGAGATGACACCTGAGAATGCAAGGCGCCTCAAGGAAGCAGGGCTGCACAACATGCTGGTCAGCATATATTCCACGGACCCTTCAAAACATGATTCAGTACGCCGCCTTGACGGTGCGTTTGAAATGGCTACAAATGCTATGATGATGGGTCTTGATGCAGGATTACTTGTGACTATGGCAACACATGTCTCGCCAAAGAATATAGATGAACTTCCTGCAATGTATGAACTGGCAAGGGATATTGGGGTTCATGAATTCTCCCTGTGGGAATCTGTTCCTAAGAAAAAGGAAGATCCGATCATCAGCGATGATGACAGAGAAAAAGTGCTTGAGATGTATCATCGTATCAATTCCACTAAAGGCGGGCCACGTATCTTTGCGAACTCGTATTTCGAGGGGGAAATGCTTGGTTGCATGGCAGGCCAGAGATGGCTGCATGTTTGTGTTGACGGACTGGTAAAGCCATGCCCTTACATCCCGTTCAGCTACGGTAACATACAGGACAGTTCAATTAAGGATGTCTGGAGTAAGATACGCAAGGACAAGCAATTCAGGGGACAGCGTGGCACATGCCTGATGCAGGAAAAAGAGTATCTGGAACTGGTGGACAAGATACCTGAAGGCGCATCGAAACCTTATGATATTGATAAATTACAATCCTGAACTTTTTTACTTATTTTTTACTTGCTGGTCATCGTCTGACGCAAGACTTTCCAGCAATTTCTTGTTCTGCCAGTAAAATCCAAACATCACAGCAGTCATGATAAATGCAATGTACCGGATATTTGAGAATATATCAGGCCACATATATCGGGATATTACTATTAGAAGGATGCCAAATAACCACCCGAAGGTCGAGTTGATAAATGAAGCTTTTGCAGGGCCGTATTTTCTGCTCAAATGATGGAGCAATTTCCATCCCGTAAAAAGATCAATCAACTTCAACTTGTCTGTGCTTTTAGAATCCTTAATATATCGTTTCATCTTTCCTTTGTTTATCCTGCAGGATTTTCTGTAATTCGCAACTGAGAAAATCATGGTGAGTATGAAAGCAACATAGCCGTATTGCCATGGAAGGATTATGATCAATAACAAAGAAACGGACATCATGATGCCCACAATCGCAGGCAAGTAGCTTTCCCCATACTTAATGGCTGAATATATGTTGTAGATCGTTACTGAAATAAAGAACAATGCTCCAAAATGAAAAAAAGTCATATCCATAACATATCTCCAGTTATCTCTTCTTACAAGTAAAATACAGTTCAAGTTATATGAATATTTATGCCCGAGATAATTAAAATCACAATGTGTATTGCGTACCTGCAATAAGAACCTTTACATATCACAAGGTATTTTTACTAACAATTTTAAGTGCCGGACACTAAATAAAAAATCCGAGAATCGGAAAGACTAAGAGGACATATATGAACATGAAGATTGACCCCTGGAGCGCATTGAACATTGACGATTATTCCAAGTTATTCGACGAATTTGGAATACTGCCATTTGATGAAATGGTCCGGGAGATAGAGAATCCTCACAAGTTCATGAACCGTAAGATCATTTTCGGACACCGCAGTTATGACCTGATAACCGATGCAATGAAGCACAATAAGCCATTCTCTGTAATGAGCGGGTTCATGCCTTCCGGAAAGATACACCTTGGTCACAAAATGGTGATGGAAGAGATTATCTGGCATCAGCAGCAGGGTGGAGATGCTTTTGTTGGCATAGCAGACCGTGAGGCACATTCAGTCAGGGGAATGTCATGGGATAAATGCAGGGACATCGGCATAAACGAATACATTATCAGTCTTATTGCTCTTGGTTTTGAACCTGATGGGCATATATATTTCCAGTCAAAATCAGAACAGGTTAAAGACCTTGCATTCGAGCTGGGTTCAAAGGCAAATTTCTCGGAACTGAGCGCTATCTATGGGTTCACAGGCGAGACGAATGTTGCACACATGTTAAGTGCTGTTACTCAGAGTGCGGACATACTTCATCCTCAACTTGAAGAGTACGGTGGGCCAAAACCAACTGTCATACCCGTTGGTGCAGACCAGGACCCACACATCCGTCTGACAAGAGGTCTGGGACACAAAATGAACATGTTCAAGATCGAAGGCCGTGAAGATAAGAATGGAAATAAATATTTCAGTATCCGTAGCAAAGCCGCTCCTGAAGATGCCCTTAAAGGGCTGAATGAGCGTATTCCCGGAAAGACAAAACTTTTCGAGGGACACGTTGATGTCTTCAATGCAGATAATTTCGAACTCCTTTTGAAGACCGTCAGGGAAGTAGAGCTTGAATTCGGAGGATATGCATTTGTACCTCCATCCTCCACATATCATCGTTTTATGTCCGGATTGCAGGGCGGGAAGATGTCAAGCAGTGTTCCTGACAGTTACCTTTCACTCACAGAAGATCCAAAAGGTGCTGCAAAGAAGGTCAAGAAAGCAAAGACCGGTGGCAGGATGACCCTTGAGGAGCAAAAGAAGCTTGGTGGTGAACCTGACAAGTGTTCAGTCTATGAAATGTTCCTTTTCCATCTTGTGGAGGACGATGAAGAACTCGCACATATATACACGGAATGTCGCGAAGGAAGCCGTGTCTGCGGAAACTGCAAAGCCCTTGCAGCTGAAAGGACGGAAAAGTTCCTCAAAGAGCATCAGGAACTGCGTGAAGTTGCAAAAGACAGACTTGATGAATACGGATTATCAATTTAACAGGTGTAATTATGAGTTCCCAGTACAACCTTACATCCAATGAGAAAAATGTATTGATCGCATTGGAATATCTAAAAGATGCAAACCCCAGTGAGCTGGCTGAAAAAGCAGAGATGAAAATGGAAACTACGATGCAGGCTGCCTTTTTGCTTGAAGAGAAAGGGTTTGCACAGGTAGAGGAAAGCGTTACCGAGATCTTCGAACTTACCGGGGAAGGGAAGAAATATGCTGAAGAAGGCCTTCCTGAAAGGCAGATAATCAACACTATATCCGAACCTGTATCCATGGATGAGCTTAAAGAGAAGTTCAATCCTGCAATCGTTGGTATTGCAACCGGGTGGCTGCGTCGCAAAGGCTGGGCCGGAATAGAAAATGGAATGATCGTTCCGACAGGTAATGCTGAGACAAGTGCTGATGAGCATGCTTTGGCTGCATTTGCAGGTGAGGAAAAGACATTTGATGAGTTGGGAACGGACAGGAATGTCATCAAGGATCTCATCAAGCGCAAGCTTGTGGCAAAGATTGAGAACAAACAAAGGACTATAAAACTCACAGCAGAAGGAAAGAAATTAACTGATGCAGGAATCGTGGTTGAGGAAGAACTTGCACAGATCACGTCCGAACTCCTGAAAAGTGGCGAGTGGATGAACAAGAAGTTCAGGCCATATAACATTCATACAGCTCCAAAGCCAATATACGGGGCAAAGATACACCCATACCAGCGCCTGATCGATCAGATGAGGCGTATTTTCCTTGATATGGGATTCACCGAGATAAAAGGTGAAGCAATACAGAGTTCTTTCTGGAACTTTGACTCACTTTTCCAGCCGCAGGATCACCCTGCAAGAGAAATGCAGGATACCTTCCATCTTTCCAGTACATCAGAACTTCCTGAGGAGTACAAGGATCATGTATGTGCTATGCATGAACACGGCGGAGATACCGAATCAACTGGCTGGGGAAGCAAATGGAGCGAGGAAATAGCCTGCAAGAACGTATTGAGGACACATACGACAGCATTGACCATCAAGTACCTTGCAGACAATCCAGAACCACCTATAAAAGCTTTCTCAATAGACCGGGCTTACCGCAGGGAAACCATCGACCCGACACACACACCGGAATTCGAACAGCTCGAAGGCGTTGTGATGGACAAGGACATGTCATTCTCAAACTTACTGGGATGCCTTTCTGAGTTCTATCACAGAATGGGCTTTGAGGATGTAAGATTCAGGCCGGGATACTTCCCATACACTGAACCAAGTGTTGAACCTGAAGTATATGTAGATGGCCTCGGATGGGTTGAACTCGGAGGAGCAGGTGTTTTCAGGAAAGAGGTCACACATCCACTGGGAATTAAATACCCTGTTCTTGCATGGGGACTTGGTGTCAGTCGCCTTGCAATGCTGAAGTTAGGACTTAAGGACCTGCGCCAGTTATATCACTCTGACATTGACTGGCTCCGCAAGAGTGAGGTATGTCAGCTTTGAGCTGGCATCCTGCATTTATTTCATTCTTAATCTTTTTTCATCGTTTTGTGATTATCTTTGCCAGCAGGGATTTCTCAATATCCACGGCATTTGCAGGACATAGTTCACGGCAACAATAACATAATATGCATTTTTCCCTGTTGATCTCAAGATGTTTCTCCACTTCTTCTATTGCATGGGTAGAACAGTTCATGACACATGCACCGCAAAGAACACATCTGGAAGTATCGATTTTCGGTCTTATTTCAAAGTATCTGCCAAAGATTTTTGTCATAAAAGGTGGAGCATTGAAGAGTATGCCTCCACTTGATGGCTTGTACTTCATTTTGACATCTTCAGGATTTACTCCTACTACTTTCGGCTCAGTTTCGCCAAATCCTCGTTCTAGGGCTGCAACCGTGGTAGGGACCTTCATGGGGTCGATACCCATTATATCTGAAGCTACTACATCAAGAGAAACACAATCATAGGATGCCAGTATCGCACCTGTCTTTACAGGTGTGCCATGTGAAGGCCCATTGCCTTGCATGCCCACCACAGCATCCATAACTGCAAGATGGGGCTTTGCAACTGAGTACAGGTCGATGACCGCTTCACCAAATATCTTTCTGTCAGCCAGCAGGTGCATTTCCTTCCGGCTTCTGAGGGGCAGTGCCCCAAACATGTTCTTGACCGCCCCTGTATAGTAGGTCAGTTCATGAGTTTTCATTTTTGGAAGCGATATGATAACATCTGCATCCATAACCGCCTTTGACAGGTGCAACTTAGGAAAATGCATTGCTTTTGGGACATCAATTTCCACATAGCCTGCCGTCTGAAAATTAATTAGTTCAACATCATGTTTCTTCGCTACTTCTTCTACCCCTGATATCCTGAATGCATCAGCCGTTGCTCCCGGATGGGTCATGCCTGAACCATCGCCTATGACTGGAATACCGCCTGCTTCTTTTACAAGTTCACACATTGAGGCAACAATAGTTGGATGAGTTGTGACGGCATCCTCCGGTTTGCGGGCAGCAAGAAGATTGGGTTTGAGGAGTACGCGTTCACCTCTGGAAATTATGGATTCAAGGCCACCGATGAGTGAGATTGCCTCAATGACATATTCTTTTGATTTAGAATAATCATCACATTGTACAATTGAAACCTTGTCTGCCATGCCTGTTATGTACGGATCAAGAGTTAAAATATGTATTGAATATTTGCATTATGGGGCTATTATCTTTTATATGAATTAAATTGGCTGAGCAACTACATCATAATGATGATAATAATAACATATAAAAGTTGTACAGAAAGTATATCTATTAAGAAAAAGATATGTATAAATGTCTATTGAAATGACTAAATGATCTATAATGGATGGTGGTTAACATAATGAAAAGAATATTATTAACTATGCTTATTGTGCTAAGCATGCTGCTGGCTGTGGGGGCAGCAAGTGCAATGACCTGCTACATAAATGATGTGCAAGACGACCAAAGCCAATATCAAGGATATTTGAACGCAATCCTTGTGACTGATAATACATCCTCCCCAAATACAATCATAGTAGCACTAACGGATGAGACCAAAAACTATTATCCAAATTCTACGATTACAACGATTCTTCTCGACATACCTGCAGATGATATTATGGGCGTAGAAGATAGTTTTGGAAATGTATGGTCTGTGGGGGATGCAGCAGGGAATCCGTTTGGAACATTCATCACGAAGACTACAACCAACGATGCAGAACTGAAAAGCACAGACCCTATCATAATATATGTGACAATATCAGGATGGGATGGAACATTGCCAGAGAATGATGCTGGAAATGTAATATCTATCCATGTCCAGAGAATTGGCATTAATGATGAGGGTAGTGCATGGGTTACTGTAGGAGACTGCGAAGACGGTGGCGGCGGCACAACAGGAGGCGATATTCCGGAATTCCCAACAATTGCGCTACCAATAGCTGCAATACTTGGACTGGCATTCTTCTTCCAGCGCAGAAAGGAGTAATCTAACTCCTTTTTAATTTCTTTTTTGATTCTTTAATACTCTTTATTATCTGGATCTGTAGAAATCCTCGATATTCATGTGACGAACTAAGTATACAATACTTTCAAATGTATTCCTTGATATTGAAGTAAATAGTATATTTTAGCTGATTGATGCTTATTTTGCTAGGTTTTCTACAGAGCCTGTTATCCGTATGTTCTTTTGGCTTTGCAGGTATGCTCGTCTTTTATCTGAATCATATTAACCCTGTGGATGTTACTGGGCCGATACCTTTTTTGGCAGGAATGCTGCTGCAAACATATCTGCGTGCATAATTTTGTGCGGTTTAAAATCAATTATTAATGGGATTTCTATATAGCCGTTCTTTTTGAATAGAAAATCTCATATCAAACGCAGCATATGCGTATTATAATCATAATCATTAAGGCTCTTCTTTCATAAGATATAAATACAAACAAAGAAGGATGTTAAGTAACTAAAATACTAAGTAATAGGTGGTACGAAAATGAAACGATTATTATTATCTATGCTTATTGCTATAAGCATGCTGATGACCGTGGGGGCAGCAAGTGCTGCAGATGATTCTTGCTATTGGAATGCGTCTACAGAAGTTAACTTAATTGCAGGGCAGGACACTGATATTGGCTCGGTTACTGTTGAAATAGTTGGGGACAATCTCCTTGTTACTTATTATGCTGAAGGAGACTGGCTTTTATATGAGACTCAACTTAACGTGAGCAAGGTGCCTATAACAAGTGCTGTACCTGGGCTTTACCCTTACAAACATGATCTGTCAGGTGTGTCTACTGACCAATATATAATTCCTCTATCCGATTTTGGTATGTCCAATCCATGTTATTGTGACGGTGATTGTACAGATGCCTTGTATATTGCAGCACATGCCGGAGTAGACGATGATGATGACTACGAAGAGCACGAAACTGCTTGGGGAGAGGGACAAGATATTGGTGGTAACTGGGCTATGTACTTTGAAGTAGATTTGACCTGTGAATGTGGCGGTATAATCATAACCGAAGTTCCAGAATTCCCTACCGTTGCGCTACCAATAGCTGCAATACTTGGTCTGGCATTCTTCTTCCAGCGCAGAAAGGAGTAATCTTACTCCTTAAAATTTTCTTTTTTAAACAACCTTATTTCATTGCCTCTTCTACGCTTTTTCTGATGATGTATCCTGCTTCATGCAAGATCGTATCGCCTATTTGTGCATCCTTTTCCATACTTGCAGTACATGGGTATGAGTGGTGAGCACCTGAGATCGTCTCTTTGTAGTCCTTCACGTCTGACCATTTCAGCTTCTTTGCAACGAACCATGTTGCACCACATGGAGCATCCCTGAGAACTTCTACGTGAGTGAAAAGTCCGTTGAATGGGTCGGTTTCGATCTTTAGTAATGGGCGTCCAAATCCCATTCTTACGAAATCATCGATTATGGGCTTTCCTGAGATATTGAGTGAACAGAATGGTTTGGGGCATTCACACTCCACTCCCTGTGACTCCAGCTTATTTTTTACCTGTTCGGTCAGGCCAGCAGGTACCAGGCGGGAATCATCCACTGGTATTATGACTGCTTTTGCACCGGACATTGCTGCAATGTCGGGAACAGACATCAACAGGTCGGGATGAAGGTCTATGGCAATAATAAGATCACACAGGGGCAGGTTATCCGGGATGTATTCCGTGGGTTCCTCGACGAAATCGGGGAGGTCTGTGCGCAATTCAAAAAGGCCTACTATCATGGGTGCAAAGCTTGCTCTTGGTTCACGGCAGTGGTCGCACAGTTCACCACACGACACGCAAAAACTATCGGAGTTGACGAGGTTGCCAACAACTTTCTTCCCGAATTCTCCTGAATAAAAAACGCTCAGACGCATGCAACATAGTATACATATGATACTAAATAAAGTTCCCTACTTATTTTCCTGAGCTTTTTGTATGGACTATGCCCATGATATGCGCGGGTATACAGCCAATTGCCGTGCATGTTTCAAGAGAAACGCCCTGTGAAGTGATGTCAAGATGATGCTTAGCAAGGCTGAAAAGGTCTTTGGGAAGCCCTTTGCGTCCAAGTCCCACAAGTATCAGGAAAGACTTGTTATGTATTATCTCATCTGCAATGGCTTCTGTCGTGATGGAGAATTTTTTTTCCGGTTTTGAGGTTGTCACAACCACTGAACCTAACTGTGACTGGAATCCTTTTTTTGGCAGGTCAAAAACGAATAAATGTCTTTTTTCATGCAACATCTTCAGGTATTTTCCAGATTCCCCGATAGTCGTTTTATCAGCCACGTACTCTACCAGTTCATCTGCGGTCATCTTAAAAGGAAAATCAAAAAGAGCAAGGGAAAATCCAAATGCATAACATATAGGTGCAGCTCTTGCTATTGCTCTGTAATGGGCATCCAGCACTTTGATCTTATCATATGTATTAACTATACCTAATGTCAGCAATTATATCACCTTTTCTTAATTTCAAGACGCAACACAGATTGTTTACAGTTATTAAACCTGTTGCATCCTGCACAATCATCCCATAGTTCCTTCTTTTCAGAATCATCAAGCCTGATAAAACCTACTTTTTCAAAAAAGGCAGGTGAAGTGGTTCTAGTAAACAGGAATTCCTGTTCCTCTATATCTGCAATCAGGGAATCAAGCAACAATCGACCAATTCCCTTTCCACGATAATTCGGATGAACTGCTATGGAGTGAATTTCTGGGATTTTTCCAATTTCCAGACAAGCCGCTCCAACAATTCTGTTGTCAATGGTTGCAACTACGAAATCATCGACTTCAGTACCTTCAATATCCAGAAAATAAGTGGACATCAGCACTTCAATAGGTACTTCGTCCTCGAATTCTGCTTTTCGGACTGTAACTTCAGGATTCATAATACTTCATCCATGCTTCCACTTCTGAATCCTTCCATGTCCAGAGTGATGTAGCTAAAACCGATTCCCTTCAAATATGAAACAACATCTTCCCGTATTTGTAACAATGCATGCATATCTTCAGGAAGAATCTCGATGCGGGCAATTCCCTTGTGGTCTCGCACTCTTAGCTCCTGGAATCCGTGTTTGATAAGAAAATCCTCAGCCATTTCCACTCTTTTAATGGCTTCCTCAGTCAGAGCATCTCCATAGGGAATGCGGGACGCAAGACATGGGGAAGGGCTTTTATCTGCAACAGAGAGTCCAAGTTCTCTTGCGATCTGCCTTATTTCATCCTTATTTACATCAAATTCAATGTAAGGTGAGTGTACAATATCCCCGGCTTCTTCGATTGCTCTTTTTCCCGGCCTGTAAGAGTTTAGGTCCGAAGCATTGCTTCCTTCGATAATGACATTAAAATCCAGCTCTCGTTTTACCGAATTTAAAACACCAATTATTTCTTTTTTGCAATGGTAACATCTATCCGGGCTGTTTTCGGAAATCAGGGGAAAATCAAGTTCATTCAAATAGATAATCCTGTGCTCAATACCAATCTCTTCAGCAACTCTTTTTGCATATTCCAGTTCTCTTTCCGGGAATGAATGGTTTTTGATTGTTACGGCAACAGCTTTCTTCCCGAGTACATCATGGGATATGGATGCAAGAACTGAACTGTCCACACCTCCGGAGAAGGCAATTATGACACTTCCTTTCTCAGAGATACCCATTTTTAATAATTCCAGTTTTTCATTAAGCATTTGCTGGGAATATGCGGGGTATAATATAATAGCATATTCTCACAAAACATAAAATAGGATTCAGACGTATAACTTACAATACTTTTAACAATGGTGATAATGGATGGCATTTTTCGGAACTAATGGTGTAAGGGGAATAGCGAACGAATACATAACTCCGCAGCTTGCAATCGATGTTGCAAGAAGCCTGGGAACCTATATGGGATCAAGCGGAGTAGTTGCTATTGGAAGGGATACAAGGGCTTCAGGTGAGATGCTCAAATCTGCTGCAATAGCAGGTGCGCTTTCAGCAGGTCTTACAGTGATCGATGTAGGAATCTGTCCAACTCCCTCTGTCCAATATTATGTAAAAGAGCATGCAGACGCAGGAATTGTTATTACTGCATCCCACAACCCCAGGGAATACAATGGAATTAAGCTGATAGCAGGCGACGGGACTGAACTTTCAAGGGATGGGGAAAAAGAAATAGAAAAGTTGTACTATTCAAAAGAGTTCAGCGCCGCATCCTGGGAAAAGACCGGGGACTTACGTCATGATGGAAATGCCAACGAGTATTACCTTCGGGGTATTATCAATTCCGTGGACCACGAACTGATACGTGGGAAGAAGTTTAAGGTCGTGGTAGATACCGGATGTGGTGCTGGTTCAGTTACGCTTCCCTTCCTCCTTCAGAAACTTGGATGCGAGGTTCTGACCCTCAATGGTCAGGTAGATGGCACATTCCCATGGAGAAATCCGGAACCGACACCTGATGTGCTAACTGAGCTGGCAGATATTGTAAAGAGCTCAGGCGCTAACATGGGAGTAGCACAGGATGGGGATGCGGACCGTGCAGTATTCTTTGATGAGAACGGCAATTTCATCGAGGAAGAGGTCCTGCTTGCAATGATGGCAAAATACGTGCTTGAAAGGAAAAAGGGAACTATTGTAACACCTGTCAGTTCATCTTCACGCATGCTCGATGTTGCAAAGGAAGCCGGCGTGGAACTCATCTGGACTGCCGTTGGTTCTATCAATGTGGCACGTAAGATGATGGATACAGGTGCTGTCTTTGGTGGTGAGGGTAACGGAGGACTAATTTTCCCCGAACATCAGTATTGCCGTGACGGTGCCATGGCCTGTGCCAAGTTCCTTGAGATCATAGCAAATGGACAGAAGTTGTCTGAACTTGCCCGCAGCGTTCCGCTATACTTTAACTCGAAGACCAAGATAAGGGCAGAAGACCTGCCAGGAACAATGGAGAAAGTTAAAAATGAAGTGCTCTCAAAAGGCGATGAAGTCGATACAACAGACGGTGTAAAAATATGGTATGATGACGGATGGGTACTCATAAGGCCTTCCGGAACTGAGCCGATAATCCGTATATTTGCAGAATCAAAGACAAAGGACAGGGCAGATGCTTTGATGAACGAAGGGGTTGAACTGGTAAATAGTTCCAAATGATCAGGCCTTGCCTCTGGATTCGCCAAGAATGATCCCTGTTGCAATAAGATGAGCCACTCTAAGTGGCTCAGGGATATTGCTCCTCGTTGATGAAAGATGCACAATTCTGGCAGCAAACTCCTGTTTGATCCCACAACACTGGATAAATACGGGGTTTGATGCATCCTTTGTAATCACTTTGCTGATCTTACCAGCTTTTTTGATAAGTTTCATTCTCTTCTCTTTTTCAGGAAGATGGGAAAGAGCCGTTTCTATTTTTTCAAAATCCGGAAGTTTTCTCATCAGTACAATTACCGGTATATCCGTTTCTTCATTAAGCTGAACGATATCTACGGGATTAAAACCTCCATAGGTAACGCCGTCAAGCATTATTATCCGGATTTGCAGAAAATGTTTACTCTGGCGCACCATTTCAATTATGCGGGTTGTGGCATCCAAACCATCGCGGCTGATTTCTGAGCGAAGCACGCCGTCAAGCCACATACCACCACGGAAAAAAGCTCCAACTATTGTAATAGTATCACTTATAAGCGCAGAATCATCTATTCCCAATATGCGAATCTCGTCTTTTATATGAAAATATGCTTTCACAAAAAAGTATTATGAAAAAAGGTAATGAAGTAACTTGCCAGCAGGAACGCTTAAATGAACATTCCTTCCGGAAGAACTTCCATTTTAGTTTCTTTCTTTGACATCACTTTCTGCACGGATTCAAGGAAATCATCCATGCCAATAGTCTCTTTATTGAACCGGACAGCAAGCATACCTGCCTCCATGACAATAGCATTAAGGTCTGCACCGCTTGCATTCTCGGTTAGTCTGGCAAGTTTCTTAAAGTCAATACCATCTGCAACAGACATGAAGCGTGTGTGTATCTTAAAGATATTCTCACGGGCTCCTTCGTCAGGCATAGGTACATTGACGATTCTGTCAAACCTTCCTGGTCTGAGTATTGCAGGGTCAAGCACATCGATCCTGTTGGTGGCTGCTATTATCCTTACATCGCCTCTGTTGTCAAAACCATCCATTTCCGCAAGCAATTGCATGAGGGTTCTCTGGACTTCACGGTCTGCACCGTTGGTGTCATTCAGACGCCTTGAAGCTATAGCATCCAATTCATCTATAAAGATGATACTTGGGGATTTCTTCCTTGCCATTTCAAAAAGTTCCCTGACAAGTTTTGCACCATCGCCAATATACTTCTGTATCAGCTCGGAACCAACTACTCTTATGTATGTAGCTTCGGTTCTGTGTGCAACAGCTTTTGCCAGTAAGGTCTTTCCTGTTCCTGGTTCGCCGAAGAGAAGAACGCCCTTTGGTGGTGTGATGCCTATGCGTGTGAAAGATTCCGGTTTTGTCAAAGGCAATTCTACGGATTCTATCAGTTCCTGTATCTGTGCATCCAGTCCTCCGATATCTTCATAGTCCACATCCTGTGATTCCAGCACTTCCATTGCTGAAACTGCAGGGTCTTCACTTGTGGGAATTACTTCCACGATGGCAAGTGTTTGTTGGTTCAATGCAACTTTTACACCTGGTATAAGTGAATCCTCGTTCAGGTATTGTGATACATTTACCATGAACTGTGGGCCGGTGGAACTCCTTACAAGGACCTTTTCCTCGCTGATAACATCCATTACAGTTGCAACTACAAGGGGTACGGTCTTCAGCCGGTCGACTTC
The DNA here is from genome assembly GCA_002507205.1 of Methanolobus sp. UBA32. Classification (GTDB taxonomy): domain Archaea; phylum Halobacteriota; class Methanosarcinia; order Methanosarcinales; family Methanosarcinaceae; genus Methanolobus. The sequence goes on along the minus strand of DAZF01000068.1, from coordinate 75,117 downwards.
TGCCTGTAATCTGCGGACCTCACGTTCGTATTTAAGCTTCTGGCTCTCAACAAAACGTTTTTCAGACTCTACCTGGTCACATTGTTCTTTCAGGAGATTATTCCTGGATTCCAGCTGTCTCATACGGTCGAGCAGATACTTGGAAAAATCTTCCTCATTATCTGAACCGACATAGTCATAGTCTGCCTTGTTCACTGAGGTAAAATCGTACCTTCTGTGCTCAAAGTCACTGTCAGTAGTCTCGCTCATGTGTCTCCGAATACTATTTAAGTGCAAAGGGTATATAGCCCTTTCGTAAAGAAGAGATTAGACCCTTTATGAGTTGAGATCTATGCAGTGTGAAATATGTGGCGCTGAAATAAGAGGCGATTCTTTTAAAGTTAGTATTGATGGAAGTGAACTTACCGTATGTGGAAGGTGTTCACAATATGGGAAAGCTAAAGGCAAGCGTGCCCCTGTGTCAAGGAAAGTTGCGCCTGTCAGCCGTGCTCCTGTGACATCCGGAACTCGCAGACCTCCCAGAAAGGCTCCTGAAATGGTAGTCGATGAACTTGTTGATGACTATGCACAGGTTATCAGGGAGGCCCGGGAAAGCAAGAAATGGTCACATGACCAGTTGGCTTCAAAGATCAAGGAAAAAGCAACGTTGATCAAGAAGATAGAACGTGGGGAAATTATTCCTGAAGATGACGTTCGTCAGAAGATCGAAAAAGCCCTTGATATCAAGCTTACTGAAAGGACCGGTGACAGTGACTGGAGTGGCGACCGCCTTAACCGTGGTACCACACTTGGCGATATTGTGACAATCAAACGTAAATAAGGATAGTTAAAGTGATAAAATGAGTCTGGAAGGCAAAAAACTAGGATTTATAGGAACCGGGAAAATGGGCGGCGCATTGATCAAAGGAATATGCGGTGCAGGACTCTTTTCCCCTTCCAAAGTATATGCAAGTGATCTTTATGAACCATCTCTGGATGAATTGAAGCAGAATGCAGGTATCAATGTATCCACTGACAATAAAGTCACAGTCATTAACTCCGATGTAATTGTCCTTGCAGTCAAGCCGCAGATACTCCGAAAAGTGATAGAATCCATAAAAGAGGATGTCACTGAAGACAAGTTGGTCATTTCTATTGCTGCCGGTGTCAAACTGGAAGATATTGAAAAGGAATTCAATGATGGTACTCGTGTTGTAAGGGTTATGCCAAATATTGCTGCAACCGTTGCAGAAGCTGCTTCTGCCATCACGCAGGGTAAAAATGCATCAAAAGAGGATGCAGAGGATGCACTTGCAATATTCCGTTCAGTTGGAAGCGCAATTCAGGTATCTGAAAATCTCATGGATGCAGTGACAGGTCTATCTGGCAGTGGTCCTGCTTACATATTCCCGGTAATCGAGGCAATGGCAGATGGTGCTGTATATGAAGGCCTGGACAGGAACAGTGCACTTATCCTTGCAGCTCAGACTGTAATAGGTGCTGCAAAAATGGTGCTTGAGACCGGAATGCATCCCGGGGAGCTTAAGGATATGGTGACTTCACCAGCAGGAACTACCATTCGTGGTGTCCGTGTTCTGGAAGAATATGGTGTAAGGGCAGCTTTTATGAATGCAGTCATCGAATCATCGAATCGATCAAAAGAATTGGCCAAATAATCCTTGATTTAAAAGATCTTGTATATCTCTCTGAATAGAAAACTTTATTACATTAAAAAGTTTTAACTATAATTAAGCTAGGAAATCCGAGCATGTTGGGTGCGGGAACCTAAAAAACGCAGTTCAAGAGATATACCTATGAAAAAATTATACAAGGGGATTTTCTGGGATGGGGATTGAAGTTAAATCTTTTGCCGTAATCCGGGGCGATAATGCTGATAAAGTCAATGTTGCATTGCATGATCTTGAGCATTATGGCAGAATGAAGTTTGTATCAAAGCCAAAAAGGATTGAGCCACTTTATGCTGATAACCTGTTGGTTAGTGTTGCAGGTGTGCCATTGAGGGCCAAATGCAATTCGGCAGCATTGGTGGAGCTTGATAATAATGCAGGAGCTGCCATAAGTAAGTTAAGGAAGATTCATCCTCCTGCTCACGTGGTAATAGTAAGTCCCAGACATGATGTCTATGAAGAGCTCATGGACAAGTCTGAACTATATCCTGAATTCGAGCGCAATTTCGAACCCCAGCGCCACTGAAAATAATTGCTTTACCTGAAAGTATCTTTTACATCTGTAGCTTTGGTTATCTCTCTTAGTTTTCTAACGTAACTTGGAAGGCTTTCAACATCTTTTATCTCTTTCTGTACGAGGGATACAATAAGGTCACGTAGTCTTGTTTCAGGGTTTGAGCCCAAAGACTGCAGGTTTTCTACAAGTTTTGAAGCCAGCAGATTCCCTCTGCGATCCCAATCTGTGAGAATGACTGCCTTCTGATCACTCTTTGATATATCCTCACAGAAATTAATAAGGGAATGATGGGTGGCGAGACGGAACTCCCCATTCAGTCCTAAAGACTTTAAGGCCATAATATCTCTTTTCCCCTCAACAACAATGATTGAACCCTGATTGGCGAGTTCCTGTAATTGCGCCAACAATTCCTCGATCATCTCCAGTCGTTTTTCATAAACAATCAGGGGAGCCTTTAATGTCCTTTTTGAATGTGGTTGTCTTCTTTCCATAAAAATATCCACTAAATATTTTTTAAAACTCTGCTTGAAAGTTACCTTTCATTGGATTAAAGACTGTCCTTTGAATTTAGATCCGGACATCCATACATAAAAAGCATAAATAAAATAGTTATTTACAAGTAAATGCCCTGCCGCAATGAAAAGCAAACTTTCGGGATCGGAGGATCTTACGGCAGGGAGATAACATTCACTTGTAATAACGAACGAATTCTTCAAATTGTTCATAGTAACTGGCTTTTTCAACCATACTTTCGAAATATTCATCCATGTATTTCACCTCAGATACTAGATTGTCATCTGGATATATTAAGCAAAGGCAAGCATGGTGAAAGTATTATGATTATTCATATAATGAATTGTTAATCCGGATGCAGCGGCAATTTACCCTTAAGGGTGCTAATAATGTTGTCATACTCTGCATTCTCTAAAAGAAGGGATTTTTTAGAATTGTGCATGCCATTTACAATCGAAATATCATTGGACTTTAACTGGAAAAGATCAGCAAGCCCGGCTATAAGTTGTTCATTGGCTTTTCCTTTCTGGGCATTCTGGGATAAACGCACTTCAATGCGCTTTCTCCAGAGATTATAGCCACTTGGGATGCAAAGTTTCTTCGATCCAGGGGTTACCTCAATATCAATGATAACTCCTGCATCAACCTTTTTCAAAGCATCCTCAAAAGACATTCATAACACCAATCAAATAACACCTATCGTTCTAAAACAGATAATAGGGATAGGATAATGCTGTCGTCTGACGCACTAACTCCGGGATATCATCCTATGGAATTTCCGCTGTCCATCCCAGTTTCCCTCGTGACAGGCTTTATCGCACTATCCAGTGTAGCGTATTGAGGTTGTCTGTACAATCACTGATAGGCTCTGCCATGCTCTCATGCAAGGACCTAACAATACGCACGTTCAATACAACATGTGATGCATATAAAGGTAGCGTCTTAGAACCCACTCATACTTAGCAACGCTTATACTCTCTGCATTTTTCAACAAAACTCTTCACAGGGAAAGATGCAGGATGTGCATGTGTATAGCTTGCAAGTGCGTTGTGTTCAGTAAGGCCATCCTTGCCATCAATTATTCCTTTTCCTCTCTTCATCTCGTATGCAAGTTTTGCATCATTGTCACAGTAAGTTACGGAATAATGGAACTCATGTCCTCTAATTGTTCCCTTGATAAAGTCTCCGTTTGCCTGTCCTTCTGTGTAACCCAATGCCTGGAGTTTCTTTGTCAGCACGGTCTGCGCAGGGAGGACATCCGCCATCTTGTGGACGGTTCCTTCTATCTCATATGAAGTTGAAAGATATTGCAATCCTCCACATTCTCCGTAGATAGGCATGCCTTCGGCAGAAAGGTCTTTCAGGGATTTTGTAGTCTTTGAACTTTCAAGTTCTGACATGTATAACTCCGGATAGCCTCCTCCAAAGTACAGGCCATCAACTTCAGGAAGCTCTCCTTTAATGGGACTGAAGAAAACAGGTTCTGCGCCAGCGCTTCTGAAAGCATCGAACATGTCCTGATAATAGAAACAGAATGCACTGTCATAAGCAATACCAATTCTGATGTCTGCTTCTCTTTCCTCTTCCACGGTGCTCTTCTCGGTTTCAGGGGCAGTTTGTGCAATAGAGAGTATGGCATCAAGATCGATATTCTCTTCGATGAAAGCGGCCAGCTTCTCCGTATCAAAGTCCTGTTCATGTGCCATATAGAGTCCCAGATGACGTGATGGGACTGTTATATCCTTGTTACGTGGCAGTGTTCCTACAACAGGGATGTCAGGTATGGAGTCAATGATCATTTGCGCATGTCTTGGGCTACCTACCTTGTTCAGTATCACTCCGGCAATCTTCACGTCTTTGTCGAATTCTGAGAATCCCTTTACTATGGCCGCAGCACTTCTTGACATCCCGTGTACATTTACAATAAGTATGACCGGTATATCCAGGGTTTTTGCAACGTGCGCGGAACTTGCGATCTCAGTTGAGCTCATTCCGTCAAAAAGACCCATTACTCCTTCAACAACATTGATGTCTGCATTTTCAGAGTATCTGGAAAAAGTGTCCTTTACGCCATCTACCTGCATCATGAATGTGTCCAGGTTTCTTGAAGGCTTGCCACAGATGGCTGTGTGGTATGTAGGGTCGATGTAGTCAGGTCCGACCTTAAAGGGTTGTACTTCCATCTCTCTTCTCTTCAGGGCTGCCATAATNNAGTTTGTATATATGTGTTATTCCTCAGGCGAGCATTCAAAATAGTTAAATAAATAACGTCTATCTATGTACTATGTCTTCCGCAGGAACAGGGGAAGTTCTCACAGACTCATACGGACGTACTGTCCGGAGTCTGCGAATGTCCATAACCGACCGTTGCAACCTTAATTGCATCTACTGTCACAATGAAGGCCATATTGGCCACAGTCGTGAGATGCCAGTGGACACCATCGTCAATATTGTAGAGGTGGCTTCGCAGTTCGGGATAGATCGGTTGAAACTCTCCGGCGGTGAACCTCTTCTAAGGAAGGATCTTGAAGAAGCACTTACCCGCCTGCCTGATATGAGGGATATTTCCCTGACCACCAATGCCGTTTTGTTAAGTGACAGGGCATCATCCCTTAAAGATGCAGGTCTTGACAGGGTCAACATAAGCCTTGATACCCTTGATCCTGAAAAATATCGTGCGATAGCCAAGTGTTCATCGGGTATATTCGACCGGGTGCTTGATGGCATCCATGCGGCAGTTGATGCAGGTCTTACTCCAGTTAAACTGAATATGGTCCTTCTGAAGGATCTCAACGACGATGAGATCAAGGATATGCTGGACTTTACCCGTGGTTACGGTGGCGATGTGATGTTGCAACTCATCGAACTCATGGATTTCAGGGACCTTCCTCAATACAGGATCAATGCCAATGAAGTGGAACAGTCGTTGTTGTCTGTTTCCTCGGATGTCCAGGTCCGTGAACTGCACAAGAGGAAAAAATATATCATCAATGGTGCAGAAGTCGAGTTTGTCAGGCCGGTGGATAATACGGAATTCTGTGCAAACTGTAACCGACTAAGGGTTTCAGCAGATGGTAAGCTAAAACCATGCCTGCTGGTAAACAATAATCTGGTGGATGTCTTAAATGCCACTAAAGATGAACTGCCTGATCTTTTCAGGCTGGCAGTGAGCAAACGAGTTCCTTTTTGCAGGGACTGACAGGAGTTTTAAAAATGGAAGTTGAATTAACAGTAGACGGAAAAAGCATTGAGATCAATCACTTTGTTCAGGCCATACTTGGCAGCACGTTAGTTGGTGCAGCCACAACCCTGCATGGTGTGGACAGGGATTGTAAAGAGATTCTCATAAAAGTAAAGCAATAATCTCAAATCTTCTTTTTATTTGTTTTAACACCTGCCTTACAGCAGGTGCTCAATTTCCGAAAAGTCTATCGGAGCAGTCGCATCAAGTGATATTGGTGTAACTGATACATTTCCATTCTGCATTACGGCATGGACATCAGTCCCCTCTTCTTCGTCCACGAGCAATTCGCCAGCTATCCAGTAATAGGGTCTGCCTCTGGGATCATGTCTCTCTTCCACATCGGTCTTGAAGAATTTCCTTGCAAGGCGTGTTATTTCTATCTCAGGTTCGTTTTCAACGTGATGCGGTATATTAACATTGAGCAGGTCCACTTTCTCAGGAAGTCCATGCTCAAGGACTTTCTTTGCTATCCTGTTGACAACTTTTATGACCACATCGTAGTCATGCTTGAATTCCCTGTTGTCATCGAACTTGTCTCCTTCTTCCATGACCTGGATAGACGCAGCAATGGCAGGTACGCCATAACTTGCACCTTCCAGGGCAGCACCTATGGTTCCTGATGTGGTGATAGTGTCTGTACTAATATTCTCGCCGATGTTGAAACCTGAAAGAATAAGGTCAGGCATTTGTTTCATGATCGAGAATATTCCAAGTATGACTGAATCGGTGGGTGTGCCGGCAACGGCATTGACATCAATTCCGTTAATTGTTGTCTGTGTGATCCTGAGTGGTTCAAAAATAGATATCGAGCGACCAACGCCACTCTGTTGCATCATGGGGGCTGAGACTGTTACATCTCCCAGGTCAGCAACACTTTTGTAGGCAGCATGGATGCCTGTGGAATAAACACCGTCATCATTTGTGACTAATATCTTTTTCGACATGCTTACATCATTGTAAGCTCATGCCTTAAAATTAATGGGTAAAAAAGTAAGGAATAAATATGGATAAAGGGGGATAAATGCACATTCAAACGTTTGCATATATCCTGTCTTTCCTGTGCGAGGATGTTGAGAAACCTTCCTGCTCGGACATGTCTGCAAGTGTTTTGATTTCCTCAAGAACCTCTATGTTCATACTCATTTCCTCGAGGTCGACTATCATTCGGGTTATATTCTCGTTCTGCTCAGTGGTCAGGCAAGGGCTGTCTTTTACTATTTCAAGCAGTATGGAAGCATCATCGATGACCTGTGTCAGTATGGTTCTGTCCATATATTCCCTTGCAAGTTCGGAATCTTTGCCTTTGAGGGTTTCGTTGAACTCGTTTAGTTGTTCGTCGAATAATCCAATATCATAATGTGCACTTCTGAATATCTTCTTAATGTAGTCCTCTCTGTATACCTGTTTTGAGTTTTTGAGTACCTTCAGAAGTTTTTTATAATCCATCGTTTTCCACCCTGTGAATATATGTAGGTACCTGTTCCCTCGTTCCCGTGCTTATATTTCAACGACAGGCCCTACGATCCTGGTTTACTAGAATGTTTTACTGTTTAAAGAGTTGTTTCAGTTTCAAGACAGTGTTTGAGAGTTTCGGCAGGAGCGATCTTGTTCATAATGTATGCCTGTGTAAACTGTCCGCCATTCACATCATAATCGTTTTGCATATCGATTCCATAATCCTCTTCAATCTCATCGATTATTGAATCGCAAAGGTATACTTGCAGGCTGCCGGCTCCATCCATAAAAACGGAAGGTCTGACTCCTGCATTATTATATTCTTCCACAATCCCTCTGAATACTAATGACATATATCGCATTGATTCCATCGGTCATCACCTATATACTCTGTTTATGACCATCCACTTAAAGGTAATGTCCTATTAATTCCTATAATGTGCATGAAATATTTCTTTTGTGTCCATAAAAGTAATCTTTAGTTGTTACTTTTCTTGGCTAATTCGTATCAGTAGACGTGATGTTCTATGTACATATATATAAACTCATAAATATTGCAAATTATAATCAAATGTTTGAATGTTATTGGTTTGATAAGAAACGTTTTTAATCATTGGGGCGATACTTGGAAGAATAAATTAGACTAGACTGCGTATTAACTTATAATAAATTTACTAAAACAATCATTCAGTTGGAATAGTTATGCTTGAAGACGAGTATCAGCTTGATTTTTTTTCTGAGAATGGATTTGTTCGTAAACAGTGTTCCAAATGTGGAAGTCATTTCTGGACCCGTGATCTTGAAAGAGCAACATGTGGAGATGCTCCATGTGATCCGTACTCTTTTATTGGCAATCCTGTTTTTAAGAAAAAGTTTGACCTTGCAGAAATGAGAGAATATTATCTCAATTTCTTCGAGGAAAGGGGTCATACAAGACTCGAAAGGTATCCTGTAGTTGCAAGATGGAGGGATGACATATATCTGACCATTGCTTCGATAGCTGATTTTCAGCCATTTGTCACTTCAGGAGAGGTTCCGCCACCTGCAAATCCATTGACGATCTCCCAGCCATGTATACGCCTGTCCGATCTTGATGCTGTGGGCCGAAGCGGTCGCCATCTAACCACTTTTGAAATGATGGCTCACCATGCTTTCAATAAGCCGGGGGATGAAATATACTGGAAGGACCGCACAATGGAATTGTGTGATGAATTCCTTAATTCACTTGGCGCTGATCCAATGGCCGTTACATATAAAGAAGAACCATGGGCAGGTGGCGGTAATGCAGGGCCATGTGTTGAGGTACTCATTGGTGGCCTTGAAGTTGGAACCCTTGTGTTCATGAACATGCAGCAGTCAGATGATGGCGACATTGTGATCAAAGGTGAGAACTATCGCAAGATGGACAACTATATTGTAGACACCGGTTATGGTCTTGAAAGATTGGTCTGGGCATCAAAAGGATCACCTACAATATATGATGCAGTATTCCCTGGAATAGTAAATGAAATAATGGACCTTGCAGGTGTTAATCATGAACTTGACAACTCCGAATATGCCAGCATACTCTCCCAGAACGCCCGTCTGGCAGGCCTTATGGATGTGAGCGAAAAAGCCAATCTTTTCGAGCTCAGGAAACAGGTTGCCTCCAGTATCGGAACAACTGTCGAGAAACTATCATCTATTATGGAACCTGTCGAGAGTGTCTACGCTATAACCGATCACACTCGCTGCCTTACATTCATGCTTGCAGATGGCATAATCCCTTCCAATGTGAAGGCCGGCTATCTTGCAAGATTGGTGCTCCGCCGCACCCTGAGGATGATGAAGGATATGGGAATATCCATCCCGCTGTCAGATATCGTAAAAATGCACATAATGAACCTTCCTGAATATCCTGAATTCCAGGAAAAGTTCTACGTTATAGAAGACATACTATCTCACGAGGAGCAGAAGTTTGCTGATACACTGGAACGTGGAAAGCGTATGATCCAGAAATCTGCCAAACATTACAAGGATGCAGGCGAAAAGATCCCTCTTGAAACTCTGGTAGAGATGTACGACAGCCACGGAATCCCTCCTGAGATATCAAAACAGGCAGCTTCGGAAGTTGGCGTGGATGTGGATCTTCCTGATAACTTCTATTCACTTGTTGCTGATGGGCATAGCAAAGCAGAGCCTAAAGTGGTAAAAGTATTCCCTTACTCGGACAGGGTTGAAAAGTTGCCAAAGACAAAGAAGTTGTTCTATGATGAACCTACAAGAATGAACTTTGAGGCAGTGGTACTTGACGTCTTTGACAATCATATCGTGCTTGACAGTACTCTCTTCTATCCGGAGGGCGGCGGACAGCCAGCAGACCACGGTACCATTGTTGTTGAGGATATTGTCCTTAATGTCATAGATGTACAGGCTGTGAATGGTGTAGTCGTCCATATAATAGAGGATATGGAGGATGAACTCCACCTTAGAAAGGGTGATATGGTTCTGGGTAAAGTGGACGAAGAACGTCGTATGTCCCATGCATGCCATCACACTGCAACTCACATTGTAAATGATGCGGCACGTAAGGTCCTTGGTGATCATGTATGGCAGGCAGGTGCCCAGAAATTTGTGGACAAAGCCCGTCTTGATATATCCCACTACAAGCGCATCTCCCAGGAAGAACTGGATCGTATAGAGCTCATCGCCAATCGTACGGTCATGGAGAACCAGCGCGTGACTGCCGAATGGATGGAAAGGGTAGACGCCGAGAAGAAATACGGCTTTGGTCTTTATCAGGGAGGCGTACCTCCTGGAAACATTATCCGTGTCCTGAAAGTAGCAGACGATATAGAGGCATGTGGTGGTACTCACTGTGTCAGTACCGGACTTGTCGGTCCTATCAAGATGCTGAAAACAGAACGTATTCAGGATGGTGTGGAGCGTATCGAGTATTCCGCAGGTCTTGCAGCAGTCAGGGCAATGCAGGAAATGGAATCCTATCTCAGCCAGTCAGCCGATGCGCTGCGCGTCAGGCCTGAGCATCTTCCATCCACTATTGAGCGTTTCTTCAATGAATGGAAGGAGTTCAAAAAAGAGAACCAGCGATTGAAAGATGAACTTGCACATGTTCATGTCAGCCAGATGGCAAATGAAGCGGTCATCATAGGTGGCATGCGCCTTGTTGCAAAGGTTATTCCGAATGCTGATATTGACGAACTTGTGAAGATCGCAGGTGAATTGACCATCAATAAAGATATGGTAGTTCTTCTGGCAAGTGATTCCGCAGGTGTCAAGATCGTAGGCGCTGCAGGTGATGATGCATTGAAGGCCGGAGCAGATGCTGGCAAGATCGTCAGGGCGATGTCTGGAGTAGTTGGCGGTGGCGGCGGCGGTAAGCCGGGTATGGCCCGTGGCGGCGGTGTTGACGCCAGCAAGATAGATGAAGCCCTTGAAAGTGGCCACAAACTGCTTGAAGAACAGATCAGCAACTAATATGGATTAATATGAGGATTTAAAATGATACCTGGTGAGGTCAAGGAGTTCTTTTCATCCCAGTTTGGCAAGTCTCTTCTTGTCAAAGGGAAACCGGGGACCGGAAAGACGACATTTGTCTTTGGTATACTCGATGAAGTGTGTTCAGAAGGCAATTGTGTCTATATCTCGCCACGTATCGATAAATCATCAGAATATGGAAAATATCCCTGGATAGAGGGTGATTTTAACAACAATGAGGATTTCCTCCGGATGCTTGCATCCCGAATAAAAGTGATATGGGAGTCCAGTGAATCCAAACCAATAATTGTTGTGGATTCCATTGATTCGCTTAGTATCGCCACAACACGATCTGCAAACTGGGAGGATAACAAGTTCGAACTTGAGCGTTTGCTCTTTGATTTTTCCCGAAAGGTAAATGCGGATCTCATCATGATCACTGAGCAAACGGGTGTCACTTCTCTTGATTACCTGGTAGATGGTGTTGTTTCCCTTGAGATAAAGGATATGTCGGATAATGATATCCGGAAAGTCAATTTGCTGAAGATACGCGGAGTGGAACTATCACAGTCAAGATATCCTTTCACTCTTGATGGTGGTAAATTCAATAGCTTTGAACCATTCAAAGTATCATATCCTGAACAAACTCAGGTTCCGCAACCTTTACCGGACCCAATCGAAAGTAAGATATCGACAGGTATGCGGGATTTTGACGTAATACTGGGGGGCGGTTACCAGAAAGGGAGCTTTAATCTGTTCGAGATCACAAGTGGTGTAGGTGACTCCTTTTATAGTTTACTTTTGCCAACATTCATTAATCACCTGAACATGGGCCGCGGGCTTCTCAGTATGCCCACTGAAGGTACAAGTGTTGAAACTGAAAAGCGCATGATATTTCCTTTCACAGGTGACAATCACTTCCATGGGCAGTTCGTTGGATTTGAGATACGTGACCTGAAGGGGAGAATACCTACCTATATTGAACCTTTTTCAGGCAATCTTTACAAAGATATGGATGTATTCCATAAGGCCAAGAACGAGATGATGCGGCAATATGGCTCACCAATTCTTGATTATATGGGCCTTGACAGTATGGAATATAATTATGGGTGGGAGAATATTGGTTCCATCATCGGGCAAATGGCATCTATTACAAAGACAACTGAGAATGTTGTTCTTGCAGTTACAAAACACGGGCAGAGAATAACCGAAACGGTCGCTCATATGGCCACAACCCACTGGAAATTTGAAAACGTTGACAAAACTCTTGTTATGTATGGGGTCGTACCTAAAACCGGTATTTTTGCAGTTCAGATGGAATTCGTTCATGGTTATCCGCAGGTTCGTTTAATTCCTATGAAATAACTTTTTTTATGCAGCAAGTTCATTATCTTCCCAAACATTAATAAGAAAATAAAACTAATAATATTTACTAAACAAAATTAAAAGGTACTTGTCAATGAATGTTCAAACGCAGGAAATCCTTACAAATATCAGGAAAGAACTGTCCAATAAGAACGCATTGTTCTTTGCCCCGGTTGACAGTTTCATAGAGCGTCTTGTGTACTTTTATGTGTCTAATGTACTGAAAGAAGATTCTGACAGGACTGTAGTATGGTTGTGCCTGAACGCTTCCAGGGATAAGATACTGAATCGTTTTGAGGATTTTGGCTTTGATATAGAATCTGGCAGCAAAATGTTCTTCATTGATATCGATGCAGCGGGCAAACAGCATTATGAAGATACCTTTTATTGCAGTTCAGTGGCCGACTATACAAAAATGGCTTCGCACATATCTAACCTTTTTCAAAATAATCCGCGTTCCTTGCTCATCATAGATAATATGAATGTGCTGGCAAGTGACACAATACAGGTAGTCGAAAATTTCATAAAGTTCATTGAAAATAAGGTGGCTGAGAATGATGGAAGTATCCTGTCGATGCTTTCCCGGAACATCCTGCCTCCTGAAACAGAAGTCCTTATAACTTCTTTCTTTGAGGTTGTCATAGAGATAACCAACGTTGGAGAGATACACACTGAGATCGGTCTGAAGGATTTTGATTTCCGTTACTCCGTAGAGGATGGTTCTATTGAATTCGAACCGATGCAGAAGAAGATAAAAAGGGATCGTCTGAAGATACTGATCGTTGATGATGAACCGGATATACCTGAATTGTTAAAACTTTCTCTAATTAGTGAACCCTATGATTTTATTGTGGCGCACAATGGTGAAGAAGCAATAGAACTTACCCTGAAAGAACTTCCTGACCTCATTCTTCTTGATATAATGATGCCGGACATGGATGGCTATGAAGTTGTAGAACATCTCAAAAAGAGTAAGGCTGCAAGCGATATTCCTGTTATAATGATCTCTGCCAAGACTGCCATTGAGGACAAGGTAAAAGGTATGGAACTTGGTATTGATGATTACATTGCCAAACCTTTTGACAAACGAGAGGTCAAGGCCAGAATTAAGATGGTGATGAGGCGTTTGGGTTGGGTGGGAGAGGAATAATTATATATTTTTATAATATATTCTTTACATAATAGTGATATCCTATCTTTTTCAGGAGCTGTAAATCAATTATGTGTCCCAAAGTTATGGTAGTAGATGATGAGCCAGATACCATTGATCTTATAAAATTGATCCTGGAGTCCGAAGACATAGAAGTTGTCGGGGCAAAAAGTGGTTCAGAATGTCTTGATTTCATTGATAACGAAAGGCCAGATGCTATTTTACTTGACATCATGATGCCTGATATGAATGGGTGGGAGACTTTTCACAAAATAAAGGAAAAAGAGCCACGTTTGCCTGTGGCCATGCTTACTGTGAAAAGTCAGGAATTTGATAAGATGCTTGGTCTGCATGTGCTGAAAGCAGATGATTATATCACCAAGCCTTTTAGCAGGAAAGAACTTATTAAAAGAACAAAGGAATTGCTTGAAATGCAATTTCAATGATACAGCACTTCGCACAATATTGCATCATTTCCTTTTAGGAAAAGATGTGCCTTCCTTTCGCCATCAAGTTCTTTTTCCAGATTATTACGTGCTTCCCAGTATCTTTCAGGTTCTATTGATGCCCTGATAATCACTTTTCCAAAAGAATTCTGCTTCAGGTATGAGTTAATCTCTGTAGTATCAAAATCCATAACCTGTAGCACCTTATAGCTGTTCTTGAACAATTTGCATTCCAATGGCTGATCAGAGGTTATAACTACTCTTTTTTCATCGATCTCAAATATATTGATGTTGTTTGCCGGTTCATTGAAATGTAATGCAAGTTGCTCAAGAAGGCCTGCCTTTGTAACACATTCCTCTGGCTCATATGCATAAGTTCCGGGTTTATCCGTTCTATTTGCATTCATTTTCTCAGCGTGTTTTCTGATGATGGCACTATCTGGCAATGCAACCGCAGAAACATCGGCTTTTTTCAGTTCCCCAAAATAGAGGTTCAGCCGATTCAATTTGCCTTCAAGGGACATATATTCTTTTTCACAATCAAAAGGTATCTTTTCCGGTGAGATCTGAGGCGGGGCTTCGAATGCAAAGTTAGAGCATTTATCAGCATATGCTTTCATGACTTCCGGTATAGGTGGACTCAGATTATCTATGTTCCTTTCTTTTTCAGTAGGGGCCCTTGCAGGGTCCGAGAATACTACATCAAGCTTTGGCAATTGTGCTATTACTTCTGGTGAAAGAGCATCTCCGGTTATGAACTCTATGTTGCTGACGCCCATTATCTGTGCATTCTTTTTTGCATATGCTATTTTCTTTGAGTCTATCTCTATTGCATAAACAAAGTCGCACCATTTTGCAAAATATATTGCCTGCCCTCCGATACCGCAACTTATATCGGCTATTACCTTGCATTGCAATCTCTTTGCCCTGTACTCTGCAACAGGTTCAGGAGTTGCAAATCTAATTCCATCCTTATCGGATATCATTTCAGTTTTGAATTGTTTCTTGCGTGCCAAATGGATCAATTACGTAAAGTCGCATAAATGATTTAAAATCATCTAATGCATTATTTTTGTTCACTGAATACTGAATGCTCGTTTTATTCAAAATTTATATATATTATTGATGGGATATTGCTTATTATATACATCTCTCTCTCATTATATTAATTGTCACCAGTGAAATCATGGCCGGATTTAGCGATAAGATCAAAAAGATGACTTCTCTTCTCTCCAAGAAGGATAAAAAAAAGGCAACCGGTTCTCCATTTGATTCCGGTTCTCCCTCTTTCCTACAGGGTATCCCTGATCTTGGTTCAATTCCTGATTTATCCGCTGGATTACCTCCGGCGCCACCGGGCAGTCCTCCAATTGGTCCGCCGGGGTTTGCAAATGCGTCAGGTGCACCTTCATTTCCTCCCGGCATGGCTCCGCCAGGCGGCTCTCAAGGGAGTGCCACTCAACAATCTTCCGTAAACAATGAGATGGTGGAAGAGAACCGGAAAAAGATCAAAGAAGTTGAAGGCAAAATTTCAAAAGCAGACGTGACTCTCAACATGGTTCAGAGGGAAAATGAAGAGATCAAAAAAACAGTCGATAAAATAGATCAGAGTGTTCTGGAATTACTGTCCCTGTATGAGATCGTGTCCAATCAGGTCAACCCTTTCGTGGGTGATGATGTCGCTTCCCGTGCCACAATCGAGAGATTTGATAAAACAGATAAGAGGCTCACTGAATTAGGTGACATGCTGGTCCTCATAAAAAACGAATATGATAGTACAGTTCAGAAATTGAGTCTGCCCCAGGGGATTTCATCAGAAGCAGAGTCAAGGATGCATAATATCGAATCTAAGATGGATGCATTTGCAGATGCAATGGTCATGATGCATGAAAGCATCGAGCAATTATCCTCCAAAACAGAGCAATTGTTTTCCAGGACCAGTACTCTTGACCAGAATGTCATTGACTTGGCTGAAACAACCACAAATATGTCTTCACGCCTTGATGCTTTTGAGAAACAATCTGCAGCCATGAATCTCGCAAATGTGACTGGTAATAAACTTTCGGATGAGGAAAGTGAAGATTCAAATGACAATGAACTGGTGGTGCTGCCAAAAAAATCATCCATCCCTATGGTTCGGCTGGAATCTATCAAAGGTGATCCTACCAGTGTTGTTGTTCTGCTTAACTGGATCGAGTTCTTGATGGAGCGTGTGGGAAGGAACAATCTTATGGACGCTCTTGATTACTATATGGACATCGGGTGGATAAGCGAGGATGTTATGTCTGAGATAATGGCTTACGCCAGGGGTATCGATTATTATGTGGAAAAGCCCACGTGGCGCCTTCTCCCCGAAGATCACACAAAATCTCTGCTTTTCATAGAAAGACTGTCAGGACGTAAGATCGACAGGAATATGCTCAGTTCCATAGACAGGGAAATGGCAAAGGTGAAGCACGGTCTGGAGGAACTCTATGGGATTTGAGCTATCAGTCGTCACAGTTATTTTTTTCCTATCTGCAGTGCTTTTGGGAACATTCTCTTACACAATGTTAAGTGCTTCCAATGAGGTCGTTGGTGATGCTTCAGCAGAACAGTACCAGATGCAAAACGTTAGGATTCAGACTGATATAGAGGTTGATGATTCAATTCCGCAGACTTCCGGGTCCAATTATAATTTGACTCTGATTCTTTCTAACACCGGCAGTGAGACGATTCGCTTTGATGAATTGAATGTACTGGTGGACGGAACTCTGGAATCCTATTCTTATGGTGATGTTGCTGCTACCTGGTCCCCTGCAGAGACAAGGAACCTGACAATAACAGGCCTTTACGGTCTTGGAATGCATCGTGTCAAGGTTGTAACTGCAAATGGTGTTTCAGCTTATGATTCATATCTGGTTTGACATGAATGTCTATTTTGTATGCCATTATTTATATATTAACAGATAATTATATTTGTATTCATATTTGCAGAAAAAATGATAAGCATGCTAACTACAGACAAAAAGAACCTGCTGAACGACACAGGTGCTGACACCGCTATTACGCATATGATATTCTTCATAGCAGCGATAATACTAGCTATCAGCGTAGTTGCTCTTATCTCGGCCGATGTCCAGTCTATGGTAGCTTCATCGGGTTCAAGTAGCAAATTACTTTCTGAACAGATGAAAACTGATATCACAGTTGTGAATGACCCTGAGATAATTCCTTATGATGGTACCAGTAAAAAATATACATTCTATGCGAAGAACACCGGCAAAACAGAATTGGTGCCGGAATATGTGACTGTTCTTGTGGATGGTATCATGATAGGACCTGATGACATTGATATTGACCTGACGGATGGTGATGTCATATGGAGGCCTGGTGAGATCCTTACCCTTAATGTCACTACCACCCCCTCACCTCTTGACTCAGGCGATCACAGGATACTTGTTGCAGCTGAAAATGGTAAATCCGGTGCAATGAGCTTTAAAACGTAACTCTGAGGTAAAAATGGCAAAAATTAATGGATTTGAGATTCCGAGGGATGATCTTAACGCAAAATTAGGAGGTGGCTTTCCTGCCGGTTCACTGGTAGTGATCGAAGGTGGCAGCGGTGGTGGAAAGAGCTCCATCAGCCAGCGACTATCATTTGGATTGAATGAGAATGATGTAAGTGTTACTTTAGTTTCCACTCAGATGACGACAAAAGGCTTTATCAACCAAATGTATTCCCTGGATTACCCGATAGCTCCCTTCCTTTTGAATGGCCTTTTATTGTACATCCCGGTAATTCCTCTGGTACAGGCTGCAAAATCACGTTCCGATTTCATTGAACGATTAATGGCAGCAGAAGAGCTTTTCGAGAAGAATGTTATAATCATCGATACTCTTTCCTCCCTGATAAAATACAGTGTGAACATAGAGAAAAGTCTGGAACTGATATCATTTTTCAAAAAGCTCAATGGTATGGGAAAAGTGATCATACTGACAATAGAGTCTAATCAGCTGAGTGAGGAAATTGCCTCGATGTTCCGTTCTTCATGTGATGTTTACATTACCCTTAAATCAAAACCTCTGGGAAGTGAGGTCAAAAGAACCATTCTCGTGAACAAGTTTACGGGAGCCAAAGGCCCTGTAGGTCAAATGATTGGTTTCAGGATCGAACCAAAAGTCGGTCTTGTTGTCGAGATCGCTTCAGTATCATAAGATCAAAAGAGTGGTTAGATGGATCCGGAATTTCAAAAAGCTGTACAAAGAAACCCTCATCTTGGAATATATGTAAAGAAATTTATGCAGGAAACCGGAGCAGACGAACCCACTTTTATGGTGAGCCTTTCAAAAGACATTGACAAAGAAAATGTTAACATCATTCTTCCAGTGGGTGATCCTGTATTCGTTCATCTTTACGGGAGCTCCGAAATTGGTGAGGTCAACTATTATGGAATAGAACCCTTACTCAACAGCACAGAAAGAAAAAAATACCAAGCTGTTCTGGATATTATTCTTGAAAGATCATCCTATGAGCCTGTTCCTGAGTCAGAGGCTGAGCTCAAGGAACTTATTACTAAGCTACTCAACGAAGCGATTGATATTGGTTCAGGTGGCAACGTCGAAGAAAAAGGAACCGGCAAGTTCAATATACTCCAAAAGCTGATGCCCATACAAAAAAAGGTTCCGATGACCCAGAGTGAGTACAACAAGATTCTCTATCACCTGGAAAGGGACATTATTGGTTCCGGTCCGATCGAACCCATCATCAGGGACCCTTATCTTGAAGATATCCACAGTATTGGCATTGATAATGTGTTCATCGTTCACAAAATATTCGATATGGTGAAGACTGACCTCACGTTCGGGGATGAGCAGGGACTGGATAACTGGCTGAGGAGTATGAGTGAGCGTATCGGTCGTCCTGTAAGTGATGCCCGCCCTATCGCGGATGGTGCTCTCCCAGATGGTTCCCGTATCAATATTATTTACAGTCTGGATGTCAGTAAGCGTGGAAGCAGTTTTACCATGCGTAAGTTCAGTGAGGTGCCTGTGAGCATTATCCAGCTCATTACCTGGGGTGCATTGAGTGCAGAAATGGCAGCTTATATGTGGATGTGCCTTGAGAATGGTATGAGTATTTTCTTCAGTGGTGAGACTGCAAGCGGGAAAACAACAATGCTTAATGCATGTCTTGCTTTTGTAAATCCTAGATCTAAAGTATTCTCCGCAGAGGATACAGCTGAAGTCCAGCCACCTCAGCCTGTATGGCAGCAGCTGATCACTCGTGAGGAAGGTCCTATTGACTCAAGGGTAGATACTTTCGCCCTGCTTAAGGCTGCACTTCGTTCAAGACCAAACTACATCATAGTTGGTGAAATTCGAGGAGCTGAAGGTAACGTAGCTTTCCAGGGTATGCAATGCATTCGTGATGGTTACATTGCCATGCCTGGCCATGGACCAATGCATATCAAAGATCTCTACGATCAATATGCAACCGATGCTCGGGAGCAAGGCGCTAAACATAGGATAGATCTCAGCGACCATAAATTACCTGTCTATGTATCAGGCACTGATGGCAAAGTTACCAGAACCACCATCACCAATGTTCTGAGGATGGGCAAACAGCAGCTTATCAAGGTGTACTTTGACACAGGTGAGATGCTTGAGGTTACACCAAATCATCGATTCCTTCTTGCAGATGATAAAGAGGTTGCTGCAGAAGAACTTCTTGATACTCCGCAACTTCCAAACGTAATCCTTCCACCATCAATTGAGTGGTATCAAAAGGATTCATCGGGATTTGACTTCCTTGAAGGATGGAACATTCTCAAGGATGAGCTTTATGCTCAAAATATCGATGTCTATAAGAAAACCACACTCTATGCAAATGATCGTAAAAAGTTCGCTGATTACTTTGCCTCACGTAACAAAACTATCCCCTTTGATGTGTACAGGCGTATAGTGGGCAACACTGGACTTCCTGATGAAGTTTGCGCAATCCGCAAAGGATCATCAGAGAAGATATCCGTTCCTCTCCAGCTGAACCATGAAATTCTTGTGTCCATTGCAAGATATCTGATGGGTCAGGATGTCCCAGTGGTATATCAACACTTTTTCAGGCATGTGATGGATATCACTCCACACCATATCGGCGAGCCATTCTGGAAACTTGGCCTTAATCAGTTAAGAGTTGTCTTCGAGGAGTTTTTGGAATTATCTTTCATTGAAAAGAGATCACTGTCCGATGAGATCTGGTACTCCATCGGCAGATTGGCAGGAGATGATAGTCTCTATGTGACCAGAAAAAAGACCAGGTTCTCTGATTTCCGTTGGCAGGTCAAGAACAAGAATACAGATGAAGGTGTTGACTATGCAAAGCGTGCCATCCACGTGATTCCACACGATGCTAACTCTGTCCAGACCGTGCACAAGGATAATGTCTACACTACCCGGATATGTCGTGTAGACCGCTCATTCGTGGATTGGCTCATAAAGAAAGGCTTTATACACATAAATGAAGAATGTAATTATTCAAAGGCTGTGATCAAAAGGATTCCTGTTGATAGTATATCCAACCCTTATGCCTATGTCGCAGGTCTTCTAGATAGTGACTGTACCATCCGCTACACAAAGAACCGGTCATTTGAGGTCAAGCTCGCTCTCAATGTAAACAGAGATGATGAGGGTCTTCTCTTTGACCAATTGCGTCTGGTACATCATTACGAGCATCAGCTCTTCCCACATATCAATTGTGTTGAGTTCCGCTATCACTCCGATTTTGATGAACATGTAAAACGTTATAGTCAGTTCTGCCATGAACTGGGCATCAATGTAAGGACAACTCGATATGATAAGAAAAGGGGCATAGGAGCACGTGTCGAATTTTCCTCTGATAGAAAACAGGAGGTGTTCAGTACATGGGCCAGGAATGTGGCACCTTACATGTACCGTCAGGATAAAAAGCAGGCAATTGAATCAATGGCAGATATTGCACCTGGGAATCGTAGATCAGATATTACCGAATTTGATGGCTACAGTGCCTCCATCCATAAGAACTGTCTTCCACACCTGGCTCTGCTTGCAAGGATATTTGGCCATACTCTTGTCAGTGAAGGTCATGAGTGCTTCGATCAACGCCTCTTTGCCTTCAAGAAACAGGAGTTCTCACGTATCCTTCATATTGAGCATGGGTGCATTGATCACACTTATGATATTTCCATGGCCAATGGTTCCTATTACATAGGTGGCAAACAGATGATGGGTTATGTCTATGACACCGGACACCCTGTACTTGCAACATTCCACGCATCTGCAGTTTCAAAGATGATACAGCGTCTCACAGCAGACCCTATCAACGTACCTGTCACTTTCATTGATAATCTGAATATTGCAATGATCCTGTCAGCTGTCTATCGTAAAGGTAAATTCCTGCGACGTGCCCTTGCAATTGAGGAGATCGAAGGCTATTACGAGGAGATCGGTGGTGTTGCCACGAGGGCTGTTTTCCAGTGGGAACCTGATACTGACAAGCATAAGTTCCGTGGTCTGAACAATAGTTACATCCTGGAAGACAAAATAGCTACAAAACTGGGTTATGAGGACAAGAGGGCTATATATCAGGATCTTTTCCTCAGGGCAAGGATACTTGATGAAATGAAATCAAGAGGTATCGAGGACTATTACGATGTTCTTGAGATCATAGTCAACTTCTATAAACATGGTGTGGAAGGCCTTCCATTTACAATCTAGGTGAGTTTCATGAGCTATGATAAGGCATTCAAGAATATTGGCATGGAACCTAAGGCTTATGCCAAGAAATTTGCCTTACCTATAATATCATTCGGTTTCATTTTTTCAATAATTCTTTTGGTGGCATTTCCTGCACTTTTCACGGGTACTACCAGGTATATACCTGCATTAATTCCGGTTATATGTATTATCTTTGCCTTATCATATCCTTTGACAATTCTTGCTGCCAAGGCATCACGTATAGACAATAATATGCACTACTATATCACTCAGATGGGTTCAATTGCAACAGCGGAAACCCCAAGGATAGATATAGTACGCATCGTTTCAGAAAATGAGGATTATCAGGAACTTGCAGAGGAAACAAAGAAGATCTACGATCTTGTAACCGTATGGCATCTTAGTCTTGCTGATGCATGTCGTTTTATTTCTAAAAGAACTCCTTCTATTATATTTGAGGACTTCCTTGACAGATTCGCACACGCACTTCAGTCGGGAGAAGATGTTAAAACCTTCCTTTTTGCAGAGCAGAGTGTGGTAATGAATGAGTATGAATCAATGTATTTTGGTGCCCTTTATGTTGTTGAGATCATTAAGGAATTATTCGTGTCCCTTGTGATGTCCCTGATATTCATGGCATCATTTGCTGTCATCATGCCGGTAATTACAGGTATGAATGCAGAACTTCTCATGAGTATAGTCGTGCTCGTCTTCCTTGTAACAGATCTTGTAATGGTGATGTTCACAAAAAGCAAAATACCAAAAGACCCTGCATGGAGTCGTTCTTCCAATATGACAGAGAACAAGTTAAAGTTATATCGTTCAGTACCAATTTCCATAGCTGGCTGTATAATTGTGTTTATAGCAGTTTCACTTTATGGGAAGATAGAAACTTCAATTGCTGTGGCTATGGTTTTAACTCCTCTGGTTTACACAGGCCATGTATCAAGGTCAATAGAGAGGAGTATTCGTAGGAAAGATGAGAACTTTCCTGCATTCATCCGTTCTCTTGGAAGTTCTGCCGGTGCAAGGGGTGGTGTCATTGATGATGCACTGAAAGCCCTGAGAGCGCATGACTTCGGTCCTCTGACAAAAGATGTGAACAACCTTTACAAGATGCTTGTCACCAGAATCGACAAGTTTGGCTCATGGGAATATTTCTCAGCTAATACCGGAAGTAATCTTATACAGCGATTTTCGGTGATGTTTGTACAGGCAACTAATCTGGGTGGCCAGCCTGAGGTCATCGGGGATATAATAGCAACGAACTTCCACAAGATAGTAACTCTCAGGAAAAAGAGATCACAGTCTGCCGGAAGTCTTGTCGGTGTCCTGTATGGCCTTACAGGCGGTATCGGTTTTACCATGTATATCTCACTTGGTGTGGTGGGACTTATGCAGGACATGTTCTCAGCTGTGGAAATGCCTCCGGGGATGTCCATGGGAATGGTGCTGTATACGGATGTCGGCAGCATTGAGACACTTTCAAACATGGTTATGTTGATAATGGTCGGTCATTCCCTGATGTCTGCTCTTCTTATCAGGATAGTGGATGGTGGACATATGTTGAGCGCCACCACTGACTTTGTGATCATGGTCTGGATATCCGGGGTAAGTGCTGTCGTCACTATGTCGGGTGTATCCTCGTTGTTGAATCTAAGCTAAAGTAAAACAAAATAAAAGAAGAGAATATCCAAAAGAATAGAGGGTAAAAGCCATCAAGGCTTCTCATTCTATTCTTGTTTTTATGTATTTTGCAATAGTGTTGCCAATTTCTGAAGTGGTATATTTGCCACCAAGATCAGGCGTGCAAACACCCATATTAAGTGCTGCATCTATAGCCTCTTCAACAATGGCTGCCTCTGCCGCATCGCCATGCCATTCAAGGAGCATTTTCAGGCTGAGTATCGCAGCAAGAGGATTTGCCCTATTATTACCGGCAATGTCAGGGGCACTTCCGTGTACCGGCTCAAAGAACGCATATTTCTCTCCGATATTGGCACTGGGCAGAAGTCCAAGTCCTCCAACCAGAGCACCTGACATGTCGCTCAGGATATCTCCAAAGAGATTGGTGGTGACTATGACGTCATAATTCCATGGAGATGTGATAAGATTGTAGGCAAAAGAGTCCACAAGTTCATCCCGGTGGACCACTCCTGAATCGATTGCAGATTGCCGGGAAACATCAAGAAATAAATTGTCTGACTTCATCACATTGGACTTATGGACTATTGTCAGTTTGTTCATTCTGCTCTTTGCAAGTTTGCATGCGTAATCAGCAATTCTTTTTGAACCTTTTCTTGTGACCACTCGTTTAGTGGTGGAAATCTCAGTTCCTATTTCCTCGATACCCGAATACAGTCCTTCTGTATTTTCCCTGACGATGATGAAATTGAAATCATTGCGCTCATGAATTCCCTTTACTGAGGGCAAAGGACGTATCGGGCGTATATTTGCATACATGTCCAGTTCTTTACGAATGGTCAGGAGCACGCTCCTGTAATTAGGGTCCGGTGGCGTTGTTACTGCTCCAAAGAATACACAATCACATTCTTTCAGTGTATCTATGTCTTCATCAGTTATTGCAGAGCCTGTCCTCTCCCATTTTCCGTAACCAAGTTCCACCGGTATTTTTTCAATATCAAGGCCCAGTGAATCAAGGATCTCTATTGCCGCCGGAATAACTTCTTTACCGATCCCATCGCCTTCAACAACTGCCAGTTTCATGATTGTTCCTCTTTGTTTTCCTTTATGTCAGCAATAAGTTCCCATACCGCTTTAGCCACTTCGAATTCAGAGGCTCCCCAGTGGACCATTGCTCCTCGAATACCGTTGATAGTGACGATCCCGGACTTTTCGGAGCGGCAACACCTTGTTATGAAAGGCTTCGATGGTTTGAATACATCGGATTTAAAGGGACATATATTAACAAATGAATACTCAAGTCCCGGGAATCTTGATTCAAACAGGACCCTTGATATCTCACATCCGACCAGCAGTGCGCCATTTTCTTCAATTACATCACAATCAAGGCATTTTCCTTTCAGGCCGGAAGAAGAACACGGGAATACGGTATTTTCACCTTCAAATCTTCGAAGGTCTGTGAGGTTCTCTGAGAACCTGATCGTAAGGTCCCCGAATATTCCGCTTTGTTCCAATCTTCGCACAACACTTGCAAGCCAGGAAGGTTCAGGTGGTACTACATCCACGATTTCAATATCCATAATTGCTGAAAGGTCAGGCTTATGCACAAAGGTTAGGTGCTTGTCGATTCCTGTGAATATGACTGTATTGATATTTCCCCTGCAGACATCCGATGCGATATCAATTAGAAGTGCCCTGTCTTTGATATTCAGTTCTTTATCATAATGGATTATCTCATTACTTGAAGCTAACATCTTCAGATCAGTGACATCTCTTAGCAGTTCATCTCCCTGATGTGTCACCTCATAAAGAGAGTAACTACTCTCAGTGTCGCAATTTTCCACTATCAGGTACTTCGTGAGGAAGTAGATACGCCTGTCCCTGCCATCAGCAATCTCCCTGCTATGGCCAACATGTTTGTATTCATCGGGAAATATCATGTTCATATGATTACTGTGGGTTCTTCTTTGCCTTACGCTGGGCTACAAGCCCGCCGTTTGTCAGCATCTCAAGAAGGAAATCAGGTAGCTTGTTTCCATGGAACACTTTACCGTTAACTTTTACAGTTCCCTGAAGCAGGTCTATTTCCACTTCATCGCCTTCATTGCACTGTACATCTGCTTCCATAAGCGGCAGTCCGACATTGATGGCGTTCCTGAAGAATATCCTCCCAAATGATTTTGCTACTATGCATGCAACACCTGCATATTTTAGTGCCAATACTGCCTGTTCCCTGGAAGAACCACATCCAAAGTTATCATCTGCAACGATGACATCTCCTTTTTTCACCTTTTTAGAGAACTCAGGGTCTATTCCTTCCATAGCATGATCTGCAAGGGCCTGCATGTCTGTTGTGCGCAGGTATTTTCCGGGAATTATTACATCGGTATCGATATCACTGCCGAATATCCATGCTTTTCCCTTGATTATATTGTCCAATATATCACCTTAGAGCTAGCTTCGGCATGATGTTATTTGTAAGTATCGGGAAAGAAAAAAAGTAAGGATAGAATGGGAATGAAGATTTTACACTTCAATTGTATTCCCATTCAGAACATCCAGTTCACTCACACTGACCTGTTCAGTGACAGTTCCATAGCTTATCACATAAGGTCCGGTTGGAATGGTGTCAAATTGTGTCTCGCCTTCAATCGGTCCTTCAGTAGAATAAGGTACTGTGAAGGAATACATGCCGTCAGATGTGGCGGATTGTGTATAGGTGAACGTCCTCATCTGATTTGTCAGTATAGTGTTGCTGATGGTCACAGTTTCATTTTCAGGTGCTGTTCCTGTGATGGTGGCACCTTCTACGTATTCGAATATCTTCACATATCCTGTGTTCTCTTCAGCCAGATTGCCATTGAACAAAACGTTGTATACATTCTTATATCCGGGTTCCTGTGAATTTCCTATGGGTGACTCATGCACCAGGCGATATTGTTTGAGTCCGTTACCATCGAATATGTGAAGCCTTGCTTCCATTGAATTGTAGTATCTTGGCCCCGGCACTGTCATGGTTCCTGAATCTGTTTGAACTTGTATGTAGTAATCAGCTGTGTCCAGTGTCCAGGCGGTCATAGCATAGAATTTTCCTGTAGCCATTTCAACGTCTGAGACGATATAACGTGCTCCTGCCTTATCAGGATCAGGGTGTATGGCCTCAAGCACTTCTGTTGCTGCTTCCTCAGAAGGTGCAGTGAAGAAAGTAGATGCTCCAGGTTGGTTTTCTTCATCGATGCTGTTTGTGCGGCCACCAATACCTTTCTGGAAGGGGTTAGCGTTTGGAATGCGATGTCCTATTACTTCTATCCAATGCCCGTAGTCCCACCATGACATCACTCCATATGCAGTTTCAGGATATTGATAACTCTCTCCTTCAGCAGGAATTTCATAATTTTCATAGTAATCAAGTCCTGGATCAGGAGTGTTGTATCTGAGCCATTGGGTCGCTTCTATCCAGTAACCATTAGGTCCTCCGGTACCCTGTGATTGCTGCATCGCAAGGCTGTAGCTTGGATATACGAGAATAAGTATAATGAATGCAGCTGAAAGTATATGCATTATCTTTATATTTTTAGCACTGAATGTTTTTGACTTGATGTTCTCAATCAGTTTACTCCATCCTGCCAGCTCAAGCACTTTAACACCTATCCATGCACTTAGAATAGCAGCATTTACAGAATAGTAGTATGCGAAACGGTTCTGCTGAAGCATGGCCCAGATAATCATAAGTGTCCATATTATCAGGAATGTGTTCTCAGGCGTGTTCTTCTGGGTAAATGCTTTGTAGATGAGTATTGCCAGTGCGATGAAGGAGATGTAGCCCATAGCTCCAAAGTTGTACCATAGGGGTTGTAGGGAGAACTGGCCGCCAAGGGAAAGGAGGGGGGAAGCTTCAGCTATTGTGAGGCCGCCACCAGTACGCATGAAGTAGCTGAATACACTTGTTACAAGTGAATATACTGATTCTGAGAACAATTTAGCAATTCCGACACCTGCTAAAGAGAGTAAGAGGATTGCTAAAGGATAATAATGGCTTTTAACATTCTTCTTGTTCATGAGAGTTGACATGATATTGAGAACTGGGAAAGCAATTATACCTACTAGTAAACCCTTGATAGCAAGTGGTTTTGTACTTCCTATATATGGTGTTGCTAGAACCATGATAAGTGCAACAGTATAAATAATAACTCCGGAAATTGCAAGATAATCGTTAGACCTCTCATGAATGTGGTCTATGCAATATTGTATCGTGATGTAGACGCCAATCACAAAACTAAAGAAGATTGCGCCTATCCATGCAAGTGAGTATGCACCAAGTGCAACACCGGTTAAAATCATATAAGGGACAAGTACTTTCAAAGAATCGAAGTCTTTGTTTTTAATCATTCCAAATGTAAGTTCATTATCTTTTGCAGTCTTTAGCATCATTATCATGAACATTGCTATAATGGTTGTAAGTAAGGTTTCAGCAATATGGTGATCATTGAAACCAATAATTGACCTTGATAAAAACTGTCCCGGTGCGATTGCCATGAGAAATGTAGCTAACAGTGCTGCACGGCTTCCGAATAGGTTTTTTGTAACAAAATATGTTGGAATAATAACAAGTGCGCCCAATACAACTGGGTTGTATGCACATATTATATTAATCATATTTTGATCAGGATTTCCAAGTCCTATTATCCATATGGCAGTTGAAAGGAAATAATCAAAAAGAGGGGCAAATACCTGATTTCCGCCGCTTGGATACTGAGTGTAAGCATCAAACCACAACATGTGTGGATAGTTATGTACAATGGATTCGATATTTCTTAAATGGTACCAGGGGTCGTTTCCTCCAAAACGTACAAATGTGTCTGATATGAACACACCAGCTTTGGGTATTGTTCTAATATATGTGGAAACAAGTAGCGAAATCATAACTCCTGCTAGATATACTAACTTGCTTCGGGATATTTTTGGCATTTTACTTGCGGTGGTCATTTGCTTACTCTCTCAATTGTTAATCGATTAATTTCATGGGGTGGCAATAATTATTTTAAGATAAATCCTATTTTATTTATTATTTGTTGAATTAAGATTATATCTTGCATCTTCCACTGCTTCCCAGGAACCGCCTGTTGGTACAAGGAATGAAAAATTCATTATAAGCTGGGTTACGATAAAAGACAACATTAGTCCTCTTATTTTAGGTATTAAAAGCAATATCAGTAATCCAAGGTACAGAGACTCCTTTAATACAACTAGGGGATAAAGAAGAACCAATAATAAAATGATTAAGGGAGATACAATATGTGTAAGGAGTGCATAGGGATATATTATTTTACCAAAATTTCCTTTTCCAAGAAGACCAAGGTTATTCATATAGACTTTTCTTAAACCATTAATCCTTTTCATTTTCTGGATGGTGCGTCCTTTAATAGTTAGCGGAACACGTTCGTATACCACTGCCTTCTTATCGTAGACCACCCTGTATCCAAGTTTAATGATTTTGTAAAGCATATCAGAGTCATCTGCATAGGCATTTGGATCTATCTTTATTTTATGTAGCAGTTCGGTTCTAAAACTCATTAATGGACCGTTGCATACAGATACGGATGCGATTTTGCTTTCTCCCTGTCGCCATACATCAAAATAAAAACGATAAGAATCTTCCTGTGATTTTGATAACCTTGCTTTATCAGAAAGAATGACTATTTTTCCTGTAGCTCCTCCGATTTTCGGGTCAGCAAAGTTCTTTGCAATCTGAAGCAATGCATCTTCTTTTAACAATGCATCTGAATCGGTTATTACTGTAATATCACTGCTGATTCTTGAAAAGATCCAGTTCAATCCTCTGGCCTTTCCTTTTCCACCATCGTTTTTTACAACAGTGGCTTTTAGTGAGTTTTCATTGATGGCCTTGTTTGCAATCACTTCAGAACTGTCTGTTGAGTAATCGTCTAATATTATAACTTCCAGTTTGTCTTCTGGATAATTAATCAGAGATGTGTTTTCAACTTTTTCCTTGATCACTTTTTCTTCATTGTACATTGGTATTACCAATGTAATCGTTGGAAGATTGTTATTTATAGGGAGTTCCTGCTCTTTTTTGGAGTAGATATACATGATAAAGGTATATGAAGAAAAAAGAGCTACTTCAAACAGTATCAAAAGTTGCCATATCAACACCAGATCAATCATATGTAGTAACATTGGCTATAACCATTTATATTTATTCAACAATTAGTTTTTTTTGAATTAATTTATATTCCCTAAAAGGTACAATCATTTTATCTGGAAAGATGCAGTTTCCACTTAATTTTCCTTATAAGGTATGCTGAATTAAATATTATTTTTGATATCCAGCTTTTTGCTAGAAGTTTTGATTTCAATCTTTCAATTTGGGGATTTTTCAGATATTTCCCCATGAATGTTCCATGTCTTACTGACTCTGGTTTATAATATATATATTCGTGTCCGTTAGACACTTGCCAGTATGCAAATTTGATTGCTCCTGTTTTATCCATTGGTTCTAACTTTTGATTAATGAGATTAATAAGCTCTTCCTGATCAGTTGGTATATAGCATACTTTGATATCCTCATAGACTGCTCTACCGATAAGTATTGATGGTTTGCCCCAGAATACACTTTCGACTCCCACTGTTGACCCAAATGTTATTATCTTTTCACATGCATCCATCAATTCATATGAATCTATTTTTGAATCTGCAGGAATAATATGCAGGTTATGAGATTTTAAATCAGTCAATTCTCTTGTTTGTGTATTCTTCAAACCTTTCAAATTAGGATGTATTCTCAAATAGAACATTATGTTATCATCGACTTTGAAATTGATGAGTTCTTTTAGTGCAGCTGTCTGGTTCCTATATAATTGGTTTTTCCATCCAGTTATGGCTTCAAATTCATCCTGGGATGAGATATAAATCGCAATATTTCTTTTTGAGGAGTCAAAACCTTCTGGCAAATTTCCTTTTACCTGAGATTTAGTAAATGAATACCAACTTTGGTCTTTTCCACCTCTGCGTTCTCCAAACCATTTTATCGCAATTTCATTCTTTTTTGTATCATCTGACTCGTTATCCCAATTTTTCTCAATTTGTTTTTTCTGATATTCGATATCATGTGGATAGGTGTCTTCAGTTAGTGAATACTTGTTCAGAACTCCTGCTCTCTCATGGACATATGTTTTTATTTTCATATCCTGCGCGGCTCTTAATGCAGGTCTTAATGGTGCATATCTCCCATTGAATAGGTAGAATACATCAGGATTTATTTGTTTAAGGTGATGTTTAGTTGCTCTATAAACGGCTATTGCCATTAACAGGTTCTTTTTTACAAATGGTTTGTATTGTATTACATTAGGGCTAGGCTCACGTACCATACTGATAAGTGAAGAAGCAACTGCCATTCCAACATCCACTCCATCAACTTCAAAGTTCTTTAGTTCTTCCATGGATGAAAAATCAGGTGTATCAATATCTTTAGTAAAACTACTTAGAGCAAGATTATGTCTATTTTCTTCCGGGAGTTTTATGATGCCTAATCCTTTATCTCTTCGGGATTTACACAGAAAGCATGTGAGCTTGATGTGGTTTGGATTTGGTTCACACGCAGGTAAATCTCCAGAACACTGTATAATGTGTACCTCATCCCCTGCTTCAATGTGCTTGGTAGCTATTTCAAGATCTGTTGCAAGATGGGGTACCCAATCTGCAAAAGGCATGTAGATAAGGATTTTCATATTAATCTTTTATTTTTATAATAAATCGGTATTTTGTCAGCTTTGAACATCATTATTTATCTGTATTCAATGTTGCGTACATTATACAAGTTCTTCCAATACCTAATTGTGCCATTGAAATGTAGATGTTTCTTCGAATTTCATCATTTAGATTTACTTCAAAATTCATTCTTCTTTCATGACACTTGCTTCCGGTTTCTCTGTTGTTGATATAGTTATCCTCCATCAGCAGAAAGAATTCCATTGGAAAATCCGCGGTCTGCAGATGAATGTCGAATCCACATTTTTTTAATAACCGAGTTAAGCTGGAAAACTCAAAGTAGTTAATGTGATCAGGTGTTGTCAACCAATAATGGGATTTGCACAGTTTTAGCCTGTGTATTTCTAGCTGAAGTGTATTGAAATCATTTGGAACTTCTATACAAATCATTCCTTCTTCTTTAAGTAAATCTTTACAAATATTGATTATTTCGGTTGGGTTTGGGACATGTTCCAGAACGCATTTCAAATTAATAAAATCAAAATATCTATGCCATTTGTTTTCAATAAAATCTTCAAGCGTTGTATTGTTTACATTCAGGGTTAAAGAATTAGCTCTTTCACTTGCTGTACATGAAGGTTCTATCCCCATTGCTTCCCATTCATTTTCACTCATAAACTTAAGGAATAGTCCATTTCCACAACCAACATCTAATAGTCGTTTAGTTTCACTATGCTTATTGACATACTTGTTCACGATGTCAAGTTTATCTCTATACCACAAGTTTGACCATTGTGTTTTTCTAATTTCTTTTTCATAGTCTAGAAGATTTGGTTTCGTATCCTGATAATATTGTTTTTCGTAGTATTTCTTAATTTCTTCTTTAGATGGTATTGGTTGTAAATGCTTAAATCCGCAAAGTTCACAGTCAATTATTTCTGTTTTTCCATCTTTTACTACAATTTTTCCTTTATGCACAGTCGCTCCTCCTCAAGTTTATTTGATAGTAACTATTGAAAAATACAATTTTAGAATTTGTTGTGGTTAACTGTTTAGGCCAATTTTTATGTTCTGCATTATCTCCTATCTTTTCTATTTCGTGGTTATTGTATGATATCCCAACTTAAAGGCGTTCCCTTTTTAAGATTTTTTCTTGCTTTTCGGCACAGAACTTCGTTTAAATGTCTGGTGTGCAATCCAAAACCAGGCCTTATAGACTTTACATTATCTTTAGTGAAATTCTCCCCGGCTTTTATGTCTTTCACAACAAAAAGGGATCTCGAAAAATCTCTGCTCTTTTTTGCTTTTTCAGTCAATTCATAGTTTATTTCCCCAAGTGCTTTTTCAGTTTCTCTTATAGATTCCACCATGTTTTTGAATTCCTGTGTTTCAAGTGAAAATGCGGCATCAGGTCCACCTATATTTCTATCCAGAATAAAGTGTTTTTCTATTATTCTCGCTCCGAGGGCTACGGCTGCTATTGGTACAGATATTCCAAGAGTATGGTCGGAGAGTCCTGCTACAGTTTTGAACGTTTCTTTAAGATTTGGTATCGTGTTCAAATTAAGTTCTTCAAGAGGTGCAGGATATGCAGATGTGCATTTCAAAAGTGCTATCTGTTCATTCCCCATCTTTTTACAGGCAACAATAGCTTCCTCTATGTCCGAAAGTGTAGCAATGCCAGTGGATATGATTACCGGCTTTCCTTTTGATGCAACATATTCTATAAGGGGAATATCTGTTATTTCAAAGGATGCAATCTTGTAGGCAGGAACTTCCATCTTTTCAAGAAGATCAACTGCTGTTGTATCAAAAGGAGAAGAAAAACAGATAAGTCCAAGCTCTTCAGCTATTCTTTTAAGTTCCGGCTGCCATTCCCAGGGAGTATATGCTTCTTTATAGAGTTCATAAAGTGTTTTTCCATCCCACAAAGTTCCATGTTTTATCTGAAAGAACTCGTTATCACAGTTGATTGTGATTGTATCCGGTGTATATGTCTGAAGTTTTACAGCATCAGCACCTGATTCCTTGATTGCTTTAATTGTATCAACCGCAAGGTCGAAATTCTGAAGATGATTTGCTGAAATTTCTGCTATTATAAATACTGGATGTCTTTCACCAATGTATCTGTCTCCAATTTTGATTTCCATGTTTCCCTCATTGATATTGGTTATTATTATGTATTGGTATTTTCATCATTGTATATTATCATGTAGGAACTGAATGATTTGCTGTTTCTCATTGTCATCCAGCTCATTGCTTACCTGAAAATACGGCATGTTCAGCTTCTTTGCTCCCTGTATATCTGCGACAGGGTCATCTCCTATCATCAGGGCTTCAGAAGCCTCTATCTTGTAGAATTGCAGAACCTGCATGAAGTATTTTGGATGGGGTTTTGCGAAGTCCAATCCATCCTGCTGTGAGTAAAAGATAGTATCAAAATATCTGTCAAGCTTCAAAGATTCTACTTTCATTTTCTGGGGCAGCAACCATCCGTTGGTGAGCAAGCAGAGATTGTATTCTCTGGACAGTTCCAAGAGGAACAGTTCGATGTCTTCTCTCAGGATTATTTCAGGGCAGTGCTCTCTATAGACATCCACCAGCCTGCTGATAATACGGTTGTTAATGTTCAATTTACTGCACATGTAGTTGAAGTTGTTACCTCTTCCATTGATTACAAATGATTCTAACAGCGAAGAGTAAACTGTGCAATAGTCCAGAGACTTTTCCCTGGCTAAGAAAAGGGCAACAGCTTTAAACCCGCTGATAACGTATTCTTTCTCATTGTACAGCGTGTTGTCCAGATCAAAGATTATTACTTTTGTCATGCGCATCAATAAATATGTCTTCACTATAACGCAGCATTGTGAGACCTTCTTTGAAAGGTTTCACTTCGATATTGCTCTTATTCAAGAGTTTGATAAGATATAGAGGAGTGCTCCTTCCAGCAGCAAAACTTAAATTAGAGGCACCACCAAAACGCGGATTCACTTCGATGATTTTTAAGTCTCCGGATGCTGTTTTAAAGCATTGAATTACATTGTGTCCTATTAATTTCATTTTAGCGGCAAGCGAAATGCACAGGTCTGTTATTTCCTGTTCATTTACTGTGATTCCTACTTTTGATTCCCCCGAAACCACTTTCATTCTTACTCTGGGTACCTGGCTGATATAGTTCCCGTCAAGATCTGAAAAATAATCAATACTGTACTCTGTCCCTTCTACATATTCCTGTATAATAGGGTCTTCTATATTGCCAATGAGTTTGCTCAACTCTTCTTTGTCTTTGGCGATATAGAATTTCCTGGCACCTGCACCTAATCTCGACTTAAGTGCGCATGGATATGTGATATCATCACGTATTTCTGTCCATGACATTATTGCTGGCAGGTCATGTTCCTGCAGGAATCTGAAGAAATCGAATTTATCAGAACATATGTTTGCGACCTCGATATCGGGGACCATGATCTTTGCCATAGTTCTGTTCTCAATGTGCTTTTTATGTTTTGACAGGTAAAGGACATCTTCATCTCTTGTCGGAACAATAAGTCGCACTTTTTTTTCAATACATAGTTTCTCTATGAAATTAAGATAGTCAGGACTATCAAGTCTGGGGCATATAGCATATTCGTCACAGAAATAAAGTGCTGCAGAAAGGGGGTCAATATCTATTCCGATAACCTTGCCTTCGTCTTTCTCTTCAGCAAGTGCTTTTTTGAACTCTTTTACAAGCAGTACTTTTGTAGAAACACTGGTGATCAGGACTGTAGTTTCAGTCATCTTCAGTGATTCCTTTTCTTTTCATACGTGATTATTTCCTTTATACCAGATTCGAGATCATATTCTGGGGACCAGGAAAGTCCATTTCGCAGTTTACTGATATCCGCACAACTGGATTCAAATAATTCTTCTCTGGCTTCTATTGTCTTGACATCGAAATTCCCAAGGTTATTTTTCAGAACTATAACAACGTCTTTTACTCTGGAGGAAACGCCAGTTCCAAGATTGTAGATACCTTTTGCATTCTCGTTCTCACCCAATTTTAACAGTCCTGCAGCTACATCCCTTGCAAATATGTAGTCAAAACGGTTGTTTTCGTTAAACAATGTAATATCTTCTTTCTGAAGTATGGCTCTCACCCATCTGGAAATAATATCACGTGATCCTTTACCATATACTCTGAATATCCTTGCAGATACGCAATCGAAGGGATACTCGTTATTCCTGCTAAGAAATTCCAGATCCGCCTCGGTCTGTAGTTTTGCAACACCGACCGTGTTTCTGGGATTGATGGTAGAATATTCATTCAAGAGGTTTTCTTCCTCTATATTATTGTACTGCTTTTTGTCGTATATCAGATAACTGGACGCAAAGATCACTTTCTTGAGGGAAGGACATTTGATGATTTGGTCGATTAGATTATGAGATGCAAGAATATTGTTCTTAAAGTTTGACTCCCAGAAATCCTTTCTTTCTTCAGTCCTTTCAAAATCGGCGGCTAAATGAAAAACGTATTCTGGTTCAAAGCGAAAAAGGAACTGGTTATCTGGTCTTGAAAGATCCATCTGGAAGTATTCTATATCACTCAGTTCTGAAGGCTTTTCCTGAAAATCCACACATCTTATTATGGCTCCCTGATTTCTGAGTATGCCAATGAGTTCTTTTCCAATTACTCCTGCTCCACCCGTCACTAATACTCTTTTGTTCTTAAAATACATCATGTTCACCTTATACATATTCAGACCTTAACATCGAATGTATCACACTGTCATGGTATTCACCATTCTTGAAAACGTGTTTTCTGAGGGTGCCATCTCTTTTCAGTCCGAAGTTTTCCAGTGTTCTTATGTGGTCTTCCCTATAAACGTAGGTCTCTGTAAATACCTTATTTAAATTGAGCTGTTCGAATCCATACTCTGAGAGCATTTTGAGGACTGCGAGAAGTGTTGTGTCATGTTTGGTGTTATTGCGGTCAAGGTCTGTATCCAATAAGAAGGATAATTCACCTCTCGATGATATATAGTCGATATTGGTAAGGCCACAATAGCCAATAAACCTGTCATTCTCATCGATTATTGAGAAAAGGACTGAATCATTGTTATTTGCAATAACATCCCAGTATTTATCCTGATTCTTGTCAGTAAGGGGTTTCCATTGCCGGAGTATGGACATCTGTTCATTGCGCCATTTTTTAATATGTTCCAGATCAGTGAATTCTATGTTTGATAGGTATAAACCATCTGCTTCTAATATTCTTGCTCTCACGATCCAATCTCCTATTAATTTTACAGAAAAGATTAAATTCTTATTTTTAATGTACTGCTTTTTGCATAATATGTTCGTTTATCTTTATTAAATCCGGTTGTTTATCAAATAATTCTTGAATATCTTTTAGCAAAAACATTTTTTTTGTGGGGTGCAGATGGTGGTATATCTCTGTGATCAACTCTAAATCTTCTGGTGTGTCCAGTGTGAGTCGCAAATGACTTAAGTTCTCTTCATTTGAAACATTGTACTGCTTAAAAATATCAGGATGTTCTCTTATATAAGGCGTAACATGCTCTCTTTCATAATCCTCTTTTGCTTCTTCCCATGTTTTTTCAAGTGCATTGAATGTGAAAATTTCTGTATCCATTCCTCTTGGATATGTAAGTTCCAGAGTGTTAGAACAGTAATCACATCTGTTATTCAGAAATTCTTCGATAACCTTATCTATTATTGTAGGGTCAATCAATGGGCAATCTGATGTAATCCTGATAACGATATCAGCTTTAGCCTGTACAGCAGCTTTGTAATATCTGTCAAGGACGTCGTTCTCGCTTCCTCTTGCCACAGCTATTTTATTATTATACTGTCTAATTGTACTTTCTATAATGTCATTTTCCTCTCCATAAGGTATAGCAATGACAGTTTCATCAATTAGCATGGAGCTGGAAATTCGATCTATATCCCATAATATCACAGGTTTACCCAGAATAGGTTTCATTACCTTTCCTGGAAGGCGGGTGGATCCTATTCTTGCTTGAACAATTGCCACAATTTTCATATTGACATCCTCTATCCCTTATTTTCGATAAAATCCGAAATTGACGATGTAATATACTCTACATCCTTTTGTTCCATATTAGGGTACAATGGCAGTGTAATTATTCTTTTAAAAACATCTTCAGTTACAGGGTAGTCTTCTTTGTTAAAACCAAAAGTTTCTTGATAGTAAGTATGTCTGTAAACAGGGATGTAATGAACATTCGTTCCAATGTTCTTTTTTGTTCGCAGGTGTTTGAAAAGTTCGTCCCTGTCTATCGATTCTTCAAGCAGGATTGTATATAAATGCCATCCATGTCGGATACCATATTTAATGGAGGGAAGGCTTATTGATTCCATATCATGGAATCGTTCATGATAATATGAAGCGATATCGTTCCTTCTTTCTATAAAACGGTCTATCTTCTTTAGCTGTGATGTTCCCAGAGCCGCCTGAATATCGGTCATGCGATAATTACGTCCAAGCATTTTCATATCATATGCCCATCCGGCATTGGGCCCGTAGCGGGATGCTGCATCTTTGTCTATTCCATGACTATGGAGCATCCTTGCCTTTTTTGCCAGTTCCGGATCATTTGTAACTAATGCTCCTCCTTCTCCTGTAGTGATAGGTTTGACAGGATGGAAACTGAATACAGTAAAGTCTGCGAAATTTCCAACTTTTTTTCCGTGATAGCTAGCTCCAAAGGAATGACATGCGTCTTCAATCAAATAGAGGTCATGTTCATTTGCGATATCCTGTATATCTTCTATGTCGCAGGGATGTCCCGCATAATCCACATATATTATCGCTTTCGTTTTTGGTGTGATCCTCTTTTCAATATCTTCTGGATCGATATTGCGTGTTTCTCTTTCGATGTCTGCAAAAACGGGTTTAAATCCATTATAAAGAAGTGCATTGCTGGTTGCAGCGAATGTGAAGGGAGTAGTAATTACCTCTGAATCCTTCGGCATGTTCAATGAAGCCACAGCAACATCCAGAGCACTGGTGCCGCTATTCATTGCTATAGCATGGCTGCATCCTACGTAGTTACAGATGGCCTTCTCAAATTCGGATATTTTAGGTCCGGTGGTTAACCAATCACTTTTAAGAACCTTTATCACTTCTTCGATATCTTCATTGTCTATCGTCTGATGTCCGTAAGGGATCATAATGCAACCTCATAGGGAATTGTATCTTTTTTATCCTCTGGAGTCTTGCTGAACACTATAACGCTTGCTTCACCCTTTNNCCCTTTGAAATATTCTTTAACGCATGGGCAACATATGGTCTGATATGGATAACTTCATATGTGTCTGATGTTGATTCCATAACTATTTCTTCATATTCTCCTGAAACAACATCTTTTAAACATAATTTAATCTTTCCGGCAGCAAGAGCTAACCACTCCTCTTTTTTTAGGTGATAATGATTGGCTCTGGTCCTCATGGGTTCGATGGATACTACATAAGTATGCACACAATTGAACGGTTCATCGACATAGTTCATCGATATTATTTCTGAGAGCCACCCATCATCTCTTTTATGTTTGACACGTGTCAATTTGTCGTATATTGGTTGCATACTACAACATTCTTTTCAGTTCATCAGTTGTTAGCCATTTGTCGTTGATATCACTGGAGTACCGGTAGTTGTCAGGGAGACTCTTTCCGGAAAGGGTATTTTCCTTTTTCCAGAATGAGAATTCTGGTTCGATAACAAAGTAGTCAGAGAACTCTTTTGCGTGTCTTGATTCATCTTCTGTGATCATTATCTCATGCAGTTTTTCCCCAGGTCTTATACCAGTGAATTCTTTTGTTGCTTCAGGAGCTATTGCATCTGCCAAATCACTTATTTTCATACTAGGTATTTTCGGGATGAAGATCTCCCCTCCCTGCATCCTTTGTATGGAGTTCAGTACAAAACGGACACCTTGGTCAAGAGTTAACCAGAAACGTGTCATCCTTTCATCGGTGATTGTTAGAACACCATCTTTTTTCTGTTCATTGAACAATGGGATCACACTCCCACGGCTGCCGATTACATTTCCATATCTAATACAGCTAAATCTGGTTTTACCTTTTCCTGTATAGGTATTGCCCTGAACGAACATTTTTTCTGCAACCATCTTTGTCGCTCCGTAAAGATTTACAGGATGAACTGCTTTATCCGTGCTGATTGCCATTACCTTTTCAACGGCATTGTCAATGGCTGCATCTATGACATTGACAGAGCCCTCAATATTTGTCTTTACAGCCTCTATGGGGTTGTACTCGCAGGCTGGAACCTGTTTTAATGCTGCAGCATGGACTACAATATCGATACCGTTCATTGCACGATAGAGCCTTTCCCTATCCCTAACATCGCCAATCAGGAATCGGAGACGGTTATCACTAAATTCCTGTTTCATTTGATATTGATTAAATTCTCCTCTAGAATATATTCTCAAGCTATTTGGATTACATTCCCGAAGTACAATTTCAGTGAATTTTTTACCAAAAGAACCGGTTCCACCTGTGAGGAGGATATTTTTACCTTCAAATAAAGGTGCATCAGTTTCGAATTGCATGTTTATACCATCTCTGGATTATGAATGTATCACTTATTATGGACATTTTATTATATAAAGTTCGTTTTGAAGGAATATTACTCTCTATAGGCAAATTCCCATGCATTACTTCAGAGGGTAGAAGCAATACAAATGTTGTTATTCTTGAATATAAGTCTTATTGAATGCATGGGAATTGTTACGATATGTGAGTATGTGTTCAAAGAGTCATTGACAAAACCAAATAGTTACCATGTAAAACTTTCCTTTAATGTGGTAACTGAATTTTCAATGGCACATTCATTGCGTAATTTCAAGATATTCTTTCTGAAATTCTGGAAATCAAGGTGGTATGATTCATAATTTTCAATTATCTCTTCCATTTTGCTCACAAATTCATCAAGGCTGTTACAACGGATTCCTATTGGATTGTCGTTTCTGTTGAAGGCATTGATGCAGTCATTGTCGAAATGCAGTATCGGTTTTGTGTAGGACAGGGATTCGAGGATTGATCCCGTACAACTGAGTCTATAACGGGTTTTGTCGTATAATATCAGGAAAGCATCAATATCTTCAGCATACTTCTCCATTTCAGTCCTGTCAAGCCTTTTTCCAGGGCTTGGGCATGTGATATTCGGAAACTCGGAAGTCCCTCTATTATCCATCCCAATAATACGGATCTCGTAATGGTTTTTCAGTTTCTTTTGTGAAAGCTGAACCACTATATTGTGCAACACCAATGGGTTTCCATAACCAAAAATTGCGAATTTAGCGTATTCATTATCAGGCTGTCTGGAAGGTTGCCTGAAAACTGTGGGAAGGATAACTGTATACATATTCAGTTCCTTTACGTTCAGGTACTTCCCTGCATTTTCAATAATATGGGGGGACAGTGCAATATATCGGTAGTCTGCCGAATGGTTCCAGAGTATCATTTTCCGGTCAGTGAATAATTTTTTAGATATCAACTGCCAGGGCATAAAATGGTTAATAAATGGTGTGATGACCTTGGGCAATTCTGCAATTTTTGCCTTTCCGATTATTCGAAGTTTATACGCAATATCAGTTTGATTTTTCATTTTTTGAATCGGCAATGATATTGGGTCAGTTTTATCATTTGCAACAGTGTCAAAGCTTCCATGAAGCACGAAAGTGAATTTCATTTCACGGAACTTGGCTTTTTTCTTTAATTTTTTGATAGCATAGAGAATTGCAGGATTAAAGGAAAAAAAGAAAATCTTGTCCACCTTAGCCTCAATAGCATCAGATAATATTTTACTAAAAGGCGAGTAATATTTGAGCATTCCCCTTATGCTATACAGATTTCTGAATTTGGTAGGGATATATTCGATGTTACCAATAATAATTTTATCATGGTCTAATATATTCTTAATTGCTTCAATATGTTTTATATCTGCATAAAATCTGATTGCCTCCTGCGGATAAGCTAAGCGCAGTCCATAAATAAAACCACTGTTTACTTTTTCATGAGTCGACCCTCGGGCAATCGGTTCGCAAACTATAATCATTGTGTCTCCATCATCATATCTGCCAGTTTATAGAAATCCACTTTTTGTTTCCAGCCGATACTTCGTATTAATTCAGGATTGCTTACTAAAATGTCGTAATCAGGAATGAAATCATGATCTATTATCACATGTTCTTCCCAATTTTTGTTAACTTTTTTGAAACAGTATTCTACCCATTCACAAATGCTATGTGCTATTCCACTGCCGATTATTGCTTCGAATACCGTGTCTTGATTTACCAATGTCCAGACCGCTTCAACCATATCGCCTGCATAATTAAATTCCTTTTTTACATCAATATTTCCTAGTATCAGTTTTTCAGTACTACCATTTGCAATTCGCTTTACCGAATTCACAATTTTTTGGTTTACGTGCCTCTCAGATCTTAGCGGGCTGTCATGGTTAAAAAAATATCCAACGTACACCTGCAAATCAAAGGTCGAACGATAGTATCTGCCAGCGTAAACAGATTGGATACGGGATACAGAATAGGGACTATTTGCCTCAAAAGGTGTCTGTTCATTGATTGGTAGTCCCTCATTTTTAAACTGCATGGCGCTGCCAGATAAAAACACCTTAGCTGCTGGACAATGTAATCGAACACATTCCAGAATATTTAGAGTACCGGTGCTGATTGTATTATGATTTTCAAACAATGCAGAATGAGCTGTAGTAGAATTGGCTGCAAAATGAAAAATATAGTCTGGTTGGTGGCTTTTTATTATATGTTCTACAAAAGAATAATCTGCTACATCTCCTTTTAAATCACCATGAGAACGGGATACTCCCGCGACATCTATTTTTTTATTGATAAGTAACTCCGAAAGGTAATGGCCATCTTGACCATTTACTCCAAATATTATTGCTTTCATAAAAGATCTTCTTCTGGAAAATCATTGTCCATCATCGGATGCTTTTTCTTCTATTATTTTGACAAAATAATTATCAATCGCATCAATACATGTTGTCCTTTCAAGATTAAGAATTGCCAGTTGTTTAATCACTTTATCTTTTTCATCAATGGGTACTTTTTCAAATTCATATACTTTTTCCTGCTCATGCCAAAGAAGACAATTCGTGTCGGCAAGCTTCCCAAAAGCAATTCCAATAGTACTTTTTATATCCTGTATCTCTCCTATTTTTCCATTAACTACTTTATTAGATCGAAAGGTTAGCTTGCTTGTAGGAATGATACCATTTATTGCGTCTGATATAAACTCATCAATTTCATCTATAAGTTGCTGCTGCTGCTGCTGTAGGCTGAGTGACTTATTTTGATTATCTGAATGATAAAGTTTAAGGTTTACAATTGTAAGTTTATCGCAAAGAGAACCCAGTGTTTCTGCTATATAAAACCCCTCCTGTTATGTCTGTGAATTCTAAAAGTGTTACTGAAATAGCCTTACCGCATCATATGATTTTCATGGTAATTTGTATCATCTGTGAAAGTGTTTCCCTTCTGATTCTAGTCCCACATTACGTTTTTATTATTTGCCATTTTATCAATAAACAATGCATTGACATGATTGCTAAATATATATAAATATTTTTGTTTATCCATAAATAGTATTATCTCTCGGGTTTCAATATTGGACTCCACCATAACTAGGGTCGGTCTATATTTGTCCCAATTATTGCTTTTTAAAACAGCTAAATCATGACCTTCTGCATCTACTGACATAAAGTCTATATGCTTATTGTCTAAGTATGTGTCGAATACTTTGGACAAGGGCATAGTCCTTATAGATGTAGGATTTATTTCCAGGTTCAACATTTTTGCCATTCTGGTTGCTTGAGAATAATCTAACGTGGAAATAGAAGAGTCATTTCCAATTAAATAAAAAGTGAGTTCTCCCTCATTTTCAGAAATAGCTACATTTAAGTTGATATCATTTTGTCTGTTATCAACTATTTTTTTGTATGCCTGTAAATTTGGTTCTATATTTATACCACTCCAGCCTCTTGAGTAAAAGCGCTGGGTATTGCTACCACTAAACGGATCGTTGGCACCTACATCTGCATAAAAGCCAGTTTGCTGGTTATTGAGTAACATATCTATCAATAAATCTTCACGAAATTGACTATAAGATTTCAATGCCGGGTGGACGAAAGGCTTTAATGAGATATGTTCTGGATTCCTTTTTTTTATTAATTCGGCCCTCATTTTTAATACAATGGGTGGTACGAAATCTGAAAGCTGCAGTTTTCTAATAATTTTACTCAAAATACTTATGGTTCGTAATTTGATCTTTTTCCCACTAGACTTTTGGCGTGGTTTAATTTTGTTTTTTTGTAAAAGATCTTCAAATTTTAAT
This sequence comes from Methanolobus sp. UBA32, assembly GCA_002507205.1. GTDB lineage: Archaea > Halobacteriota > Methanosarcinia > Methanosarcinales > Methanosarcinaceae > Methanolobus. Next base: position 31,763 of record DAZF01000068.1, on the reverse strand, counting down.
GCAAAGTTCAGAGGTTTCCAATCTTCTTGAATTTTTCTAACCACTGGGACAGTTAATTCAATAGCATCCTTTAAACTCAAATATGGGTAAGGTTTGATATAAGTATGAATATGCCTAAATGTAGGATTTGTTGATACAATAAGTGGTCTACCGCTTGCAATCGCTTGATCGGTGGTAGCTGACAATCCATTCCCAATACGCCTATTATATAAAAACACATTCAGAGTATTTTGGGCGCACCAGTTTATTAATTCATCATTGTTAAAATAATGGCGAGTAATTTCAAGCTTAATTTGTTCTTTTGTCTGGATGTTTTTCAAATTCTGTATAAAGTCTTCAAAATCATGAGGAGGTATATAATCTGCTTTTGGTATATTAATTCTTATCAGTGCTTCATCAAACTCTTCATTAACAGCTTTAATTACCTCATCAAATCCCTTATCCGTAGAACTCAATCCAAATGTTCCTATTATAGGAATCTTTCCCGGCTGATAGGGTGTGATTGAATGCTCAGGAATATATAATGGCCGAGGGAATGCATATACATTATGTTGAGCATGCTTGCAAGTAGGATCTAAAACAAGATAAGCATCGAAATCATCTGGGGACACACATGCAAAGGGGTTATTTATAGAAACTTCTAAAACGATAGTTGCTTTAAATCCGGGTAGTTTTTTTATGAACTGTGTATCCAACCATCCCATTGTGACCCAGTGATAATTAAATATATAAAAATCATAATCAGTACTTATATGTCTATTTGTCTTACTTAACTCTTGATAATCTAAGTGATATTTTTCAGATAAAATGAGGCATTCATATGCCATTTTGCCTGATTCATATATGCTACAGACTGCTTTAGGGGTATTCAAAAATAACCCTTTAAGTTGAGTAGTCATTTTTTTCTCCAAATTAAATAATGAATATGTTAGATAATTTCGATTTCTGGTAAAGGAAATATGAACTTGCCACCCTTTGCCAAAAATTCTTTTTCACGATCCAATATAGTGTGCTTAAAGTGCCATGGTAGTACTAAAAAATAGTCCGGTTTCATTTCCTTAGCTTCTTTTTCGGAAACTATCGGGATATTTGTACCAGGTGTATATTTACCAAACTTATCTTCATTCACTTCTGCAATGCAGGTTATATGCTCCTTTGTAAATCCACAAAACTGAAGCAATACATTGCCTTTTGTACTTGCACCATATCCGATTATTTTTTTTCCATCCGCTACTAATGATTCGATCAACTCTTTGAGACTTTCTCTGTGCTTGAATACCCGTTCAGCAAAATCAAGATACGGTTTTGGAGTATCTAAGCCCATTGAAATTTCTTGTTTAAGTATCCAGTTAATAATTGGTAAATTTGATTTATATGTTCCTTCTTTTTTGCATGCAGTCACAGCAAAACTGCCGCCATTGATATCATTCATCTGTACATCAATAACCCTTAGTCCACAGCTTTCCAGCATATATTTCACTACTCTAAAAGAGTAAAATTCTAAATGTTCGTGACAAATCGTATCGTAAGAATTAGTACGGAGCATACTGGGCATGTAACTCTGTTCAAAATGCCATATCCCGTCATCAGCAAGAACTGCTTCAATGTCCTTTACAAATGCCATAGGATCTTCCAAGTCGTAAAACATGGCTATGGATGTTATAATTTTTGCTTTTCTATCAGGAAAATTATTCTTGAATGTTGCTGCTGAAAAAAAATCCGGAATTAGGGTAATATCGTCGGTGTAGTATTGCTTGAACTTTTTCCCGGTAGGATCAATTCCTACTTTATGGCACTTTGCTGTATATGCCTTAAGAGAAGTTGCATCATTACTGCCGATATCAATAACTAAATCTGTATCATTCGGTATTACCATTTGTTCTAAAGTGCGTATTTTTTGCTGCAGATGCTTTGCCATATAGTTGTTCAAGCCTGAACGATATCCGTAATTATCTCCATACATTTCATCCAGGCTGTATGACTGTTTCAGCTGCAATAATCCGCTATCTGGGCACCATACCAGATCAAGTGGTCCTTTTGTGATAGGTTCGTTTGGTGATTTTGGAAATACGCCGGTAAGACATTCTTCACCAAGCGATAATACCGTAACTAAGTTTGTACTGCCACTAATGCGGCATTTTTTAATTTCAGTGTACATATTACTGATCCTTTGGTTTAATTAAGTTCTTTGTGTAATTAAATCTAATCTGAAGTTAATGTGATTATGATTACGTATTTTAACATTATTATCAATGAATCTCAACCATTCCTGCTAGAATCCTTCATTTGCATCAGAATTCCCTTCAACTCTCTATAAATATTCGTATCATACTTAAGTACCAATATCCCATACACTCCACTCCCCAATACTACTGGAATCAATGTCAACCACACATTCGATAGCGGTACAAATAACCGATACACTCCCACAAACAATCCCATCGCAACAGAAGCCTTCAAAATGTTCAACAAACTGCTAGATTCTACCCGAATCGTTAATATCTTTGATAATTCCCCTCGTGCCAAAACAGCATTTAGTCCCATGGTAAGAAGGGTAGCAATTGCAGCCCCTAAAATCCCTATAAATGGAATCAACGATGCATTCAATATAATGTTTGCCGTAACTGACACTACAGTAATTCTAAATAGATATTTAAGGTGATCCATTGCAGTTAGATACGTGGTGAAAAAAAAGTTAAATATGTTTACAATTTGCACAATGAACAATATCACCATGGTCAAATATCCCTGCCCAAATTCTGCACCGTATAAATAATACAGGAGTTTGTCCCCAAGTAAAAATCCACCTATAAACATTGGTATGGCCAGAAGAAGTGAGTATGTAACTGCGTGAGATAACGATTTTTCTATCGATCCTGTATCACCTGTCTTTCCCCAACGGCTAACCTTGGGGTATAGTGTAGAACGAAGTGCATCTGTTGTAAATGTAGCCATCAATGTGAATTGCAATGCTATACGGTACACACCTACATCTGCATTGCCAAGATAATAGCCTATCATAACTGTATCTGCAGTAGAGAACACTAATCCTCCACTTGATATCAAAAATACCCACAATGAAAATGTTGACAGGCTTTTAATATGCCTCCACCCAAAGCGCACTAAATGAAGATCAAAAAAACGTAGTTGTATTATGCCCCCTACAATCATCCCTATAACTAAACCACTAGCAAGACCGCCAACACCATAGCCGCAGAAAACTGCAATGACCTGAATTATTACGCGTGAAATATTATTTATAAATAATCCCGTTGCACTAATTCCTATTTTTCCGCAACCCTGTATGCCACTTGAAACCGCCCACCAAAATAGTGCTACAATCAGCGCCAGTATGAGCCAGATAAATATTCCAGCATCATTGAGATCAACAAAATAACTGCGAAATGCAACAAGTACAATCACTACTATACTCACAAAAAATGATAAGAGCATGACTAATGCACTAAAATAAGCATCCTGTTCCTCTCCTTCACTGATACGTTTGATTGCAGCTTCAAAAAAACCACCGTTAGCAACTAAACTAATTATGCTAAAATATGCAACAAATAGGAAATATCCTCCCAGAACGCCTGCACCCACTGCATGTGCAAAGTAGATTGTACTTAAAAAGCCAATTAAAGTAAATGCAATCTGCCAGATAAGAGATACTATGCTCTGGCGCTTGATTGCATCTATGCTCATGATGCGTTCTATGAAAGTTTTTAGTATGGGCATAGTTGTGATTTTGTTAATATTAGCTATGTGGATTAAAGTTCATAACTTTTCTATATCTTTTTCAATCATCATTTTGACCAATTCTTTAAGTCCCACCTTAGTTTTCCATCCTAACTTTTCTTTGGCCTTTGTTGGATCTCCAATCAGAATATCTACTTCAGTTGGTCTGTAATACTTCGGATCAACTTCTATTAGAACATCACCAGTTGCAATATCCACACCTACTTCCTCTACTCCTTTACCTTGCCATTCGATATTGACTCCAATTTCCTCAAAGGCAAGCTCCACAAATTCGCGAACTGAATGTGTCTCACCGGTAGCAATAACAAAATCATCGGGTGTATCTTGCTGAAGCATAAGCCACATAGCTTCTACATAATCTCCAGCAAATCCCCAATCTCTTTTAGCATCCAGATTCCCAAGATATAACTTCTTTTGAATTCCTTTCTTTATTCTGGAAACAGCCATTGTAATTTTTCTTGTTACAAAAGTCTCGCCACGGATGGGTGATTCGTGATTGAATAAAATACCGTTGCAGGCAAATATTCCATAAGCTTCACGATAGTTAATGGAAATCCAGTAAGCATATAGTTTGGCTACAGCATATGGACTTCTTGGATAGAATGGTGTGTTCTCGGTTTGTGGTATCTCCTGTACTTTGCCATAGAGTTCGCTTGTTGAGGCTTGGTAGAATTTTGTTTTTTTTTCCAACCCTAGAATACGTATAGCTTCTAAAATGCGTAATGTTCCAATTGCATCTGAATTTGCAGTATATTCAGGTGCATCAAATGAGATGTGTACATGGCTCTGGGCGGCAAGATTGTATATTTCATCAGGTTGGGTTTCCTGAATAATCCTAATCAAATTAGTTGAGTCCGTCAGGTCACCATAGTGCAGGAAGAAATTTACATTTTTTTCGTGTGTGTCTCTGTAGAGGTGGTCTATACGTTTGGTGTTGAAAGATGATGATCGTCTTCTTATGCCATGGACGATGTATCCTTTGTTAAGCAGAAACTCGGCTAGGTATGCGCCATCCTGACCTGTGATTCCAGTTATTAGTGCTGTTTTTACCATATTATTAACCTTCTGATTTGTGACTTTTAATGTTTTGAATTGCCAGTAATTGAACACTGATTAAATTTGGATATTATTGCTCTTTAAGCTCTTTGAAATAATCAATGGTCTGCTTCAAACCTTCTTTCAATCCTAGCTTTGGTTCCCATCCAAGAACTTCCTTTGCTCTGCTGATGTCCGGCCTCCTGACCTTTGGATCATCAATGGGAAGATTTTCGAAGATAATATTGGAATCGCTTTCTATTAGCTTAATAACTTCTTCTGCAAACTCCAACACTGACATCTCAGCTGGGTTTCCAATGTTCACAGGCTCTGTAAAATCAGACATCATCAATCTGTATATGCCCTCTATGAGGTCAGAAACGTAGCAGAAAGAGCGTGTTTGACTCCCATCACCATATACAGTTATATCTTCACCCCTAAGGGCCTGATTTATAAAATTAGGAACAACTCTTCCATCGTTTGCTCGCATGCGTGGTCCATAGGTATTGAATATACGCACAATCCTCGTATCAATTCCGTGATACCTGTGGTATGCCATGGTTATTGCTTCAGCATAGCGTTTTGCTTCATCATATACACCTCTTGGTCCAATCGGATTTACATTTCCCCAATAAGTTTCAGGTTGCGGGTTAACCAATGGATCTCCATAGACTTCAGATGTAGAAGCAATTAACAACCTTGCTTTTTTCTCCTTTGCAAGTCCAAGCATGTTATAGGTGCCCAAAGCACCGACTTTAAGTGTCTGGATTGGTAATTCCAGGTAATCAACAGGAGATGCAGGACTTGCAAGATGAAATATGTAATCGATCTCATCTCCAAAATAGATTGGTTTAGTAATGTCATGTTTTAAATATGTGAATCTATCCGAAGTTATATGGTCTATATTTCTTGTGTTTCCTGTAACAAGGTTATCTATACAAATGACTTCGTGCCCTTTCTCAAGCAAAAAGTCACATAAATGTGACCCTAAAAAACCTGCACCACCGGTTACTATTGACTTCATATTATCGCCGTTTAAAATTCTATTGAAGAAGAGTCCCCTATGTTTAATGAGTTGTGCTTACCAACAACATTTGCATCATCTCCTACTATGGACGACTGCAGGTTTACTTTTGATACACGTGTTCGTGAACCAATTACACTATCTGATATGATGGAACTCTCAACGATAGTTTCCTCAGCGATAGATGCATAGGGGCCAACTACTGAATTAAATATTTTAACATTCTTCCCGATTGCTACGGGATGTATTATTACCGAATCAACACTTTCATAATCAGGGTTAATGTTCTCTTTTTCATTCAGTAATACCTGATTTGTTTCAAGAAGTGACCTTGCATGACCACAGTCGTACCAGCTTGAAACTTCAAAGGTCTTTAGTCTGCTGCCTTGTTGTATCATTTCCTGAAGTGCATCTGTCAACTGGTATTCACCACGTGATCTTGTGTCGCTCTTTATCATTTGCTCAAGAACTTCAAACAGCATCTGTGTATCTTTTATAAAGTATACTCCTGCAATTCCCAGGTTTGATGCTGGTTTTTCTGGTTTTTCCTCAAGTTTTTTGATACAAGGCGAGGTCTGCTCAAGTTCGACGATTCCATATTTTCTGGGTTCCTCAACTTCTCTTATGCCGATTGAACCTGCACATTTCTCATTTTCAGTGTGCATTTTATAGAAATCCAGATATCCTGATTTAAAAATCATATCTCCAAGAGCTATCATGACATCTGAACCTTCTGCATATTCGCGTGTTATATACACGGAATGTCCAAGGCCAAGTCTGTTTACCTGTTCTACATACCTGATGTTAAATATACCTTGATAGTTCTCGTTGACGTATGATATAAGCTGCTCTTTATGGTACCCAACAACAAGTATAACCTCTTCAGGTTCTAGTTCTCTCATCCTGTCAAGGATATGTCCTATGATTGGTTTGCCTGCTATGTATACCATTGGTTTTGGTTTAGTATGAGTGTGCGGAAACAAGCGTGTTCCTGTACCTGCTGCAGGGATAATTACTTTCATTATTCTCTCCCATAATCATCATCAAATCTAATAATATCATCCTCTTCCACATACTCTCCTAACTGTACCTCTATGATCTCAAGAGGTAACTTACCCGGATTAGAGAGTCTGTGTTTCATTCCAGCTTTGATGAAAGTACTCTCTCCTTCTCTTAAGAAGTACTGTTCTCCATCAACCTGAACACATGCCATCCCCTTCACAACTACCCAATGCTCGCTCCTGTGGTGATGGAGCTGTAAGCTTAATTTCTTTTGTGGCAGGACAATTATGTTCTTGATCTTATGTCGCTGTGAATTTTCCAGTATGGTATATGAACCCCATGGCCTGTACACAGTCTGGTGCAGTTCTGCACGCTCATCATTCATATTTTTGAGAGAGGATACAACATCCTTTACTTTCTGACTGCTGTTTTTAGGACATACAAGTAATGCATCCGGAGTATCCACGACAATCATGTCATTAACATCAATAAGCGATACTATCTTATCAGGTTTTGAGTAGATGAGATTACCTGATGAATCGATAAGAACATCATCGCAGTTGTGTACAATATTATTGTTTTCGTCTTTCTCAAACTCTTCATAGATGGCATTGAAGTTACCAAGATCACTCCATCTTTCTTGAAGTTTCACGACTGCAACACGGTCTGATTTTTCCATGATTCCGTAGTCTATGGAGACAGAGGGAATTTGATCATAGATCTCTTTTATGTTTTCAGAACCAGTGAATGCAGCAGAGATATCCGGGGTATATCTTTCAAGTTCTTCAAAAAAAACATCTGTGTCGAACAGGAACATTCCACTATTCCAGAGACATCCATTTTCAATATATTTTCTTGCCGTGGAGGTATCTGGCTTTTCCTTGAATTCTGAAACCTTGAATCCGGTTCCAATTGAATTTGCCGGTTTAATGTATCCATAACCTGTATGAGGTGATGTGGGTTCAATTCCGAATGTAAGCAGGTACTCAGAAGCAAGCCCCTCAGCCTTTCTGATTGTTTCCATTGCATTTTTATCAAGTATATGGTCCGATGAAAATATTCCTACGGCAGATCTCCCAAAGTCTTTCTCAATTCTGGACATTCCATAAACAATTGCAGGGAGCGTATTTTTGCCAATGGGTTCCAGCAGTACATTATCAAGTGGAATCTCATAGCCCAGTTCTTCAATTTGACCAATAACAAAGAATTTCTGTGATTCATTCGTCACTACAAATATCTCTGATATATCTGAAACCTCCAGACATCTGAGGACGGTGTCCTGGAAAAGAGATCTATCAGTTAGTTTCAAGAATTGCTTTGGATATTTTTCCCGGCTTAAGGGCCATAGGCGTGTGCCAGAGCCGCCGGCAAGTATGATGGATTTGATAAAAATGCCTCCATTTAGGTATTTAGAGTTCCATATGTTTTTGTCTATTAATGAACATACAAATATATAAACAAATTGTATTTTATTTATATAACTAAATAATAATATCCATTGAAATCATCAGTTAGAACATAAATAAAGTGTATACTATCGTCAAAGGTCAGGATTATCTTAACTAGTCTGATCTTATTAAAAAAGATTGCAACTCAGGTATTCCTCCAATATTATCTTCATCTCAATTCTTAAGTACTATTAACTCAATCATACCCCCAAAATCTAACCATCCCTATCTACTTCTATAATGTGATCACATGCCATACAAAATTATTGAGAAAAAAGAAATTGCACCCTCAGTGCACCTGCTGAAGATCCTGGCACCTGACGTTGCCAAAGCTGCAAAGGCCGGACAGTTCATTATATTACGTATTGATGAAACAAGCGAGCGGATACCACTGACAATTGCTGATTTTGATGCAGTTGAAGGTACTATCACAATAATCTTCCAGGAAATGGGCAAGACTACAAAGCAGCTTGCAAAGATGACATCTTCAAATGAACTTCGGGACTTTGTAGGTCCCCTTGGAACACCTGCTGATGTAAGGGAACTCGGCACTGTTATCCTTGTAGGTGGCGGAGTTGGAATTGCTCCTGTATATCCACAGGTCAGGGCATATCGTGAAGCCGGGAACAAAGTAATATCTGTTATAGGTGCAAGGAATGAGAGTCTTCTTATCCTTGAAGATGAGATGAAGGCAGCTTCAGATGAACTCCATGTTGCAACAGATGACGGTTCCAAAGGTCACCACGGCTTTGTTACAGATGTTGTAAAGAACATACTCGACAGTGGTGAGAAGGTTGCAAGGGTAGTTGTCATAGGTCCTCCTATTCTTATGAAGGTTGCAGCAGGTATGCTGGAACCTTATGGTGTGGAGACACTTGTAAGCCTCAATCCTATAATGATAGACGGCACCGGCATGTGTGGCGGATGCAGGGTCTCTGTTGGCGGCGAGACAAAGTTCGCATGTGTTGACGGTCCGGAATTCGATGCTCATAAAGTGGATTTCAATCTCCTCATGAGTCGCCTTGCCCTTTACAGGGATGAGGAATCAAAGTGTCTTGAGAACCACAATAACAATCACAAATGCACCTGCAGAGGTGAGAACTGATGGTTGAAAGACAGGCAATGCCCCATCAGGATCCAAAGGAGAGGGCACATAATTTTGATGAGGTCGCACTTGGTTATTCTGATGAGCAGGCACTTGCAGAGGCTTCAAGGTGTCTGGAGTGCAGGAATCCAAAGTGTGTTGAAGGATGTCCTGTGAATGTCGATATACCTGGTTTCATTTCCCGTATAAAGGAAGAAGACTTTGACGGTGCTATCGATACAATAAAGTTTACAAATGCACTTCCTGCTGTATGTGGTCGTGTCTGCCCCCAGGAAGTACAATGTGAGGAATTGTGCGTACTGGCAAAGAAGGGAGAACCTGTTGCTATTGGCAGACTTGAGCGTTTCTGTGCAGACTATGAAAGGAAGAGGGGTGTAACTCCTCCTGCGCGTCCGGAGTCTACAGGCAAGAAGGTTGCAGTGATCGGTGCCGGACCTGCGGGTCTCACAGCAGCAGCAGACCTTGCAAAAGCAGGCCATGCTGTAACAATATTCGAATCACTCCACGATACCGGCGGTGTACTGACCTATGGAATTCCTGAATTCAGGCTTCCAAAGGCAATAGTAAGGGAAGAAGTGGAGTACATCAAACAGCTTGGTGTCGAAGTAAAGGTTGGTTACGTTATTGGGAAAATAAAGACACTCGATGAGCTTGGGAAAGAGTTCGATGCTGTTTTCCTTGGGACTGGTGCAGGACTGCCAAAATTCATGGGCATTGAAGGCGAGAACCTCAATGGTGTTTACTCCGCGAACGAGTTCCTCACAAGGGTTAACCTGATGAAGGCTTACCAGTTCCCGAATTATGATACTCCTATCAAGAGAGGTAAGAAGGTCGTTGTGGTCGGTGGCGGTAACGTTGCAATGGATGCCGCACGCAGTGCACTCCGCCTTGGTGCCGAAGAGGTAAGTATAGTCTACCGTCGTAGCGAGGAAGAACTACCTGCAAGGAAGGAAGAAGTAGAGAATGCAAAGGAGGAAGGTATTGTATTCAGGCTTCTCACCAATCCTGTTCGTATTCTCGAAGGCGAGAACATGACAGTAAATGGTGTGGAATGCATCAGGATGGAACTCGGAGAGCCGGATGAGTCCGGGCGCAGAAGTCCGGTTGCTGTAGAAGGTTCCGAACATGTTGTTGATGCAGATATTATCATAATAGCCATAGGTACGTCACCCAACCCTATGATATTCTCAGGTTCAACCGGTCTGGAAACCAATTCAAGGGGGACCATCATAGTTGATGATTCCGGAAAGACATCCCTTGACAATGTCTATGCCGGCGGGGATGCTGTGACAGGTGCTGCAACAGTTATCAGTGCCATGGGCGCAGGCAAGATCGCTGCACAGGCAATAAATGAGTATCTTATTAACTGATCTTTTAATCCGGCTTTGTCCGGATACCTTTCTTTTTTCTTCTTTTTCTGAACATCTTTTTAAGCTGGTGTATGCTTAATGGTATCAATGAAAAAAGGCAGGTCTTTTTCGGATAAATCCAAAACCCCACACCTCAAGAGTGTAAACTCTTCTTCCAGGGTAAACAAAGTTCTTGACAGTAAAATATCAAAGAGAGCTTCTGCTCAAAAAAAGCAGTCTCAGAGATATGCAAGTAACGAGAAGGATTACATCTTCTGGTGCACGGAATGCAATGTTCCCCTTATCGAAAAAGACTGTGATACCTGTGGAAAAGAAGGGAATAAGATCGATCTGTCACAGCCTGCAGATGTGAGATTCTGTTCTCCGTATGAACGAAGTATTCTTCACGATCTGCTTTTATCTTCCTTTGCCTATGACCCATTGGCTGAGAGGGTCATTCTACTGAATAAAATACCCGGGGACGATAAAAACGATGAGATCATAGTTGACGGTCTGTTCTTTGGTACGCTCCGTTTTGATATGCAAAAGATGGATTACGTTTTCGAGCCATCTGTTTCTGGAGCGCACATACTTCTGAAGCATACTGACCAGAAAACCGTAGTCCTGAAAAAGAATTCCAGACATCTCAATGGTAAAAAGGTGAATTACGATTTTGTAGAATCTGTTTCTTCCGATATCCGGTCAAATGATATCATTCTTATAAAGTCAGGCAACCTTACAGGATTTGGGGTTGCATACTGCGATGCAAAGGATGCGCCCTCTGTAGAGGGTCCGGTACTGAGGGTCAGGAAGATCGATTCACAGCAGGTTTCATTGAATCCTAAAATTTCCACAATGGATGATGTGATAGCTGCAAATGTATCTCACATACGTCTAATTGGCAAGAATGCCATGAATACAATAAAAGGTATTGCCAGCCAGAAAGACTATAAAGACCTGCCCGTCAATGTATCCTTCAGTGGTGGAAAGGATAGTCTTGTGGTGCTTGACCTGACTCTGAGTGCACTTAAGAACAGACAAGTTCAGGCATTTTTCCTGAATACNNCAACATCAAATTGATAGAAAAGAAGGCAGTGTCTGATTTCTGGGACAATGTGGATGCATTCGGTCCTCCTGCAAAGGATTTCCGATGGTGCTGCAAGATATGCAAACTTGCTCCTGCCAATGCAGCCATAGAGGAGTGTCTTGAGCACGCTCCCACATGCATAACCGTAGACGGCAAAAGAAGATACGAGTCATTTTCCAGGGCCAATATTTCCACAAGTGAAAAGAATCCTTTTGTTCCAGGCCAGCTTAATATTTTTCCCATAAAAGACTGGAAGGCAATAGAGGTCTGGTTGTACATCTATTGGAGAAAACTTGAATATAATCCGCTTTATGATCTTGGATTTGAAAGGGTAGGGTGTTATCTTTGTCCTGCAGCCCTTTCCGCAGAATACAAGCGTCTGAAGGACCTGCATCCCCAATTACATGAACGGTGGGAATCGTTCCTTATGCAGTGGGCAGAAAAGAATGGACTGTCTGATAAATTCATAGAGCATGGCTTATGGAGGTGGAAAGAACTCCCTCCCAAGATGCTAAAACTCTGTGAAGAAATGGGAATCTCTCCATCTGCAAGTGTTAGTGACTCATCATTCAATATCAATATCACTTCAGGAATATCTCCATGCAAGGCGGGTGGTTATAGCATTGAAGCTTCAATAGATGGTTTTTCCATGAAAAGAACTGCGGATATAATGAACATCATCGGAAAAACCGTTTTTTCAGAAGAACTTGGTCTTCTGATGGTAAGGAATGATTCATCCACGGTGAAGATATTTTCATCCGGGAGCCTTGTGGTAAATTCTGAAAATAAGGCTGCTGCAGATTCTCTTTTCAGGAAGGTATCGCGCCAGTTATTGAAGGCTCACAGGTGTACAGGCTGTGGTATATGCCTCAAAGTCTGTCCGGTGGATGCTATTACTATAAAAGATGGGTATGCACAGGTAAGTGATAGTTGTATCAGGTGTGGTAAATGCACGGATTCATGTGTAGTGCTCAAATATGCGGATAAATTGTCCTGATTCAGGTGTACCATCCTTTCATAGTGAATTATTAATAGGTTAATATATTATATAAACCCCAGAAAAGAATATTTGAAGGATATAAATGGTTATGATAAATCAGGATGGACTTTCACGTATAATCGATAGTAGGTGGAAACTAGTTTCCCTTATAGCAATTTTCTTCCTGTCCGTTCTATTTGTGTACATACTCTTCCCTCTTGCGGATGGTATTGTTCTTGGTCTTGTATTTGCCTATATTGCCCGCCCAATTTACATGAAACTAAAAAGGTTCAGGAAGACTGCAGCTCTTGTGGCAACGATGTGTATAGTCGTTCCGGTTGTTTTCATAATAGGTTCCGGAGTCATTGAAATACTTCGCCAGATTGCGTGGATAATTGAGAATCAGGGGTACGTTATCAACACAACATTTGATTTATTCAGGTCTATAGATGTTCCTCAAAGGTACAGTGCTGATGTACAACAAATGATATGGAATATTTCCACATCTTTCTTTCCACTGCTGAGTAAGATTGGAATTGTGTCTTATGCTCAAAATCTGATGATGTTCGCTATAAATCTGCTTGTTGCAATATTCCTTTGTTACTTTTTACTTGCAGATGGTGATGGCCTTTACAGGTCCGTATTGCGGGTAGTTCCAACTGACCACAAGCCTACTGCTGTACGATACCTATTTCATCTTGATGTGATCCTGCAGGGCGTTTTCATAGGAAATGCTTCAGCCGCATTGATTGCCAGTGTTCTTTCTCTGATAGTTTTCTATGCATTTGGTTTTAGTCATATACTTGCTTTATCCGCCCTTATATTCGTGGCATCCGTCATTCCTCTATTTGCCGGTTACATGGTTCTGCTTGTTTTGTCTTTATATCGTTATCTGGATATGGGTCTTGAAAGCGCAGTAGTGTTTTTCGTCGTTTCATCCATAATCATCTATGGCCCTCCTGAACTCTTCCTGCGTCCTTACCTTTCAAGTATCAAGTCCCAGATACATCCTTTCCTTATTCTTCTGGCATTTATGGGTGGTGCATTTGTAGGCGGTATTGCAGGTTTTTTTATGGCTCCTATCGTGTTGGGTGCGATAATCGCAGCATACCGGGTTTATACAGGCAATGACGGGCCGGTTTGTGCACAGAAAAATGCCCATTTTTGCGAAAAAGAAGTTGCAGAATGAAAGTGCATTAAAAGTGTCTTATTTTATGGGTCTGGGCCTGTATTTGTTTCTTAATGACTTGAAAAAGGTTATTAACGATTGGTCTAATTAAGATAGCAGAATCTAACAGGTGAATTTATGCAATTATTACTGATCCATTCTGATTATATTGAATACGAAGTGAAAAAGAGCACCCCGGTTGCTGAAAAAATAGAAGAGTCCTTTAAAAAAGGCAGACTTGAAGAAGCTCTTGCTGCATTTATTGCAGTGGAAAAAGTAGATGAGTCCAACGTAGAGGGTGCTATCTCAAAAGCTGTAGAAGAGATAAAAAACGTGGCTTCACAGGTTAAAGCGGAAAACATAATGGTATATCCGTATGCTCACCTGAGTTCAGATCTCTCCTCACCTAAGGTTGGTGTTGCTGTCCTGAAAGGGATAGAAGAAGCACTTTCCGGGGAATTCACTGTTAAGAGGGCACCATTCGGATGGTATAAGGCTTTCAAAATAAGCTGTAAAGGCCATCCGCTTTCCGAACTGTCACGTTCCATCGTTCCTGATGAAGTTGCCTCAGGGTCAGAATCGTCTTCATGTCTGGCATCCGTAAAGGAAGAGGTAGTTTCCGAAGCTCTCAAAGCAGAGAGCACAGCAAAATCATACTGGCATGTCCTGACACCTGATGGAATTCTGCACGATGCAACTACCTTTGATTTTTCAGGTCATGAAAATCTCGGGAAGTTTGTGGACTACGAGATATCCAAGAAGAGGGCTGTTGAAAAGGCACCACCGCATGTTGAGCTGATGCGCAGGTTGGAAATAGCTGATTATGAGCCGGGGTCGGATTCAGGTAATATGCGCTATTATCCAAAAGGCCGCCTGATGAAATCACTCTTGGAGAACTATGTGCTTGAGGAGTCTGCAAAAGTAGGGGCAATGGAGGTTGAGACGCCTCTTATGTATGATATGAATCACCCAACCCTGAAAAAGTATCTTGACAGGTTCCCTGCCCGCCAGTATTCCATTGAATCTGACAAGAGGCAGCTTTTCCTCAGGTTTGCCGCATGTTTCGGTCAGTTCCTTATGAACCATGACATGACCATCTCATACAAGAACCTGCCATTGAAAATGGTGGAGATGACCCGGTACAGTTTCAGGAAGGAGCAGCGTGGGGAACTTGTGGGCCTGAGACGTCTGCGTGCTTTCACAATGCCTGACATGCACAGCCTGTGTGCTGATATGGAGAATGCAATATCCCAGTTCGATGAGCAGTACAATATGTGTATCTCTGTTCTGGATAAGATAGGCATCAAGGTGGATGACTTTGAAGTTGCTATCCGGTTTACCAGGGATTTCTATAATGAGAACAAGGATTTCATTACAAACCTTGCAAAGACTGTGGACAAGCCTGTCCTGATCGAGATGTGGGATACTCGTTTCTTCTACTTCGTGCTTAAATTCGAGTTCAATTTCGTTGATGCCCTTGCAAAGGCAAGTGCGCTTTCAACCGTGCAGATAGATGTTGAGAATGCTGAAAGGTATGACATCAATTATATTGATTCCAATGGAAATGCCAACAAGCCTGTGATCCTTCACTGCTCACCAAGTGGTGCGATTGAGCGCTGTATCTATGGCCTGCTTGAAAAAGAGGCGATGAGGGCTGAAGCGGGTGGGGTTCCTATTTTGCCATTATGGCTTTCTCCTACTCAGGTAAGAGTAATACCTATAGCAGAAAAGCATATGGATTATGCTTTAAAGGTATCTGGGCAACTCAATTGTCGTGTTGATATTGATGACAGGGACGATACCGTAGGTAAGAAGATACGTGAAGCTGGCCGTGAATGGATCCCTTATGTTGTAGTTGTTGGTGACAGTGAAGTGGAGAATGGCACGATCAATGTGACCATCCGTGCAGAATCACAGCCAAAGAGCCCTGTTAAGGTCGAGATGACTTCTGAAGAATTAAATGCCAGAATCTCATCAGAGGTTGAAGGGATGCCTTATAAAGGTCTGTGTCTTGCAAAAATGCTTAGTCAGAGGCCAAAATTCATATAAGCCTTTCATACAAATTAACCTGTATGCAGGGTGAGATATCTAACGCAGAGGAATTTTCCTCTGCAACAATACTTGTCAGGGGAAGAGTTCAGGGTGTCTATTTTCGCAGATTCACTGTGGAAAATGCAAGAAAACTGGGTCTTACCGGGTTTGCACAGAACATGTCCGATGGAAGTGTCAAAGTTTTTGCAGAAGGGAACAGGCATTCCATCCAAAGACTTATTGATTTTCTCCATATAGGCCCTGCCCATGCCAGAGTTGATGACCTGGAGATCTCATGGTCTTCTTTTGCTTCAGAATTCCCGGATTTCAGCATTAAAAGGTAGTTTGCCTATCTATTATTTATATATTAATAATAGGTCATAGTTGCCTTTTCCGATTAACTTTAATAGTCTTATTGCTGATTTCTTACCAATGGGAAACATAATCATTGTAAGATATGGTGAACTTGCCTTAAAGAGCACAGGCGTTCGTAACTTTTATGAAAGGACTCTGGTGAAAAATATATCCGCAATGCTGGATCACCGTGGTATACCTTATTCCCGGATAATGCGTGAATGGGGAAGAATATTCATCGAATCCGAAGATATGCGGGCTGCAAAAGCAGCAGCAGATGTTTTCGGTGTGGTATCTGCTTCGTTTGCACAGGTGACGGATGCTACTATAGAGGCTGCAGGCGACTTATGTGCAAAGCTTGCCGATAGTTTTGTTACTGAGGGTCAGTCTTTTGCTATCAGGGCCAGACGTACGGGTAACCATAGTTTTTCATCACGTGAGATTGGCATGAGGTGCGGTGATGCGGTATGGAATATGCTGGAGTCAAAAGGTATTACTCCTTCTGTGGATCTATCAAATCCCGACCGGGAAATATTCGTGGAAATGCGCCAGAGCAAGGCATACGTTTTCACAGAATCAATAGAAGGCGTAGGTGGACTTCCACTGGGAACTCAGGGTAAAATGATATCCCTTGTTTCTGGAGGAATTGATTCTCCGGTTTCCACATGGCTCATGATGAAAAGAGGTGTGGAGATTGTGCCTGTTTATTGCAATAATTCTCCTTACAATGAGGACGCTGCCCATAAGCGCACAATGGATTGTCTAAAAGCACTCCAGGAATGGTGTCCAAGTCATGCTTTCAAGGCATATGAGGTTCCGAATGGTTCCAACCTCGGGAATTTTATAGATAAATGTTCTAAGAACAAAACATGTCTTCTCTGTAAGCGTACCATGTACAGGATAGCTGCTGAAATAATGAAAAAAGAAGATGCTTCAGGTATAGTTACCGGTTCATCTCTTGGTCAGGTGGCTTCCCAGACCGCAGCTAATATGTATGCTGAAATCTACGGTCTTTGCCTTCCTATATATCATCCGCTGATCGGTCTTGACAAGAATGAGATAATCGATATTGCAAGAAAGATAGGTACTTTTGATATATCTATCCAGCCTGCCGGAAGTTGTCAGGCAGTTCCGGTACATCCTGAGGTAAAAGCTGGCTTTGACTCTCTGGTTGCAGAAGAAGAAAAGATCGATATTGATGATCTTGTTCGCAAGTCTATTGAAAATGCAAGAATTATGAATCTGGATATTTGAGCCGGATTCTCTCTTTCTTTTTTTATGTTTTATTCATTTGCACATTTACAATGTCTATTTTTTATATTTTTTTATATCATTGCGAACATGTATTGTGTTAGATGATTGTGATTATCTCATGTGCTCATGATGTGCATGTTTTTGAGGATGTGCGAAACTCTTATATATAATTGTTTTCTATGCACAAGTAGGCGCACAAACTCACAGTAAAGTGAATTTTTAGCACAAATTTCATCCTTTATCTTTCGTCCATTCCCTCAATCATTCCCGTGCGCCTAAAACTTTTTACTATTTTCTCATCTGTATTATCTTTAAACATTAGTTTTTCTGCCAAGAGTAACTCTTATATAAATATCGCGCATATAATATTCTTGAATTTATAATAATTAATGCTTTTTAATCGATAGTTGGTTTTTATGAGTGAACTTCCATGGGAGAATAAAAAAATAGCAGAGATTATGTCATCAGCTGGTGATGAGGCGAAGCTATCGCTGGATGCTTCTAAAAATAAAATGTTTTCACCTCCTCCGATTCCTGATATATTAGCAAATGCTTTTGCAGATATTCCAATGGAGGAGGCAAAAATAGAGGCTCATGAACCTGCATCAGATGTTAAGGTTGGTCAAATGCCGGAAATGAGTTTTCCTTCATTTGGGGATTTACCAGATCTGTCTGCAGTGAGTGAAAATAAAAGCGAGGTACCAACTTCAAATCCTGATGAGATGTCTTTTCCTCCTTCTTTACCTTCATTCATGAATGCGTCGAATATTCCCGGAACGCCTGACCAAAACGAAGGCGTTCTCAATGATATTCCCAAAACATTGTTTACTTTTGATAATTCTGGCATAGATGATAATGCGTCTGCAAAAACCAATCAAAATTCTGGTGTTTCTCCTAAAAAGCGATCACCTCCACCATTATTTGAACCTTTTATTCCGCCTGGAATTGACACTGAATCGGGGAACGGTCCTGAGCCACCGGCCATAAATATGTCCGAATCAGCAGTTCATGATTCAATAACATTCCCGTCAGCTGTCCCTTCGTCAGAAAATGCATCTGCTCCTCAAATAAATCCCTTTGCTGCCGCCCCTACTATTGGTGCTAATCTCTTTGATTCTGCCCCTGCCGTTGGTGTCAATCCGTTTGAAGCTCCTCCTGCTGCTGGCGTAAATCCCTTTGATACTGCTCCTACTGTTAGTGCCACTCCCTTTGAAACTCCTCATGATGTTGGTGTCAATCCATTTGTTGCTGCACCTGATGTTGGTGCCAATCCTTTTGACTCTACTCCTGCGGTTGGTGCTAATCCGTTTGAAGCTCCTTCTGGTGCTGGTGTAAATCCGTTTTCTGCTGTCTCTACTACCGGCGTAAATCCTTTTGGTGAACCTTTCCATAGTGCTGAAACAACATCTGTAAAAGAGAAAACTGGCAGCAACAGGTCAATTAAGCCTCCTATTAACGTAGATTCATTCAAAAAGAATATTGAAGGGATATCTGTTGTCGCCAGAGGTTTTTTCAAAAATCTGACGAAAGGGAAGAGCCTTATTGAAAGAATGGAGGACATGAGGGGAGATACACTGTCAGAAGATTCGATGTATACCAATGCTGCAAATTCTGCATCTCAGTCACCATTTGAAAATGAATCCGACGTTAACGTTGCTCCTTCTCCGGTTAATCCGTTCGTCTCATCTGCAGAAGTTCTGAAGGAAACTGCAGATGGTGCACAGGTAAATCCTTTTGAATCCGATCTGGTGCGTGAGCCTGTTGAGGCTATCAGGAAAGTGACTCCAATAGATAACCCTGTAATGGCAATGGATCCTAAATATTCCCTTGACGAAATTGTTTCTCATGATTCTGTTCAAAATACTGTTCGGGATAGTAGTCCTGATTTCTTAGGTGTAGATGACGAACTCGTAGGAGTCGTACCAGTTGGTGAATCTGTGACCTCAAATGCTTTGACCGGTCATGAGATTCTGCCTGAAAGCAGCTCTGAAATACCGAACGTAGGAGAAATGACGGGACAGCAGGAAGAATCTGAGTTGTTTGACAATATACTTGTTTCTCATAATGATAATTCTGTAGACTCTTCCAGGATGAGTTTGTCGAAGATTCTCTCTGCAGAATCAAATGGCATGATTGCTGATAAGAGGTATGCTGGAATTGAAAGTGACATCGACGAGCTAAAAGGCAATCTCAGGGACATGGGCATGCAATTCACTTCTGTTCGTGGTGAGGTCGAAAACTTTTCGAGTAAGGTTTCATATCTGGACGAGACATTGTCCTCTTTCGCCAAAGCCAGTGAAGATGTCCTGGCTCAGGATCAGATAAAGTTTGCAGATATTGAAGAAAAGACGAGTTCTATTGAAGGAAAGGTTGATAATTTTGAATCAAATCTTGAAGTTCTCCTGTCTGATAATACTTCCATCAAGTCTGATCTTTCCCGGATGGAAGACAATATTTCTGAACTTGTGAATTGTTATACTGCACTTCTTGCACAGTTGCATGAGTCATTGCAGGAAAACGAATCAAAATTTTCCCGTATTGATGATGTCTCCGGTAAGCTGGATGTAATCGGTTCAAGGATCAGTTCCATGGAAAAATCCCATGAGGATACAAAATCGACTTCAATTGAATTTTCAAGATCCATATCTTCATTGATTGATAATCTTGGCATGGTTTCTTCTGAGTTCAAGGAGTTCAGGCAGGAATCCGAGCAGAAGAATGCTGCAATGCTTGAGAAGATAAGTTCTGTCACCGAATATGTGGAAGCAGAATTAAAAAAACTGGGTGCCAAAAGTTACAAGGGATTCGGGCAGAATGTCCACCTTTCCAATATAGTCAAAAATTCAGGCAATATGAAACTCTGTATGGAATGGCTTGAGTTTTTGATGGGGCTTGTAGGTCGTAATAATCTCCCTGACATACTCTCTTATTATGAAGAGCTTGGATGGATCACTGAAAAAGTGAGGATGGAACTGCTGCATTATGCCGATGGCATTGATTTCTATATGGAAAAACCCGACTGGAAACTAACGCCTGATGACCACGTTAAATCTATCTGGTTCATCGAGAGCCTTGCCGGTATGAAGGTGGATAAGAACAGGTTATCTGTAATCGAAAGGGATATAGAAAAGGTCAAAAAGGGTTATGAGATATACGGA
This sequence comes from Methanolobus sp. UBA32, assembly GCA_002507205.1. Lineage (GTDB taxonomy): Archaea > Halobacteriota > Methanosarcinia > Methanosarcinales > Methanosarcinaceae > Methanolobus. The sequence goes on along the minus strand of DAZF01000068.1, from coordinate 11,013 downwards.
ATCTGAATCTTTAGGATTAGTTCTTAGATTCCAAATAAAAAACAGTGCTGTAAACAAATGTTTACAGCATTCGATATATTATTTTACTTTAAATTATTCTTCAGCAAGCTCGAATGTTGCATTTGCCAGGAATACTGTACTGATAGGTACTGTTATTAGCAGTCCGACTCCCAGAAGGATTGCACCGATCATGTTGAGAACAAGTGTTATCACATAAACGATTATACTTTCCACAGGGACTTTCTTGATAATCTCAATACTTTCTGTTATTCCCTCAATACCGCCATATCCTTTAATGACTAGCAATGGTAGGGTGAACATGAAAAGTATTCCTACTATCGTTGAGAGTATGGATGCTATCTGCCCAAGTACTCCGGCAACGACCATGTAAACAAGCATGAATGTCCAACTTCTTATGAAATCATCCTTGTTAAAGCCTACAAATACATCATTGATCTCTATCTTTTCTCCCCTTGCTCCCTTTACTGCCATGGAAGTAAATCCATAGGCAAGAGGTGCAATGGTAACTATCAATATTGAGCCTACAGCGGCTATCAATAAACCAACTATAAATGTTACGAGGTTCTCCTTCACAACATTCCAGGAGTTCTTTAAAGCTACTTCATAATCCAAAATACCACATCCTGAATATAATTACTTACAAGGAAGTGTGCATTTGGATAGTATATATACTTATCTAAATTGTCGATTATTAGAAAAAAAGAAAAGATGACGCAAGATGCGTCATTAAATTTGAGTTTAGAACCTTACGGTCAGGTCAGCAATCATCTGCTGGCTCTGGACATCAATGATTGTTAGGTCCACAGTCTCGGTAGAATTGCCAACGTTTTCAGTAGCGTCTGCATCAGCTGTTGTGTTTGCAAGGGTGTAAGTATCTGTTCCGTTTGCTCCAATGTAGAGACGGTCTCCTGCAGAGAAGTAGTCTCCTACAGGTCCATAATCTACTGCATTTCCATCAACACTGAATTTGGTAACTGATGAAGTAAGCGTAACTTCGTCCCCACCCTGATGTTCAAGCATAACAGAGTTAAAATCATTTATTTCAAGTGCACTGGCTCTGATACTTGCCTGTGGTGCCTGTTCTGGTGGTCCCATGCCGAATACGAATGCTGCAATGACTGCAGCAAGGATTACAGTGATTGCGACCATCAGGATAACGCCGATGACCGGGGATACTGCATCCTCATCTAAAAATTGGTTTGCTTTGCTCATAGTTGTTCCTCTCTTGTTCAGAAGTTTATAGTTTCTTCTGATTCTTCTTTTGGACCACTTTTTCAAGCTTTTTGGTCCACATTTTATCGTCGAGTTCGGTATATTCGCACTCGAGATAATGTTGCACTGCCATACTCAAGGCTTCTTTCGTTGACGACTCATTACATTTCTTCTTTAAAGCCGCCAGTTCATCTTCCGTAAGTACAGTTTGTGCGTGTACAATTTTAACCATTGTATCTCCTGATTGTTTGAATCATCTGATGAACCTAGCCGTTCAAACCATCATCATAATAATCATAATGAAATTTATATATAAACTTTGTTACTTACTATCAATCCGGTTTGTTACGTCAGTTACTTTTGCTTCAGGTTATTATATATTTGTACTAATATATTCTAGATTGGAATTTATTAATATTTTCTGCATGATTATTTTCAATGCAGGTGCCTAAATACGACGTATTATTCCCACAACCGTATTTTGTCCATCAGAATGATTTTTATTTTTTTTTAACATTTAGATGATTCTGTCTCTGACAAATATACTTTTTCATTGAGGTGTGTTCAGGCACATCTTTTTCACAGATTATAGCATTAGCAAAGTCAAAATAGCATCCAGTATATTATGCTACCTGGTAGCTTCTTAAAAAGCACTCAAAGAAGGAAGATCCATGTCATCTAGTCGTTTTATAATCACTGTTATTGGAATTGATAAAATTGGTATTGTTGCGGGAATCACGCAGGTCATGGCACTATATAATGTCAACATTGTAGACATCAGTCAGACCATCATGGATGACCTGTTCACCATGATAATGCTGGCACAGATAAAAGAAGAGAACTTCGATCTGGCAGCTTTCCAGCAGGCAATGTCCGAAAAAGGTTCAGAGCTTGGTGTTGAGGTAAGGGTCCAGCACGAAGATGCATTCCATTTCATGCACAGGATATGAGGTGCATTCCCATGCTGATCCATCCTGAAGAAATACTTGAAACAATTAAAATGGTGACCAGTGAGAACCTTGACATAAGGACCGTCACCATGGGTATCAACTTGCGCGGTTGCAGTCATCCTGATATAGATACTTTCAACGAGAACATTTACAACAGGATCATGTATTATGCAGAGGACCTTGTCAAGACGACCAATGATATACAGAACCTTTACGGAATCCCGATAATAAACAAAAGGATCTCAGTAACTCCCATTGCAATAGTTGCCGAAAGCTGTGATGCCACGGACTATACATCAGTTGCCCAAACACTGGACAGGGCTGCCGAGGATACAGGTGTCGATTTTATAGGCGGTTTCAGTGCCCTGGTCCAGAAAGGCATGACTCCGGGGGACCTCACACTGATAAACTCCATACCCAGGGCACTTGCAAGCACTAATAAGGTATGTTCTTCAGTAAATGTGGCAACCACCAAAGCGGGTATCAATATGGATGCGGTTGCTCTTATGGGGAAAGTCATCAAGGAAACAGCTGAGCTGACAAAGGCTAATTCGGGCATTGGTTGTGCTAAACTTGTTGTCTTTGCAAATGCTCCGGAAGATAATCCTTTCATGGCAGGCGCTTTTCATGGAATTGGCGAACCTGACTGCGTTATAAATGTAGGTGTGAGCGGTCCCGGAGTTGTTAATTCTGCAGTGCGTGCACTCAAAGACCCGACACTTGGTGATATCTCTGAGTGCATAAAGAAAACGGCTTTCAAAATAACCCGAATGGGCGAGATGGTGGGTAAAGAAGCCGCGCGCAGACTGCATGCACAATTTGGTGTGCTTGACCTCTCTCTTGCCCCAACCCCTGCCATAGGTGACAGTGTTGCCGCTATTCTGGAAGCCATGGGTCTGGAAAGCTGCGGAACTCACGGCACCACTGCCGCACTTGCGCTTCTCAACGATGCGGTAAAGAAAGGCGGAGCTATGGCATCTTCTTCTGTTGGCGGACTAAGTGGTGCTTTCATTCCTGTAAGCGAGGACGAAGGCATGATAAGGGCTGTACAGAGGGGTTCCCTGTCACTGGATAAACTTGAAGCTATGACCAGTGTATGTTCTGTCGGTCTTGACATGATAGCAGTTCCGGGGGATACTCCGTCTTCAACGATCTCTGCCATAATTGCAGATGAGATGGCAATAGGAATGATAAATAAGAAAACAACCGCTGTAAGGCTGATACCTGCTCCGGGTACAAAAGTAGGAGATATGATCGAGTTCGGCGGCCTTCTTGGGACTGCTCCTGTGATGCCGGTTCACAAATTCAGTTCGGAGAAATTCATTTCAAGAGGCGGTCGAATACCTGCTCCTATACAATCTCTTACAAACTGAACTCTTTATGGTGCAATACGGGATGATCCTATGATTATAACTTTGATTGGCATGCCGGGTGCAGGCAAGAGTTCTGCCGGACAGAAATTAGCATCCATGTTGGGTTATGAATTCATCGATACTGATAAGCTTCTAATAGATGAGTCGGGAACCGGCCTTCAGGACATTGTCAATGACCTGGGGGACATGGCTCTCATAAGGGCAGAGGAACAAAGCATACTTGATCTTAAGCTGGGGGATAACTGCATCATTGCAACAGGCGGGAGTGTTGTATATTCTGAAAAAGCGATGCAATCCCTGAAAGCAAGATCCGTTGTAGTATACCTTGATGTCCCCTTTGGTACAATTGTTATGAGATTGTCCAATCTCACTACAAGGGGTGTGGTAGGCCTGAAAGAAAAAGGATTACATGGTCTGTACGAGGAAAGGACTGTACTTTACAGAGCTTTTGCAGACCATATTATCGAGGTTGGCAGAAAGGATAAAGTAGCAGACGTCGCAAAAAGGATATTGGATGAGATCCTGCCAGGATCCGGCACAGGTGTTGATGTGAATGTCAGATAACTGCTAGCTATCAATAACCATCAGTAATCCTTTGTATTCCACCACATCTTTACTCTTGTGGAACGTGCATCATAAATATAGTTTCCATTTTCCTTCCTAAGGGTCTTTTCCATGTATTGTTCAAGTATTTTCTGCTGATTGTCTGTTGACACTGAGAAATGATTTGAAAGATTATTTATTACTTCATTCATGGAAGAGTAAACTTCCGTGCGTCCCAGTGTGAAAGTTTCCATATTCGGGTAAATTCCCATCTGGTACAGTAAGTTATAGATTATGTCGCACTTAGGCGTGGGGTAGTATTCCTTTCCGTGCAGTTGCAGCCATATATTCCTGGAATGCATGTCCCATGATGTTTCACCGGCGAACCAGTATAGGTAGATATGTCCTGAAGCTATTGCCAGCATATCTTCTATTGATTTGCGGATGTCTGGCATGCCCAGGGAAAAAGACGCAATTACTACGTCATAAGGTCCATCAAGATCCTTTTCAACATCGATGTCTTCCCATCTCTTTTTGACAATGGATATATTGTTGCACCTATAATCACCCATGTTTTCTTCAAAGACTTCAATCATGCCTTTTGAAGGTTCCACGGCAGTAACATGTTTTACTTTTTCTGAAAGCGGGATTGCAAGTGTTCCTGGGCCTGCTCCAATGTCAAGCACTCTGGACTGTGGTGTAATTTTCAGGGGTTTGATTGTCTCTTTTGCTCTTTTCTGATTATCTTTCTGTGACATTTCCCAGAATCTTTTTGCACTCTCTTTATCCTCCCATATTGAAGCCTTCTTTTTGTTTCCGCATTGAAGGTGTTTTTCCATTTGCTCTATCCATACTTTGCTCCAATCTATATTTTGATAGTCCATGATAATTTCCTTCTGTTTTTTGTGTTTGATTTTTTTTTTTTTTCTTAAACTGGTATTACCACTGAAATATCCATGTAATTCTGTATTGTCACAGGTACTCCGTATACCTCATGGATTATCTGGGGTGTGATATCACTCATACTGCCTGCTGCAAAAATTGTTCCATTTTTCAGGAACAAGAACTTGTCAGAGTATCTGAAAGCAAGATTCAGGTCGTGCATTGTCATAATCGCAGATACATTCTCTTTCCTGACAACGTCCCTTATCGTGTCCAGTATCTCGAGCTGGTTCTTAAGGTCAAGGCTGCTTGTGGGTTCATCCAGCAAGAGAAGTTTTGGATTCTGAGCTATTGCACGTGCGATACCCACTTTCTGAAGTTCTCCTCCGCTGAGTTCGTCTATGTATCTCAGGGCCATATCCTCAAGATGCAATTTCTTGATGGTTGTTTCCACAAGCATCACATCTTCCGGGGATATGTTCCATTTCATGTGCGGCATCCTGCCAAGAAGAATTGCATCGAAAGCTGTCAGTCTGGCAGGTTCACATCTCTGCGGCACATACCCCATACGTCTTGCAATTTCTATTTGCTCCAGTTTGAGGATATCTTCGTTTTCTATGAGCACAGCTCCTTTTTTTGGTTTGAGAATAGCGTTCATACATTTGAGCAGTGTGGTTTTTCCCACACCATTAGGTCCGAGTATTGATAATATCTCATTCCTTTTCAGCTCAAATTTTATGTCCTTCAGCACTTCCTTGCTTTTGTATTGGAATTCCACTCCCTCCACTTCCAGTATCATATCCTTCTTCCTCCCAGTATAAGGTAAATGAATGTAGGTGCGCCCAAAAACGATGTGAGTACGGCAACAGGTAATTGGTAAGGCTCCATCATCACTCTTGCTGCTGTATCTGCGCAAAGCAGGAGCAATGCACCTATTATCAGGCTTCCTGTGATCAGGAAACGGTGGTCATCTCCTATTATCCTGCGTGCCATGTGGGGGCATATAAGTCCAACAAAACCAATGACTCCGAGGAATGAGACAATGATGGCGGTTACAAGGGATGCGCACATCATTCCCCTGAGCCGGACCTGCTCCACGTTAACACCCAGACCCTTTGCAGTCTCATCTCCGGCATCAATGGCATTGTATTTCCACCGGTTCAACGTGAAATATATTATCGAGGCTACTACTATCGCAGTAATAAGTGCCAGTTCTTCCCAGCTTGCCCTCGAGGCGTCGCCAAAGGTCCAGAAGATCATGGATGCGAGCTGTACGTCATCGGCAAAATACTGAAGGAACATTGTTCCCGCCGTAAAAAGTGAACCCATGGCAACTCCTACAAGTATCATTACTTCCGGTGTGTTTCTCCTGATCTTGGAGAATGCCAGGATGATGGCTGTAACAAGGAGTGCGAACACAAATGCAACAGCAGTGGTAGTGTATGGATTGCTGATTGTCACCGCATCACCAACACGGCTGTGCGTGGCACCTGTTCCAAGTACCATTACTGAAAAAGCCGCACCAAAAGCTGCAGCATTGGATATCCCTAATGTGAATGGTGATCCAAGGGGATTTCTCAGTATGGACTGCATGACAACTCCGGCTATAGACAGGCCTGCACCGGCAACGATGGCTGTTAGCACCTGAGGCAGGCGAATATTCCATATGATGTTGTCCCATCTCACTGAAACACTGTGTCCGGTGAGTGTTTGTACAACCTCCAATGGTGGGATGTCTACGGGTCCGACTGAGATGGATATTATCGTCATCACAAAAAGAAGCACGATCCCTGCCAGGAGGTATGTGTACTTCCTGCCAGTGTGCTCTTTGTAACGACGGGCAATTTCACCCTCTGTTCCAGTCATTCATTTCACCGTTTCTGCCCGTTCCATGAACCTTCAGACGTCCAGTTTTGTGAATGCCGGAGTTCCAAAGGCATTTATCATTTGGTCACACACTTCTCTGCCAAGTTCTTCATCTCCCTGGCATACAAGGAATGTGTATATCTCTACGGTCTTATCTTCAAGGTCAACGTCCTCGAACCTGTCTGGATAAAGTAACTTTCCTGCGAAGAATGAATCTGCAAGTACTGAACCGAAGTTCTGGGTGTACCAATTGTAAGGGAGTACTCCGTATACGTTACCTGATTGAACTGCCTTCAGTTGCTGGTAGGATTCATCATTCTGTAATTGGTAAACTGCGCTGTTCTCATCTTCTGATTGCAGTGTTGAAAGGTCTACAAATATGATCTCTGGGTCCCACTCTATGAGCTTCTCCTTAGCAACTTCTGCTGTGCTGAGGTCCATGTCGGCATAGGCAACGTTCAGTGCATTGGTGAAAAGGAATGGCGGGTAGGTTGGTTCGGTAGACTGGAGTCCGTGTGGTCCTGCACGTGCGATGCCACCTACATAACATGTGGTCTTTTCATCTGCCGGTACGTCTGCAGTACGGTCATTGAGGTCTTCAATGGTCTCATCAAAGAAAGCTATGACTTCTTCAGCACGTTCTTCCTTATCCATGACCTCACCCATTATCCTCAGGCTCTGGTACATGCTCTCTCTGTTGCTGGCCATGTCTCCATAATTAAGGGCAACTACTGGAATGCCTGTTTTCTCCTGAAGTTCTGCCGGGTCGTAGCCGGAAGTAGAATAGGTTTTGAGTATGACATCAGGTTGTGGGTCAAGGGCAAGTATCTTTTCGGGGTCATCGTTTCCCCTGAATTCTCCGAATACTGTGTAATCAGTACTGAACTGTGGGTTTGCAAGGGCGTATGGTCTTGCATCGTAAACCGAATCTCTTGTTTCGATACTATCCACTGCGAGTATTTTATCCTGCTCTTCAAGGTATGTCAGGAGCCTGAGTGCTCCCGAACCAGAACAAATAACGTGTTCAGGGAATTCGGGAATTTCCACATTTCTTCCAAGAGCATCTGTGACAGTTNNTTCTTCCTGTTTATGGATACTCTGGGAAGTTGATGAACTGTCTACACATCCTGAAATGAGTATTGATGTGGCAATGAGTATAAGTAGAAAACTCAGGGTCTTTGTTTTAATTATTTTCATCTTGTAATCTCCTCTGGTCATAATATAGTGCAGAATAGAGTTAATTAGTATTAAAAGATTACCATTTAGTAATACTAAACGATACGATTATTTATTTATATTATAACTGATGTAGGTACACAGTACCACGTAACACGATTGGCAATGAAAATAACACTCACATTTAGCTTATGGGATAATGTCGGTTCTGATTTCGAAAATACATTATCTGGCACCTATGCAACGTTCAAAAATGAATTTTGAGTGATTTTCTTGTCAAGGGGGTAGTTATATGAAAAGAATGACAGGAATGATAATTGCTTTTTCAGCACTCCTTATTATGACAATGATGCCGGCAAGTGCATCGGATGTAACGTATAAGATAAGAAGTTCCGTATATGATAGCACAGACTCCTCTACGTCTGCGGGTGATTTCTACTGGGATGCGAATAGTTTTTCCGGATTCTGGTTTCCGATAAAACCGGGTCTTTCCAGTGAGATACTTTACTTTCACAATAGTGTGAATTCCTCTTCCGCTATCCAGCTAGGGGATAAGATTGCTGAAGGTGATCTCTACTATGTGAGCAAGCCTCAGACAAAGAAGACAAAGCTAGGCGCTTCTGATGACGGAGCTACTTTTATTGTTGATGACGTTGACCTGAAGAAATACTATCTTATGGGTTTCTTTGGTTCTCAGTATGTTGTAATGCCTGAAGATTCGTCTGACCTTTCAGCCGGTTGCAAACCGGATAAGATTGCAAAGATCCTGCTGGAAACAGATGATAATGTAAAAAAACAGATGTTCTCCGGGAAAGAATGGGAGCTTGCAGGTGGCTGGTCACTTGTTGTCCAGCAGGTTGATGTGGAAGGTAACAAGGTATGGGTGCAGCTGAACAAGGGTGGCGAGGAAATAGATACTTCTATAGTATCCGGTGATATGAATCTGACAAAACAGGAAAGAACATATCTCTATAAGGATGCCGACGATAATCCTGTGTTCTACTGTTATGTTGATTCGATATTCAGGGGAAAGGATGCTGATTTTGTGGTTTTCAAATATGCTTTCCTCAGGGTTGATGTCACTACAATCGAGGATGGGGATCGTTATGGTGCTTTTGATGTTGAAGGATTTGCTGTCCCTGCTGTCATGGATGGTATCGATTATGCCGGAAGTGGCAGTGGAACAGTTCTCCATACGGGTGATGATGCACTGGTAATGTCCAATAATGCTGATATCACACTGAACCCAAACAAGATCATCGACCTTTATGGTGATCTTTATCTCAAGACTGAGGACACATCTGCTCCATGTCTGAAAATGACGTTATGGAACACATGTACTATCACCGTGCCAGATGCAGTTCCGGAGGATGAAAATGAAGGTGAGGATGAGGAGGTTATTGTTGTAAATCTGGCAGAAGAGGGAAATGATGCTCAGTTGGCATCCAGCACAAAAGACGAAAGTGAAGTTTTATCTGGTACCAATGATGGAAATGTGGCTGTTGTTCAAAGTTCAGTTGTTGCGCCGGGATTCGAGTTACTTGTCGGTTTGCTGGGATTATTTTGTGCATCAAGGTTTGGCAGATGATCAGTGGATATTCATCATTTTTTGGTGATTGGGTCTGCATCAGTTGTGATGTGGACCTCTATTTTAATTTTGAATAATGTTTATTTGGTTTCTAATGGCTTTAATATGCTATGTTGATTTGATATGTGTCCTATTAAATGTAAAATATTTCAGAAATACTATATAATATTAGCCTTGTTACTATCGTAGCCTTAGGGTAAAAGAAAAATACAGGAGATAAAAAAATATGTTATGGGGATTTTCCGTACTCAAAGATGAGCAAATGAAAGCCATTGCAGAACTCGAAGAAAAACTGGATATTACTTTACTCTCATTCTCCGGGATCAACATCAGGAATGCTGAGCTCACAAAGGATGATCTTGAGCAGATAGAGAAACTGGAATCAGACCTTGGTCTGTCTCTTGTTGCTGTAAAGGTGGAGTAGGACTGGATAATTTACTTTCCATTTCCTTTTTTAGTTGTAAAAGAGCAGGTGATATTTTCATCTGCTCTAAAAATTCCATTACCATCCTCTTGTGTATTCCTCGTAGCAGGGAATACAGACATATTCTCCGTTCTGCACTTTAGCCCGGGATTCTGCCATCATTTCTCCACATTTTACGCATTTCACGGAGTTGAATATCCTTGCCTTTCCTGGAATCTTCATATCAACGAATTTTATGTCAAACATCTCTTCAACAGGGGTGTTCCTCATGGTCACGGATATTCCGTCCATGCGTTTCCTGAATTCTTTTGCTTCTTCCTCTGTGGCTGTGCCGCCCATAACTTTCGGGCGCAGTTTGCTGACCTCGGGGTCTATGGCGTCGATGTTGAAACTTGCTTTCAGCGCAACTCTGACTGCTTTGCCGCTGTCCCTGCAAATGAATGTGAAGACCTGCTTTGCATGGTCCTTGTAGATGAGATTGCCTTTGCCAAGTGTGCATCCTGTAAGAACCTGCACCGCATCCACTCCGCAGGCATCGTTCTCAACAATTGTGACGAGCTCCTCATCGATGTCTCTCTCGGTCTCCAGTTCTTCTATTCCTGCTTTGGCAGCAATGTAACCAATGGTAAGGCCGGGGCAGACGTGTCCATGGAATTTTGCAGCTTCTTCAAATGTTGGGATCTGTCTTGTTGTGGTTTCGCTTGAACTTTCTGATGGCATGATAATCACGGAGTGTAAAAGTTAGTAATACTTTTAATAGCTTTCGTGTTATTCTCATGTGATGGAGGTTACCTATAGGGTCTTTTATTGTGGTGAGAATCAGGAATGGCTGTTGATTAAAAATGCATTTCATCCATGTGTTTTGTTACTTTTAATCCATTGTATGGTTTTTGTGCAGGACTAATAAGTAACAATGTCACTAAGTTTTGATAAAATGATCAGAAAAGTAGAATGGTGCTCCGATGGGGATCGGAACCC
>DAZF01000023.1 GCA_002507205.1 Methanolobus sp. UBA32 | reverse complement strand
GGATCGCTGCCAGCTCACTCATAAACACTAACTTTTTCTAATTGATTTTTACTATAACTAATCTATTTGTTGTTCTTATCTTTGTTTGTTTTCTATTAATTCATAATGTTATCTTCTTCTGATTATGCATGCTTATGGCGATGATTCAATAAGTGATTCTATTATGGGTGAATGATTATTATCATCCCAACCTAGTTCCATCTGCTAATGTGGTATGGTCTTAATAAAGAAGTAACCACTCGTTTAGGTCCAGGCGATATCTTGTCCATGTGCAGTTCTTTTTATATTTGAAACTGATTATACAGTGAGTTTTCTCTTGTATTTGATAAAAAATAGAAGCCACGGTTTGTGTGGCAAAGACCTTTTCAGTTTCAATTCGTTGTCAGTATAAATTCACTAATTATTCATGTGTGGTAACAATGACATCTTCATCGAGTGCTCTTCTCTGAGCTTCATGTTTAGCTACTTCAATGAATTCTTCGTTAGCTGTTTTCTTACCGCGGACCCATTTATCCATAACAACACATGTAACAAGGTCTCCGGTAACATTGACTGCAGTACGGCTCATATCAAGTATCCTGTCAACTCCTATAATGAGTGCAATGCCTGCTGTGGGTATCCCTACAGTAGCTAGTATCATGGCAAGGATAACAATGCCCACCCCTGGAGTTGATGGAGTACCTATTGAAGCTCCTACTACGGTTATCATTATAATTAACAGTTGTATAAAACTAAGTTCTATCCCAAATACCTGTGCAAGGAAAACAGTTGCAATACTCTGGTAAAGAGCTGTACCATTCATATTTATCGTAGCACCAAGGGGAATCACGAATTGGGATATAGATGGCCTGACTCCAATATTTTCTTCAGCGGTCTTTATTGAAAGTGGCATAACTGCAGCAGAACTTGATGTGGAAAATGCAAGCAACAATACATCTCTTATTTCTCTCAGGAAATTGATCGGATTTTTCCCTGTTACTGCCAGGATGACTAACATGTAGAATACTAACATCAATAATAGTCCCAGTAGTACTGTGCCTACATAAACCAGCATTCCCATCAGGGCATCAAGTCCAAGATTAAGCGTGAATTTACTGATAAGTCCGAAAACAGCAATTGGAGCTAATAACATACTCCAGCGGACCACAGTCATGCTTACCTCCTGCAAAGAACCCAATAATTCCAGCAATGGTTTCGATTGTGCAGGAGCCATTGAAACAAGAGCCACACCTATTATTACTGAAAACAAAACTACCTGGAGCATCTCCCCGGTTGCAAGTGATCCCAAAGGATTTGTTGGAACAATAGTAGTTATCATACCCGGAAGCTCTGAAACACCAGGTGTGGCCATATCGCTGCTGGTTACGGGTATTGTATCTGACATAATGGTGTCCTGTACAAGTTCGCTACTAATATACGTTCCAGGGTTTATTGTCAATGCAAGGGTCAATCCTATAAGTATTGCAAGTGCAGTGGTTACAAGAAAATAGGCAACTGTACGAAGGCCAATCTTTTTGAGTTGCTCCATATCTTCGCCAGATGCAATTCCCCGGATGATGGATGCAAAAACAAGCGGTACAACTATCATCTGAAGAAGTGCAAGGAATATATATCCCGGCAATGCCAGCCATTCCCCGATGGTGTATGACATTTCCTTGCTCAAAATGCCAGATGAAGGGCCAAGTACAAGTCCGGTGATGATTCCCAGCATCATCCCAATGAGTATCTTCAACCAGAGTCTGCTTTTTACAAGTTCATGCAGATGATAATTCAGATTTTTCAATGAACGTGGGTGAATAAGTGTAATGGGATCTGGTATCTTGTACCTGCTTGACATAACGGTAAATTAATTTTAACCTTTAAATGGGTTTATGTTTTGTTCCCATATATAAAAGTTTGATTTTTTCATTTTCTACGAAGTATACTTTCATCTATCGGATAGTATTCTGTAGCTGAGCTGATAAGTTCTGCTGCAGTGTTCCTTTCAAAAGAATGAACTTCAACGCGTACTCCACAGGCTTTAAGGTGATTGACAAGAGCTGTAAAATCTCCGTCACCGCTTACGAGAACGACAGTATCGACTTTTACGGATATGGCTATTGCATCGATAGCTATTCCCATATCCCAGTCACCCTTGGTAGATCCGTCAGGCCGTATCTTTAGTTGTTTGGATCTGACTTCCCATCCAAAGTTCCTCAAATGGTACTTGAATCCAGACTGGTCCACCTCTTCTGTTTCAACCAGATAGGCGATTGCTCTTATATGCTGTCTGCCTTTGAGTACCGTAGCAAGCAATTTCTCATAATCCAGGCGACTGTCTGAATAATTGTTCCTTGCAGAATAGAACATGTTCTGTACGTCGGCAAACACAGCAACTCTCTGGCTCCGGAATATATTCTCTTCATTATAATTTGCATTGACCATGGTTTGCTTCTCCATCAGAAATCATATTGTAAGGGAGATATGGATGTCTTCTTCCTATTTATTTGAACCCTCTCCATTTAATGATATTATTCTATTGGCTATGCTATATATCCTACCCTTATCAAAAAGTCATTAAATCAGAATATGTTTTTCATCATTTGGTTGGGAAGGCATTTATGCCAGTTTTGACTTTATATCTTTATTATGCTATATTGTCAGGAGGAATGACATGGGTTTATTCAACAGGATGGGAACAGTAGTCAAATCGAAAATGAATAAATTGATGGATCGTATGGAAGATCCCCGGGAAACACTGGATTACTCTTATGAGAAACAACTAGAAATGCTACAGGAAGTAAAAAGGGGTGTTGCAGAAGTGGCAACATCAAAAAAGAGACTTCAGTTGCAGCGGTCGAAGTTATCGCAGAACATTGAGAAACTCGATGGCCAGGCAAAGGAAGCTATACAGGCTGACAGGGAAGATCTGGCACGTCTGGCTCTAGAGAGGAAAAGTAGTCTTGCAATTCAGATACAGGGTCTTGATCAACAGATCGCTGAACTTGAAAAGGAACAGGATAAACTTGTTGCAGCTGAAAAGCGTTTGTCGACCAAAGTAGAAGTGTTCAGGACAAAGAAGGAAACTATCAAAGCACAGTATTCTGCAGCCGAGGCACAGGTCAAGATAAATGAGTCTGTATCCGGTATCAGTGAAGAGATGGCTGATGTGGGTCTGGCAATAGAAAGGGCAGAGAACAAGACCGATCAGATGAAGGCCCGTGCATCTGCACTTGATGAGCTCATAGAAGTAGGCACACTTGATGATCTTACCATCAGCGGTGATGATATTGACAGGGAACTTGCAAAGATAAATGCCAGTTCAAGTGTCGATCTTGAACTTGAGAAACTCAAAAAGGAGGCAGGTAAATGATCATAAGGGTAGTTGGCGAAGGCCAGTATGAAGTTCCAAGCAGTCTTTTCGATGAACTGAATGTGATTGATAACAAAATTGTGGATCTTGTCTCTAAGGATAATGAAGAGGAATACAGGAGTGAACTCTCAAGGCTCATTGATATGATTCGCTCAAATGGAAAACAGATCGATGATTCGGAAATAGTGGAATCTGATATTATCGTTCCTCCAGGTGACCTTACCTTCGAAGAGGCAAAAGATATCTTTACAGGTGTCGGAATATTTGAGGATTAAATATCAGGTATAATTCCAAAATCGAAAAATTTAATATTGGATATGCCCTAAAAAGGCATACTCCAAAGGGGATACCATTTCCCCACATCTTTTTCAATGGGAAGTTCTTTTTCCATTAATGATTTGAGCCTGAATTCCATTGAATTATCCCTATTATTTTTTCCATGGGGGGCAAAAGGATAGTAATTTCCCTGTTTGAAATTATATATCCAATAAACAGGTCCATTACTTTCGAATCTGTAAACAGCACATAGTATCTGTTCCCCAAATCCCTGTTCTATGAGGGTCTGGGTGATCATATGTATATTTGTTACGAGATCTTCAAAGTCCTTATCTTTCAATGTGACCCACAGGAAATTGTATTCGTCCTTTTCAATACTGAAATCAGTTCCTGTCTCTTTGGTACTGAATTTAAGGAGCTGCTCTATTTCTTCCCTCGCATTCTGGTATTTTGACATTTCCATGGACTTGAAACATATGCCGGCTACCGAAGAAGGTTTCAGATTCAGGTTCATCTCCAGCGTTATAACTGCCGTGGAGATGGCAAAAAGCCTGTCAGTTTTTGCTTCAGGTATTTTACTTCTTCCAAGTACTGAATTGAACATATCACGAAAACCCATCAGAGTTCTATCTCCCTCTGTATCTTCTCAAGTGCAGCAATCCTTTTTTCCATGGAAGGATGAGTTGATATCAAGTTCATCATTGAGCCTGATACTGCAGGAATAATGAAGAATGCATTCATGCCTTCGACTTTACGAAGGTCTTCTGTAGGCACGTTTGCCATGGTTCCGCTTATCTTTCTCAGTGCAGAGATAAGGTTCACAGGATTTCCGGTTATTTGTGCAGACCCTCTGTCAGCTGCAAATTCCCTGTATCTTGAAAGGGCGCGTATCAAAAGGAAGCTGATTATCCATACTAATATGGAAACAATCCATATTACGATCAAACCGCCATTTGAATTCCTGCGGTCGCCTCCGAAACTTCCAAAATAGAAACTATATCTTACAATATAGAACGCAAGGGTTGAAATAAAACTGGCTATTGTCAATATTGCCATGTCCCTGTTCTTCACATGGCTCAGCTCATGTGCGAGCACCGCTTCCAGTTCTCCCTGGTCAAGCTTGCGCATAAGGCCTGTGGTTACAGCAACAACAGCATTTTTAGGCCCTCTTCCAGTTGCAAAGGCATTAGGCACTGAGGTGTCTACAATTGCCACCTTGGGTTTTGGCAAACCTGCTATAACACATAATCTGGTAATTGTTTCGTGAAGTTTTGGTTCTTCTGACTCTGAAACAAGTCTTGCATTCATTGTCCAGAGAACCAGCTTGTCTGAGTAGTAATATTGTGCTCCCATGAACAAAGCGATGAAAAGGAGCATGAATGTTAGGGGTGCACCCATAGATGCAAGAAATACCAGAAAGAAAAGGTAAACTGCAGCCAGCAGGAACATTGTCAATATCATTCTTCCTTCCAGCCCTAGATCTTTTTTCCATTCTACCATTTGAATACCTCTTCTTAATAATATCTCAGTTATATGTCATAAGTGATCCTTTTTGCCAGTCGTTTATTATTTTTATAGCGGCTCTTGTTTCGTCTACTTCGCCTTTTTTCTTAAGGAAATTACTTTGCATTCCTATCATCTCAAGTATCTCATAGGAATTTTTGTCTCCTGTAGTTACATTGTAACATGATTCAAGAGTTTCTTTACTTTCCACAACCAGCTTTTCAATGATCTTCAGAGCAACGCCAATCTGGTCTTTCAGGTGTGTTGCATCTTTGATGCTCAAAAGCCCCTGCATATATTCGTCATGTTCATCAAAGGGGATAACGCCTGGCGTGTCAAGAAAAACGATACGTGAACCTGCATTCACAATTTGTATCCCTTTTGTGTGCCCTGATATCGCGGAGGTGGAAGCTTTATTTTTTCCGGTCACGCCATTGATCACGGAGGATTTGCCCGTATTGGGATAACCGATACAACCCACGATTATATCCCTGCCCTGTATGTTTGCAACTTCAAGTATCTTATGTCTCAACATTGTTGTCCCAAACTTCTCTTTTGATGAAACAAAAACCGCAGGTGCTATTTTTGCCATGCGGGTCTTCGCCTTTTCAAGTTTCTCTTTTGGTACAAGGTCGCATTTATTGAGTACTATAATGAAAGGCTTTTTAGCATACGTTATATCTCTCTCAGCTTCGCTGTTCCTGGTATCTTCGGGAAAACGAGCATCTACTACTTCCAGTAGGACATCAGCTTTCTTTATGACGTCTCTTACTAACATCTTCTGGCTTGCCATGATTTTTTTCTCAATTAAAAAAGCAATATCAAATCTATATTGTATCTCCATACCCGCTAAAAGGATATATTTTCTTTGATGCTCTGGAATTACAACGATGGGTTTATGAATGGTTATAGTTTTAATTTATAATAAATGGAATGTGTTTGATAAAATGGCAACAATATCCTTTAACCCTCAATTGTGTACTCGTTGTGGAATATGCACAAAAGTATGTCCGGTTGGTTTGATTCTTCCTGAAGGCGAAGACGGCATGCCTTTCATGCCAGATGCTATGGATGACAGTTGTATGAAATGTGGAGCATGTGAATCTTTCTGCCCAACGGGAGCAATATCTCCAATATTCTGTACAACACATTCTCTGGTATCAGCCCCCATCATTCAGGATATCGATCCCGACAAGCTGGGTTCTTACATGCGTATGCGTCGTTCAATACGCAATTATAAGGATGAACTTGTTGATAAAAAAACAATTGAAAACATACTGGGTATCGTTCGTTATGCTCCATCAGGAATCAATAAACAACCAGTGCACTGGCTGGTGATCCATGACCCTGTTGAAGTACGCAAGATAGCATCTCTGGTCATTGACTGGATGCGTGAGTTCTCCGAGTCCGAGCAGGAACATCCAATGAAACCAGTTATGTTATCCATGATATCCGCTTATGAAATGGGTGCGGATCCTATATGCCGTGGGGCTCCACATCTTGCAATAGCACATTCTCTGGATGATGGTATGTCATACACAGATTGTATTATTGCCCTTTCATGGTTTGAACTTGCTGCTCCTGCATTTGGTATTGGTGCATGCTGGGCAGGATTCCTGAAAGTTGCAGCAACCTCCTACCAGCCTCTGGTAGATGAACTTGGACTGCCTGAAGGTCATATTATGCAGCATGCCATGATGTTTGGTTATCCTGAATACAAGATACATAATATTCCTGGAAGGGAATCTGCAAGAACGACATGGAAATAACTCCATTAAATTCTTTTTTCCTTTTCATTTTTCATTAATCTTTTCTTTGATATGTACAGCTTTTTGATTTTATATTATCCATGATTAAAAAATCTGCGTATATAATCTGGGAATCCTTAAGTACAATATAATATCTTTTAAAGTCAGAAAAAGGTTGCTTATATATAAGGTACCTTCAAGCTATCTATAAAGTAAAAACGAACGATATCCTGATAAATGAACTCTCGAATGTTGTTCCGCAGTCGGGTTGAAATAAGATCAATTGGCAGAATGCCTTAAAAAATGATTATGACACTATCTGATAAGCCCCGGATCCTTGTTGTAGATGATGAGCCAATGAACGTTGAACTGCTCCAAGCTTACCTGCAATTGGATTATGAAGTACTGCCTGCGTATAATGGAAGTGAGGCTTTGGATATTGTTTTCAGGGAGAATCCTGATCTTGTACTTCTCGATGTAATGATGCCTGATATTAATGGTTATCAGGTTTGCGAGCAGATAAAAAGTTCGCAAAAGACCAGGTTCATACCGGTTGTTCTGGTAACCGCTTTATCCGGGAGGGAGGATCGGTTAAGGGGTATGGATGCAAAGGCAGATGATTTTCTCACGAAGCCAGTTGACAGGCTTGAACTTAAAATGAGAATGAAGTCTTTGCTCCGTATAAAATACCTTCATGATACTCTTATCAGGGAACGTGATCAGGCACAAAACTATCTTGATGTGGCGGCAGTAATGATGCTGGTTCTTGACACGGAATGGGATATCTCTCTCATAAACAAAAGGGGTCTTGAGATTCTGGGTTATGATGATGAGGAAGAGGTTTTAGGGCAGAATCTGCTTCGTAATTTTATTCCGGGGGCATCAAGGTCTGAAATGGAAAAACATTTTTCCATTTCATTGGATGAAGTTGAATGTAATATAAATTATTACGAGTGTCCTGTAGTCACAAAACAAAACGAACAACGTATGGTTTCCTGGTACTCAAAATCCCTGACGGATGAGAATGGTCATGTAACAGGAGTTCTCTGTTCCGGTCTGGATATAACTACAGAAAAAAGAGCAGCAGAAAAACTCCGGGAACAGACCAGTGCCATGGAGGCTTCCATAGATGGAATGGCTATTATGGATGAAAAAGGTGTCTTTACCTATGTAAATGATGCACATGCCCGTATCTTTGGATATGATAATACAAATGAGGTAATTGGGCAAAAATGGGATTTTCTCTATGATGATCATGAGATCGAACGGGTCGCCAATGATGTCCTATCCAAGTTTAACCTGAAGGGTAAATGGAAAGGTGAATTGCTTGGAAGGAAAAAAGATGGAGGTACATTCTTCCATGAAGTATCCCTTACTGCTTTTGATAAGGGCATGATATCTGTTGTCAGGGATATATCCGAGCGCAAGGAAGTCGAATCCAGGTTGAATCAATATGCATCCCAACTCAAAAGCTCAAATGAACTAAAAGACCTGTTTACCGATATACTCCGCCATGATCTATTAAATCCTGCAGGTGTTGTCAAAGGTTTCAATGATATGCTTTTACAGGAAGAAGTTGATGCAAATAAAAAATATAAACTCCAGTTGATAGGTAATAATGTGTCTCGCCTTATAGATATGATCGAGTCGGCTGCAAAATTTGCAAGGCTTGAGGATACCGATGAACTGGAATTCAAATCTATGGATCTTGCAGCTATAATTCGTAATGTTGTCCAGGACTTTGAACCCCAACTAATGGAAAAGAACATATCTCTTGATATGAAGGTGAGGAAATCACATCCGGCCAGAGTGAATCAGCTCATTGATGGGGTATTTATCAATTTCATTTCCAATGCCCTGAAATATGGTCCTTCTGACAGTGTTGTGGTTGTTGAAGTACAGGACCGCGATGATGAATGGATGGTTATGGTGACCGATTCAGGTGAAGGTATTCCTGATAAGGATAAGCAATTGGTGTTCAATCGTTTCAAGCGTCTCGGTGAGAAAAAAAAAGCTGTAAAAGGTTCCGGGCTTGGTCTTGCAATCGCTCAAAGGATAATTGAATTACATGGTGGCAAAATAGGTATTAATGACAATCCTGCAGGAAAAGGTAGTGTATTCTGGGCAACAGTAAAAAAGGCATAAGGGCTTATTTGCCAATATCCTCATACCAAATGTCAGGTTTTTCACTGATGAATTCCTTCATAATTTCCTTGCATTCCTCAATATTAAGATCAATTACTTCAACCCCATGCTCTCTCATGAAATCAGCAGCTCCTTCAAACGTGGTTGATTCACCTGCAATGACCTTCTTGATCCCAAACTGTACTATAGCTCCTGCACAAAGGTAGCATGGCATTAGTGTTGAATAAATAACCGTGTCATTGTATTTCCCTATTCTTCCTGCATTACGGATACAATCTATCTCAGCATGCGCCATCGGGTCATCATGTTGCACTCTTCTGTTGTGTCCTCTGCTGATAATTTCTCCGTTTTTTACAAGGACTGACCCTATAGGGATTCCGCCCTCTTCCAATCCTTTTTTCGCTTCATCAATGGCAGCTTGCATAAATATGTCCATATTATTTCTCCATTATATAGTAATATAAGAAGTTACTATTATATTTGTATACGGATATATTCATTGCTGCCAAATAATATGTATTTCAAAGTAAAACAGAAAGGATGAGTGTATGCATGTGCATACTTGTCTCACATTATAATGTCAACATAAGAGTTCCGAAAAAACAGGTGTTCTCGTGTGCGCTGATAACCGCTGGCTTGAGTATTGAAATACCCTTGTTCATGGTTCTTGATGCGATGAGTATCTCAACAAGTGACAGTTTTCCTTCTTCGAACCTGTCTCCTACAGTTTTCATACCTTCTATAAAACCTTCTTCGATTATATCGATAGGATCTATGCCTGCCCTGATAGTTTCCATTGCGGCATTTGTTGCTTCAGCATCATTATGGTTTATTACTGAATTTTTAGCTTTACTGATAAGCTCTTTCTTTGTATAGCCGTTATAATTCATGATTTCATCATATCCTCAGACATTGTTCTTCGAAATACGGAGATTTGCTTTCAGGGTGGACTTTTCCACCCGGCCATCTCTATATTTCCTATTTAATAAGAACCTTATCCATCAGAACTATATATCTTATCATAAAATACATAGTTGGTTACATTATCAGTAAATATATGGGGGTACATTCAAAAAAGATAGTGTTGAAATCACGTAATACGTCTTTATCTTATACAGTAATTTCTATTATGGTTGAGTTCTGTTAATCCTGAATACACGGTCGTTCTTGCGAACAACATCTTCTACTTCAAGACCAATTTCGTTACCTCTTTCAATTGAATTGACCTTTTTACCTTCGTGGACAATGGATAATGCTTGCTGTTCCAGATAGGTGGTGCTACCCTCAATAGTGATACTATCTCCTGCATTCAATCCCTGTTCCAGTAGTTTTATTGCTGCTGCTGACTGCTTTGGATAGTAATTTGTGACTACTCCGACAGCTTCTCTCTTAACAGGTGAAGCGTTCATATCAGAATCACATGCAAGGCCGTCAGGTCCTGGATATCCAAAATAGAATCCTGTTGAAAAGCCCCGGTTATATTCAAGTGCCATTCTCTCTTTCAGAGGAATAATGCTATTTCTTTCATATTTCCCATCCTTGAAAAGATCAAGCGCCTGACGATAACATTGTGATACTGTGGCGGTATATCCGGGGTTCCGCAGTCTTCCTTCAACCTTAAAGGCATCTACGCCTGCTTCAATAAGTTCAGGTATATGCTCTATCATACAGAGATCCTTTGCACTCATGAGGTACTTACCCTCGATATCCACAATTGCTCCGTTATCTGAATGCAGGGACCATTCCCATCGGCATGGCTGACTGCATTCGCCACAGTTTCCTGATTTCCCAAGCAGGTATGCAGAAAGATAGCACCTGCCGGAGATCCCCTGGCAAACTGCTCCGTGTACAAATACTTCAAGTTCTACCTTAGTATCTTCTTTGATCTCTTTGATCTGCTCAAGGCTAAGTTCCCTTGCCAGTACTACCCTGCTTGCTCCCAGCGATCTGTAGAACTCTGCAGTCATCTGGTTCGATACGTTTGCCTGGGTTGAGATGTGTATTTTCAGATCCTTTTCCGCAGCTTTCATAATTGTTGCAGGATCCCATGCAATCACAGCATCTACATTTGCAGAAGCAGCACACTCAAGTACTTCATCCAGTTCTTTGAGATTATCGGGGTATATCACGGAATTGACTGCCAGATATCCCTTCATTCTGTTGTTATGTATCTCTTCAACAAAACCGGCAAGGTTCTCCGTTGTGATCTCCTGTGCCCTGGACCGGAGGCTCAGCCTGTCAAGCGAGAAATAGACTGCATCTGCATTTTCTTTGCAGGCTTTCAGAGCTGCAAGGTTTCTTACGCCCATTGCAAGTTCCGGTATTTTGATTTCGTTTTTACTAAGGGACATTGTTGTATGGATTCGGATTAAACTTTAAATCTCTTGTGTTGGGCAGGCAAGTAAAATTGTTTAAAGCACAACTTTTGTTCAGAGCTGGGAACATATATATAGAATAAAACACTATATTGCAGTATCAAGTAATATTAGGGTTGCCTAATATTACGAGGGTATGTTAAATGCATGGTATTTTATTCAAATACCGTCTTTCTACAAAACGACAGAGGTGAAAAAATGGCTCCGATCATACCGCTTGTAATGATGCCGGAAGGTAAGGATAGCAAGATCATTTCTATTAATGCAGGTAGCTCCCTGCTTAACCGTCTCAGATCAATGGGCTTTATAGAGAACACTCTGCTTAAAGTAAAAAGAGTCATAAACGGTTCTCTCATCGTGTCCCTGAATGGGTGTGACTATGCACTTGGTATGGGAATGGCTTCAAAGATCATGGTGCAGGAATATTCTGCATAATACTATTTTAGACTTTTAACTCTTTTTCAGCAGTTAAATAATTGAAATAAAAAAAGTATGAAGCTCATTGAACTTCGTTTTTAATCACTTATTTTTTTTATCATAAGTGTAAAGAACCTGAAGCTTAGAATTGCTTCTTGTTCCCGCTTGGTCCTCTCATGTAATTACCGAATTCTGAATCTATAAGTTCCATTCCATTAAAGACAGGTCCGTCCTTGCAGACTCGCAGTCCTTTCTTATCCATGCAGCATGCTCCACAAACACCAATTCCGCATTTGAAATACCTGTGAAGACTGAATTCAGTCCTGTCGAGTGAATTCTCTTTTTCGAGCATTCCGAAAATGGCTTTCATCATCATTTCAGGTCCGCATGTGTAAATCCTGTCATAGGTGGCTATATCTGTTTCTGCAAGAATATCGGTCACAAATCCGCACCTGTGCGCTGAACCGTCATCTGTTGTCAGGTGCATTTCCCCACAGGATATAAATCGGTCCACAAAGAGCAACTCGTCAGCATTTCTGGCTCCAAGGATTGTGCTCATGCAAACACCTGTCGATGCTGCATATTCTGCAAGTGGTGCAAGTGGTGCTGCACCTACTCCTCCTGCTATCAGCAATATCTTCTCATCCTTGCCTGGTAATGTAAAACCTTTTCCGAAAGGTCCTCTTATGCCAAGTTCGGCTCCTTCTTCAAGAGTGAACAGTTTTTCAGTGGCGTCTCCTACTTTTTGCACGGTGATGGAATTCTTGCTTGACAATGTCATAGGAATCTCATCCACGCCCCGTATCCAGACCATTAAAAACTGGCCTGCAATTGCCTCATCAAATGACCTGTCAAAGACAAAAGTTCTGGTTGATGGTGTTTCCCTGATGATCTTAGTTATTTTGACATTGATGGGGTACATTATAATCTCTCATGTGCGATTCCGATAATATCGGTTATATCACTGTATTCTCTTTTAGAAACGAACTTTTCTATTCCACTGGCAATTGAACTGAAAACATCCAGTCCTTCGTGAACTGCAGATCCGATCTGTACTGCACTGGCACCAGCCATCATCATTTCGATGGCATCTTCCCATGTGTAGATTCCTCCAACTCCAATTATGGGGATGTCAAGGGCAGTGTAAAGGTCGTAGACACATTTCAATGCAACCGGTTTCACAGCACGTCCGGATAGTCCGCCGAATCTGTTGCCAAGTACTGGGTAGCCGCTGTTAATGTCTATTGCCATTCCCTTTACTGTATTGATGGCCACGACGGCATCTGCTCCACCTCGCTGTGCGGCTTCTCCGATTGTTACTATGTCCGTAACATTGGGTGTGAGTTTTACCCATACGGGTACATCTACGGCATCACAAACAGCCTTTGTAATGCTTTCTACTGCATCAGGATTGCTTCCAACAGAAGCTCCATAGCCTAAAGCGTGCGGACAACTCACATTCAATTCAAAAGCATCAGGTTTTGAGTCAATGAGGCCCTGGGCTACATTCACGAACTCTTCCTCAGTGCCTCCGAATATACTTGCAATAACAGGGGTATCAGTCTCTCTCTTTGCAATTGCAAGTTCATTTTTAAAATCAGGGTAGGAAGGATTTGGGAGTCCCATTGCATTCAAAAACCCGTATCCCAGGTCGATCATGCTTGGGTTCTTATGTCCTTCTTTAGGTTCCGGGCCGATAGATTTTGTGACGACTGCACCAGCACCCTCTTTTGCAACACGGACAAGGGATGCGCCGGTAGTGCCCATTATGCCGGCTGCCAGTATTGTAGGGTTTTTGAGTTCGATTCCTGTGATATTTATCATTTTGTCCTTACACCTCATCAGGCAGTGATGATGCCAGCTGGCACACGGCTCGCTGCACGAGTTCCTTGCCACCCATCTGTACCAGTTCTCTTCCGAGTATCCTGGCATAGTCCTGATACCTATCAGCCGGGATAACCTCATCAATACGCACATGCTCCGAACCATCCAGTGCAAGTACTTCACAACATATGCTGATCTCATCATCATTGATGAACTGTGCAAAGGAGCCTATGGGTGCTGTGCATCCTCCTTCCACATCGGTGATCACTATGCGCTCGATCTCAGTTTCGATCCTTGTTCTCTGGTGATCAAGGTTAGATGTTACTTCTTCAGCCTCGGTTCCTGCAGGTGTGACCACGGCAATGGTTCCCTGGTTTGCGGAAGGGCAGAAGAATTGAGGGTCAAGGCGTTCGACATCCATTTCCCATCCCATTCTCTGAAGGCCTGCTTCTGCAAGCAGGATACCGTCATAAAGGCCTTCTTCGAGTTTCCTTATTCTGGTGTTGATATTCCCTCTAAGGTCATGAACATGCAGGTCAGGACGATATCTGAGTATCTGTGCTCGTCGCCGCATGGATGTAGTACCAAGTACAGCTCCTTCCGGCAAGTCATCCATTCTGGATCCGTCTGTAGTGAGCAGGACATCATACGGAGAGTCACGCTTTAGCACTGCAGAGATGGACAGTTCTTCGGGACGAACGGTTGGCAGGTCTTTCATGGAGTGGACTGAGATATCGATCTCGCCTTCAAGCATTCTGTCATCAAGTTCCCTGACAAATGCACCGACACCAGCTACTTCATGTAATGGCCTGTCTGTAAAAGTGTCTCCGGATGTTGTGATTATTTTCCTGGTCGTGCTGACTCCAAGTGCTGAGAGGAGGCCTTCAATGGTCTCTGTCTGTGCAAGGGCCAGTGCACTCCCGCGGGTTCCTATTATCATGTTGTTTCACCGCTCATCTGAGGTTTGCTTCGTAAGCAAGTAATGTTTTCTCAATATCGTCTTCAGTGTGGGCAGTTGAAATGAAATTAGTTTCAAACTGTGATGGTGGCAGGAAAACACCGCTTTCAAGCATCTTGAAGAAGAATTTCAGGTATCCTTCTTTATCGCATTTGAGGACATCCTGGTAGTTCAGCGGTTTGTCACCAAAGAATATCTTGAACATAGATGAAACACCGACAACATTGTAATCAAGTCCAAGGTCTGTTACGATCTCAGATAACCTGGTCCTTAACATGTCACCTGTTGCACTGAGATTCTTGTGTACTTCTTCCTTCTCAAGTATATCAAGAACTGTAAGTCCTGCTGCAACTGATGCCGGACTTCCGCTGAAGGTTCCTGCCTGGTACACACTTCCGGAAGGTGCTATCATTTCAATGATCTCTTTCTTTCCTCCGAAAACACCTATCGGAAGTCCGCCGCCTATGATCTTTCCAAGGGTTGTCATATCGGGTGTTACGCCGAAATATTCCTGTGCCCCGCCCATTGCAAGCCTGAATCCGGTGATCACCTCGTCGAAAATAAGCACTACATCGTTCTCTTCGGTGACTTTGCGTACATCTTTCAGGTAGTCTCCTTCAGGAAGTACAGGGCCGATATTACCCATGACTGGCTCAATGATAAGTGCAGCAACCTCGTCCTTGTTCTTTTCAATTACTGCTGTGAGTGCTTCGATATCGTTGAAAGGTATCTGGAGTGTATTCTTTGTAAAGTCTTCTGGTATTCCAAGTGAATCAGGTTTCCCAAGCGTCGTTGCTCCAGAGCCTGCTTTAACAAGTACCGCATCGTGTGCTCCGTGGAACCCGCCTTCAATCTTGATGAACTTGTTCTTGCCTGTGAATCCCCTTGCTGCACGCAGTGCACTCATGGTGGCTTCGGTTCCTGTGGATACGAACCTGAGCATATCAATACTGGGGTACAATGCTGCTATCTTTTCTGCAAGATTTACTTCAAGTTCGGTTGGTGTTCCGTATAACCATCCTTTGTCAAGCTGGGAAACTATTGCCTGCTTTATCTGTGGGTTTGAGTGTCCGAGTATATTCGGGCCGTATGCGAGGCAGTAATCAATGTATTCATTCCCATCGATGTCAGTTATCTTTGAACCACTTGCGGATTCCGTGTAGAATGGGTATGGTTTGATAGCTCGCACAGGACTGCTTACTCCTCCGGGGAGGAGGGTTCTTGCTTTATTGTATAATTCTCTGGACTTATCTAAAGACATAAAAAACACCTTGGAATCACTTTAACATCTGGGCCATATCCTTGGCAAAATAGGTAATTATCATATCTGCGCCTGCACGTTTGATCGACAGGAGGGATTCGTACATGGCCTGTTTCTCGTCAAGCCATCCGTTCTGGGCTGCTGCCTTGAGCATAGCATACTCTCCGCTGACATTGTAGGCTGCGGTTGGCATTTCAAATTCGGTCTTGAGGCGGTATATTATATCTAAATACGGGAGTGCCGGTTTAACCATAATTATGTCGGCTCCCTCTTCAATATCAAGGGCTGCTTCCATAAGCGCCTCATCTGAGTTGGCGGGGTCCATCTGGTGGGATGACCTGTCCCCGAAGCAACATCCTGATCCTGCTGCATCCCTGAAGGGTCCGTAGAACGATGAGGAATACTTTGCAGCATAGGACATAATGGGGATATTATGGAAATTATTATCATCAAGTGCACTGCGAATTGCGGTTATCATGCCATCCATCATTCCTGATGGTGCCACCATATCAGCACCGGCTTTTGCATGGCTTACGGCGGTCTTTCCCAGCAAAGGCAATGTTGGATCGTTCATGATCTCCTCTGTATCATAGTCCACCATTCCGCAGTGTCCGTGGCTGGTGTACTCGCATAGGCAGACATCAGTTATCACAAGCATATCCTTGCCAAGCTCGTTCTTGATCTCGCGGACAGCACGCTGAATAACATCATCGTCACCCCATGCGCTGCTTCCCTGCTCATCTTTTGTTGATGGCACGCCAAAAAGGATCATAGCTGGTATGCCAAGGTCGGCAGCTTCCTTTGCATCGTCGGCGATCATCTCAACAGGAACGTTGAAGACGCCAGGCATGGATGATACTTCCTGAGGTGAATCTATTGTCTCATTGACAAATACTGGATATATCAGGTCATTGACAGACAACGAAGTTTCGCGTACCAGGTCTCTGATCTTGCCACTTCTCAGCCTTCTCATTCTGCGCTCGGGGAACATTTTACCATCTCATCCTTTACTTTTGTATTTAAGCTGGATCTACTAATGCTAAACAATTTTGCAACCGATTCAAGCAATTCATCATCACCTATCTCTGCTGCGTATCTCAGGACCTTTGTTGGTTCTGCAAGTATCTTATTGATTATTGAGTGGGTAAGGTCTTCAATTATTTTGCTCTCGGTCTCACCGATAGTATGGTATGCACTCAATTTAGTTATCGCCTTATCTTTTTCCTGTACTCGGAGTTTATAGGACTGCGCGTACAGCTCAGATACAAGATGATCTGCTTTTTGTCTCTTGTACTGTTTTATCAGGAGTCCGAATTCCTCATCAATTATTGCCTGGACTTTTTTAGCCTCAGACATTCTCATTTCAAGGTTCTTTTCATTTATGACTCTCAGATTATCTATATTATAAAGGGTGACATGGGGTATGTCTGATATTGAAGGGTCAATATCTCTTGGATTTGCAATGTCAATTAGCAGAAGTTCTTTTTCCCTATGGTCCATTGCTTTTTTGACCTGCTCGCGTTTCAGGACGTAGTGTGGTGCACCTGTAGCACTGATAACGACATCCGCTTTCATGAGATTCGCATCGATCTGGTCGAAGCGGACTGCATGCCCTCCCATCTCGTCAGCAAGTTCTTTTGCTGCCTCGTAGGTACGGTTTGCGATATACATCAGCTCAATTTCCCTGTGTGAGAGTGCACGTGTGACGAGTGTACCCATCTCACCGGTACCTATGACAAGCACCATCTTATCCTTGAGGTCTCCGACGGTTTCTTCGGCAAGGTCCACGGAAGCTGATGCTATCGAGAGTGCTCCCCGGTTTATCTCAGTCTCTGTCCGGACACGTTTGCCAACCTGGATAGCTTTGCTGAATGTGGTATCAAGCATTTTTCCGCTGGTTCCAAGGTTTTTCGCCACCTGGTACAGGTCCTTGATCTGTCCGAGTATCTGGTCTTCGCCTATTATCATGGATTCAAGACCACCTGCCAGTCTTAGCAGGTGCATGATAGATTCTTCATGATCAAAAAAGTCAATAATGTTCGAAGAAAGTCCCATTCTTTTCGCAAACTGGAACAGGACACTGCTTCCTTTGGGTGATACAATATATATTTCCACACGGTTACAGGTTTTCAATACAACACATTCACAGACCAAGTCATTGGAATGAAGGTCTATAAGCATCTTTTCGATGTCCCCGTCCCATGCTTCCTCGATCTCTTCTACAGTTGCTTTGGAATGGGTGATCACCATACTGGTTATCTCAGTCATGGGCACCTCTTGTTCAAGCTATGATAATTTGGATGGCAGTGGATCTGGTACATGTTCATCTGACTTTCCTGCTTATTTTCTCTCTTACTATATCCTGTGCTGTTTTAAACCCTTTTTCATAGGACTCTTCAAGCGCAGTCCACACTTCTTCGCTTTCCAGTATATTCCACAAGATGTCTTTCCTGTCTTTCTGATCAGTAACTTCACTTTTCAGGTATGTCCTCATTTCATCCTGTATCTTTATCATATCTGAAAATTCAGGAGTGATTATTTTCTCAACCTGCTGTCTTGTGAACCTGGAAAAAGCCGGACTTGATCCCGTTGTTGATATGCTGATGGTCAAATCTCCTCGCTTTATCACAGCGGGAACGGTGACATCACCAATGGCATCCACTTCGTTTGTGAGTATCCCAAATGATTTTGCAAGGTTCACGATCCTCTCGTTTATACTTCTGTCATTGGTGGCCGGTATTACAAGAAAAGCCTCTTTGATGATGTCATTGATCTCTTCATCTGTGAGCTTTCCGGCATCTGCTTTGATTAGCTGGGTGCCGTATTTTTGTTCCAGCTCGAAAAAAGTATTGTAGAAGCTGCGGCTAACAACCGTAACTTTTGCATATTCAGAGAACAGGTTAGCTTTTCTTTCTCCAACTGATCCACTTCCAAATATAACGACTTTCTTGTCGCCCATATCTATCAGCAGTGGCAGGAAGTGGTTCTTGTCTTTCATATCTCCATCTCCGGAAATGATTGCCTTCTGCTTTTTCTGTAAATTAGTTAAAGATTGCGATTACAATCTAACTCCAGTTTTCTTGAATTCTCTGTCACTATAAAGAAGTTTATAATCTTTGATGTTTGTGGCTTCGGAGATTCTTGCCGCAATTTCCTCACAATCTTCTTTTGTGTAGGAGTGTACCATTGTGAACAGATTGTAGTCCCATCCATGGGCTCTTGGTCTTTCATAGCAGTGTGTGACCTCTGAGAAGCCTGCCATTATTGTTCCAACATCTTCTGTCCTCTCGTCCGGTACGTTCCAGACGCACATGGCGTTTGCCACTATTCCGACATCCCTGTGGCCGATGGATGCACCGAACCTGCGGATAACTTCATCTTCCTTCATCTTTTTGAGGCGGTCAATGATTTCCTGCTGAGTTATCCCAAGTTCTCTGGCAATATCTGCAAAAGGTGATTTCTTAAGCTGGATACCGTTTTGTGTAAGTCTTATTATTTTCTCATCAATATCATCCATATTTATCACCTGATATTGAACCTGACTCCTATCTTGAATAGTCTTCTTGTAGGAAGATCTATGAATTCAAATCCTGTCTTATTCTGCAGTTCTTCTAATATAGTGTCTATTCTTTCCCTGCTGGCTGCGGATATTGTGAACCATATGTTGAATTTATCAGGACGGTGATAGTTGTGGGATACTTCCGGATACTCGTTGATATGGCCTGCTACCTCATCGACCCTTTCCTCAGGAACAGTAACAGCTACCAAAGTGCTTGTGCCTCCAACTCCTTTGCGGTTGATTATTGGTCCGATTTTCCTAACAGCACCTTCTTTGTGCAGTCTTTCGAGCCTGCCTATTACTTCATCTTCACTGATACCCAGTTCGTTTCCCAGTACCTGAAAAGGTTCTGTTTCAAGGGGAAAATCGAGTTGTATGATATTGAGTATCTTCTTGTCGGTTTCATCGAGAAATATCATGGAAATCACTGTTTTTTAGGTACATATATACAGTAAGGCTCTTCCTCAAGATAGTCTCCTGTGGCAGCATAGGCACGTGCACGGCAGCCTCCGCATACTGTATTATATTCACATATTCCGCATTTTCCTTTTAGTTTGGAAACATCACGCAGGTCATTGAATACCTTTGAGTTCTCCCAGATATCCTTGAAACTCTGCTCTTTTATGTTTCCTGCCAGTGCAGGGAGGTAGCCACAGGGGAATACGTCTCCTGTACTTGATACAAAACAAAATCCAGTTCCTCCGAGACATCCTTTTGTCATTGCCTCGTAACCGTGTGTCTTCACACTGATCTCGATACCTTCCTTCTCCGCTCTCTGGCGCATTATCCTGAAATAATGCGGAGCACAGGTGGCTTTGAGCTGGATACCTGCATCTTTCTGCCTGTCGTAGAACCAATTGAGTATCCTCTCATATTCGACTGGCGGAATTTCATCGTTTTCAAGCTCTTTTCCCCTTCCGGTGGGTACAAGCAGGAAAATATGAAGTGCATCTGCACCAAGGCCTTTTGCCATATCAAGTATGGCAGGTATCTCGTCGATAGTGCGTTTAGTGATGGTGGGATTTATCTGGAAGCCGATGCCTGCTGTTTTCAGGTTTTCTATACCTGAGAGTGCACCTTCGAATGCTCCGGGCATGCAACGGAAATCATCGTGAGTCTCAGGGCTTGAGCCATCAAGACTGATGCTGACTCTCTGTATGCCGACACTTTTGATCATCTCGGCCATTTCGTTTGTTACGAGTGTTCCGTTGGTGGCCATAGCCACACGGAGGCCTTTTTCCGTAGCATATTTTGCAATCTCAAATATGTCATCCCTTACAAGCGGTTCACCACCACTTAGTATCAGGATTGGGTTCCCCATTTCCTTAATTTCATCTATGAAATGGATTGCTTCCTTTGTTGTAAGTTCGCCTTCGGGCTTTTTCTCAGTTGATGAACCTCTGCAATGTTTACAGGAAAGATTGCATCCAGCTGTTGTTTCCCAGGCTATGAGTCTTGGAGGTTTTGCCATAATTGATCAGGAGGTATTTTTGTTCGTATGTTTACTTATTTATAGGATGGACCTATACTACTGCACACCCTTATTAATACTTGATTATCAGTTACACCTTATCAATGTATATATTGGTTCATCCGTGTTCGTTTATATGTATGGGGGCTGGTTTTAATTCAAATGCCGGCCAAAGGTTAACCTGATATAGAGGTGATTCTTTATAGGCGCGTTAGAGGTTGCATTTACAATTCCGTGGATTACGTTGATGGTATAC
>DAZF01000064.1 GCA_002507205.1 Methanolobus sp. UBA32 | reverse complement strand
TCTGTGGTTCTGCTGACAACTGTTGGGATGTGTGCTGCCTGCCAGGTAGTCTTTCCGATAGCTGCTTTGAGCTGTTCTGCCTGTTCTGCAGGGAACTGCTTGTTGATGTCAATGAGGAACTGGCTGTCGATCTCATCTGCGAGTTCATCGTCACCGGTGAAGATCTTTACNNTCATCTGTTCCGGAAAGGAAAGATGGTGTGAGTGCTCTCTGACCGAGTGGTATACCACCACAGTGCATCATTGGGTTGTAACCGACAAGGCCTCTCTTCTTTGCGAGTTCCTGACCTGCCTTCTTCATTTCTAATTTACGTGGGTTCTGGTCGACACCGAGTCTGTGGTATTCCACAGTCATATCGGTAATCTTTCCACCTTCCATCTTGTTAGTACCATGCTCTTTTGTGTACTTAAGCTCCATGTGTTTTGCAAACATTCTTTTTCTATCGTCTGCCATTATAATCACCTCAGTTCTCCGGCTTGAAGCCATAAATGGTTCTCTGATCGAATACCCTGTGTACCCATTCAATGACCTCTGCGTCATCTCTGAATGCTACGTTGTCAACACGGTATATGGTTGTTCTCTTTGCTGCTTCTTCTGCAGACATTGGCTTTCCGAGATTTACCTTCTTGTCGATTGGTCTTCCTACCTGGTCCTTGTGCATAACGATTACATCGCCTTCTTTTCTGCACCTGTCGAGCATGTCGAACATTACGCCGTCTTCAGGAAGCCTGAGTGAGTGACCGTGTACTGTTGCACCTCTAAGACTTGCGAGTGCTGGGCAGGTCATCTCCGTTTCCATCTGGAACTTTGCGAGCTCTTCCATGTCGCTCTCACGAGCTTCAACGACCTGACGACCGGAAAGTGTACCTGGGTCGACACCTCTGAAGTTGATTGCTGCTGCGTAGGACCTGAAGTATGGGGTGGATGGTGCATTGTACATTGAGTCAACAAACTGTACGTACCTTACCCTGTCACCAGCTTTTGCGCCTGGTGTTGGTTCTACCATTTCTCTGACTGAACACTCTGGCTCGCCCATTTCTGCGAGTGGTGGGTGTGTGCTTGGGTAGTCGCTACCTGGTGCACGGTGTCCGAGAACAAGTGTCAGGTCATCGTCGGAGATATCTCTGAGTTTCTCGACTTTACCAGACATGTGTTTTCTTCTGTTTTCAGCAACGGTTGTTGCTCCTGGATAATATTGTAGTTCATATGCCATAATTAATCACTCCTAATTCTCTAATGATCTCATTGTGGTTTTCACGGCTTTCACGAGTTCGTTCAGCTTTTCTCTTGAACATGATTCGCCTCGTGTAACTCCCGTCACAATTTCCATAACCCTTCCCTTTGCTAAAATATCACTATCATTAGGTTTTACAAGTCGTGTCTTTACTCCTGCCCTTGCAAAATCCTCGAAATCAACGAGGGTTTGACAAACAACTACTGCAGGAATATCTGCTTCTTCAAGTATTGCTTTTACCTTCCTTACAACATGGTCCCTGATATTACCTGTGTGGATTACAGCAACTTTGTGTCTGTTAATCTGTGCGACCTCTTCAGGACTTATTCCAAAAGAGCCGGAACCTACATTAGTATCCGGAACACCGGAACCGGTGTTGAGCACAAGCACACTTACCTGAATTTCCTCACGGCGCATGCCATATGTAAGCTCACAAACGGGTTTTGTGATATGTCTTCTTCCGGGACTCATTGCAACTGCAATAACATCAGGCCTGCCAGTTTCGGAAAGAGTACCGCGTTGTGCAAGCCCTCCTCCTCTGCCAAGACCCATTCCATGTCTGCAGTCTACAACTTGTGTTTCCCGGTCAAACATAGTATCACTATTCCGTGTCGTCAGGTTTAAGGATACATACTGGCTGGTCTTTCAGTTTTCCTTTGGGATCAGTCATTCCAATCAGCATAGGATCAGCATTTGGTCCCCGCTTTGCATAGTCGGATACAGTGCGTCTCGTAGGAATGAAATTACCTTCTCTAAACTCAAAGGGTATTGAAAGGACATTTTCGCAAACTTCCCTGACCTGCTCTTTTACATCTACGTCCACAACTTCCATACGGATGCTGCCAACATACACGGCAAGTTCTATTGCCTGGCCTGCAACCTCGACTACAGTGTTCCCAGGATGGTTCACAGGCATTCCTGTGGCAGGTCCGTAAGGAACAGTCTGGGCAAGTCTTGGGCCATGGACAAACAGCCTTATGATTCCTTCAAGATCAGTGATCTCACGGAGTAAATTCTGGGCTGTTTCAGGCTTTAGCAACCTTGAAGGAAATATTTCAAGCTGCACATAGTTTGCGTCTGAAAATGTATCGGACATTTTTGTTACCTTTATGATTATCTGTGATATTTAAGGAGGGGAGTTGTGTCTTAGAGAGCTCCTGCAACTGCCTTGATTGGTTCCTTGAACTCTGGAATTGATCCAAATACGTTACCGACAAGTGTAGATGTCTTCTCGATTGTGGTCATCTGTGTGCCTGCATCAAGTGAGACTGCTGCACATACACAAGGAATTGCGAAACCTCTGGAGTGTCTGGTTACAACGTGGTTACCGTTGAAGATACCTGGTCCACCGCCACCATAGATGGAGTGACTGAAGAATGAGAATCCTACTGCAGTACCCTGTGCCCTACCCATGTCACAGCCTGGAAGACCTGTTTCCTTCTCAAGTATGTCATTGTAGTAGAGGATGGTTGATGATACGTTCTGAGCTGCTCTGCCTGCACCACAGTTTACCATGGTTGCTGCAAGCTGACCTGCTGCTGCACATGCATTCCACATGGAAACATCGTTTGCCTTGTAGAAGTTGTATCCGGATGGAGCTGTCTTGTCAACTGAGATGATACCTGCTTCAAGAGCTCTGTCCACTGTAGACTGGATAACACTACCGATTGTACCGTTCTTACCGTTCTCTTTTACGATGTCATAAACGTAGTTGCCTGCGTTAAGACCCTGGTATGCAAGACCGAGTAACTGGTGTCTCTCGAATGGTCCTACAGCGTTACCCATCTCGTACATACCTACCTGTTCGAAAATGGATGAAAGTGCTGCTGCATTCATTGCCCTCTTGCCGGTGATTGCTGCTACGTGGTTTGTTGTAATGTTCCTCAGGGAGTAACCAAGACCTTCGTTGTTCTGTGGAATACTGAGGATTGATGCGATGTTTGCGCCCTTCATGTCCATTGTCTGTGGGTAGCTTCCCCACACAGCGGACTTTATGATTGGAGCATCGAACATGTCAACGTTGAACATGTCAATGATTGTCTGAACTACTGCTGCACCGGTTACTGTGCTTGCAGATACGAAATCAGCACCAATCATAGTCCTTATGCTTGGGATCTGGACGAGGAGCTGCTTTCCGCCACCAAGTACCTTTACGTTGGTGTCGTCGTCGTCGCTTACCTTTATGAGCTTCTCAACTGCATCAAGGATAGCACCGGAGTTGCCTACGATGTCGTAGTCAAGTTGCCTACCAAGAATTTGCTTTTTTGCTCCACCCATAGAGCCGGTCTTCAATGATTTTTCGATTCCTGCGAGGTTTACAGCAACTGTCCTCTTTGTATCTTTGATGATATTTTGAATCGCTGCGTTCCTTGTTGGCGCAATATCTAAAAGATCAACGCCACTTTCCAACAGTTTACCTCTGTCGTCGTAAATGTCTATTTTATCAGACACGTATATTTTCCTCCTATGTTTCTATTCAGAAATCACCCATTCATGGAAACGTACAGATTAGCGAATGAAAGTCAATTACTCTGTACCACACAGTAATTTCTGCACGAAAAGATTCCACTGGGATTCTCGGAATTATTAAGCAACAATGACGTTTAAACCTTTTGCATCGTTTTTGACAATATCGTTATCATTGAACACAGGATTGATTCCCTTTAAAAATAATTAGGCATGTAATTATGTTAATAGGTTAATAGTAAAGAAAAATAATCCTTTGCATAAATAAGATTATATGCGAGGAAGTTTAGAGAACGTATGATATAGACTTTCAGGCTTTGCACTAAAATACTGTTTATATATGAAAGACCCGTTGTCCACAAACCTTTAAGTACNNCTAATTCGTTCTATGGAGATCATCGCTGACGTGGGAGGCAATCCGGGAATAGATTGCAAAGGCTTCTGCACCTATTGTTATTTTAAGAAAGTAAAAGAAAATCCTCCTTTTGGATGTAAATACTGTTTTCCCTTCAAAAAAGGCTGTGACTACTGCACCAGAGGTGTAAGGGAAGCCTATTCCGGTTTCAAACCCGGACAAACTGTATTCCAGGAACTTTACCAGAAACTCAGGACGGGGTCCGCGAACATAGACAAAATAACCATCAGTGGTGGCGGAGATGTTAGCTGTTATCCCGACCTTATGGAACTCGTTGCCAACCTAGCACAGTTCGGATTACCCATTCACCTTGGATACACAAGTGGAAAAGGGTTCAGCAAAGGTGATGAAGCTGAATTCTTCATCGAATATGGAGTAACTGAAGTTTCATTCACCGTATTTGCAACTGATCCGGAACTGCGAAGAAAATATATGCGGGACCCTGAACCGGAAGCTGCACTCAAAGTGTTACGCCAGTTCTGCCAGCATTGTGATGTGTATGCTGCAATAGTCCTTATCCCTGGAGTCAACGACGGGGATATTCTTGAAAAAACATTGTATGATCTTGAGGAAATGGGAGCAAAAGGAGCCATAATCATGCGCTTTGCCAACAAGACCGAAGAAGGACTCATACTAAACAATGCCCCTGTCATGGAAGATATTCAGACACACAGCATAGACGAATTTGTACAAATTGTCCGTAATGCTTCTTCAAAACACAACATGCGCATCACCGGAACACCACTTGAAGACACACTCATTGGCTCCCCATATGCCATAAGGAATGAAAAGGAAGAACTTGGCAAGCTTCCGGAAGTCAGAAAAGATGCTACAATCCTTTCCAGCAGAGCTTCACAGGAAAGACTTCAGGATATTTTCACAAAGCTTGGAAGTTCAGTCAATGTCGTTGCGGTTGACAAGGACATCGGATGCCTCATTACCATTGAAGACCTGCAAAAATTAAATCTCAAAGATGTAAAGGAGACTGTAGTAATACCGGGAAGGGCATTTGTGCATGACCCGGAGGCAGCAGAAGCACTCTNNCCAGGGACGGAGTCTCGCGCTTTGTCCGCAGGGGTCCTGAAATGCTCACATATGACGGAGAGATGTCAATAGGCCTTTCAAAAGAAGATGTTCTTGAATTTGAGATAGAACAGCTGACAGAGCTTATCCATGGGATAAATGCCATT
The DNA here is from genome assembly GCA_002507205.1 of Methanolobus sp. UBA32. Classification (GTDB taxonomy): domain Archaea; phylum Halobacteriota; class Methanosarcinia; order Methanosarcinales; family Methanosarcinaceae; genus Methanolobus. The sequence continues at coordinate 4,168 of DAZF01000064.1, read as the reverse complement.
GGGATAGCTTTGAAAGAATGACTACCGGAATACCATTAAAAAATATCAGGAAAAGCAGATATGGGCTACATGAACTCCATAAGCCCTGTCTGCTTTGAGCGGTCATTCTCAAAAAGAGATTTCATATCCAGTCCAATAATTTCTATTCTTTGTTTTGTATAACTTGAGACATTGTAATCGTGAGCTACTTTCTTTGAGACCTCAAGATACTTTTTCACAGAACCTTCATGAACAGTCAGTATTACGCTTCCACCGCATTTGGGACATACACCTGTAAGCGGTGGTCTGCGAAACTTTGCGGCACACTTGAGACACCTTGTGCTCTGACGGGAAAAAGCCCTGAGATTGCCGAACATGTCAGGCAGGAAGTGAGATATAAGCACCCTTTCAGCCACATTTGAAGCATCAACTGCACGTATCTTATCTGCTAACGCAAGCTGAGCATCCATCTTCTCAATCATGCTTCCAAGGGTCTTGTAGGCACTGTGAAGAGGACCTGAAGCAATGTCATTGGTAGAATGGGTGAACATAAAATGGTCATATTGTTCAGGAGTTCCAAGTCTGCGACTTATAAGGTCTATTTTGCCCTCTAATTCCTTGGGGTTTGTATAGTTCAGGGTCGCCTCATAGAATTCAAGAGGATAATGATCACATACATCAATGTTATGCGCCTCCTTGTCAACCTCACTTGGATCTATACGAGTGGTAAGTACAAGAGGTGCATCCATTTTCCCACCTCGCTTTTCAGGCAGGTAATCCCTTGAGAAATTGATCAGACCATCCATCAGCAGCATGACACAATCCTCATCACCATCGCAGTTTCTCCTTTTTGCTGCGTGGAAGAACGGATGCGCATAACCCACTGATGCTTTGGTGAAACCTACAAGTCTTCCAAGGACACCTGCTGAGGTATGCGGTGCAAGTCCCATAAGCATTACACCTACAAGATCATCGATGGTCTCGGCATTATAGTAAGATTCCTCATGATAATACTTCACAAGCAGATCATCAATGTACTTGCTAATCCGCAGGAGGTATTCACCACAATCATAGGAAACAACAAGATCCTGCACTTTGAGACAAACTACCTGATCCTCTGTTTCAATGGGTTTGCCATATATGTCATCTGTGTACCCCAGTTTCTTCAGTTTCTCTACCGTGATACTAAGTTCATCGGCACGGATATGCGTAAGCGGAATATCGGACATATCATACCTGACCGTTCCGTCCTTGAAAGTGAAAAGATCATGCTTTGCCCGCAAGATACCTTTTTCAAGAGGTTCAGGAGTCATTGTCCCGGACATCATACGTTTGACACCTTTTACCTCAATATTAGTATCCCGCTCACCTAGGTTTTCAAAAGCAGCCTGGTAGACCTCCTTGAAATCAATATTCTGCATTTTAACGCAGGTGGTTTTTGAATTGCATTTAGGACAAAGTTCTTTCTGTACGGATATACCACACCTCGGACATGATAATCTGGGTACTGTGAATTCGCCACAATCGCAACGATACCAGAATGTATCCTTTCCACATGCAGGACACACACGATTACCGATCTCCACCCGGATCTGTCCTACCTTACCGTTCATAGAAGACATGTAACCTGCAGCAGTCTCCATTTTACGGGTATTTCCGGCAGAGTCCCCTATCGGAAATAGGACATGTGGAGCCGGAGACATCTTCCTCTTGTCTGATTTTTCCGGACGCCCCATTCTTGCACCAATCCTCACAGGTGCACGTGGACGCACTACCAATCCACTCACTTCGTTGACAGCTCCAACGGTGTCTGTGGATTCAACAGCATTCCATTCCTTAGTCAGATCCTTTTTCAGGCCCATACATCTAATAAAAGGCAGAGGATTATCGATGATAATCTTTCCGTCTGCAACTCTATGCAGGACAAGTAGATGTTCAAGAAGTATCTTGACACCATGTTCAATGCTTAATTCCAGTGGAAGTTCAAGAATCGCACCATCATTTGAAAGAATACCCTTTTCTGACACGAATGTCACAAGTCTGGTAACTTCGTCAATTGTGATATCATGCCATAGATATGTATATGCAGGATGCAGTGGAACGCCATATTTATCGCACAGTTCAAGCGCAAGTTCCTGCGAAGGTGATTCCAGCTCATTTCGGGAGTATGGTGAAGTTGTGACATGCTTCTCAAACTCCTGTATCCACCATTCAAAACAATATGATGACGGTACAAGAGGATGATTGTTCTCAAGAAAATCACCATAATTGATCAATATCTCACCGATATCAAGTATGCACTCAACTTCAGGATGAATCTGAATCGCATGCTCCTCATCGTCCACCCTAATAACATCACCGGACCTGAGTCGGACAGTAGGGCCTTCAATGCTATCTACCGGCGCCATTCCGGCAGCTTTGCCGGGTCGCTCCACCTTAAGCTGGGTGCCCGAAACGATAAAACTGTCCATTATATACATACTGGCAGGGCTTATACCAGCGGCTGCAAAGGATGTGTTTCTTGACCTGCCATACCTTAACCTGAAACCACCCGGCCTCATTGGATGAGAGAACACAGGCCTGCCTGCTATTAAATCACGCAGGTATTTGTCTTTTGGTTTTACACCGATAAAACCGTCATCATCGTCATCATCACCACTCTTTGCTCCGGCTATGAGTGTGTTCAGCCAGTCCCATCCATCCATCTCGAGTTTGTTGACGTGTTTGAGAACCTTCGGAGCTTTCAGAGCCAGACCTTCTGCAAGTACAAGACACATACCACCACGTACCCTGTTGGTATCTATCCTGTCAAGGTTCCTGTAACCTTCGACCTCTTCAGCTTCCGTAGGTTCTCCGTCAATACATATGGGACAGTTCTCCACAATTAGCCTTATTTCATCTTCCGAAGGAGTGTACTGCAAGGTTGCCACACGTCTGTAAAGCAGGATTTCCTCAACATACCTCTCAACCTCTTCCTTGCGTGGCTTGTACCTGTCAATTCCAACCGCACGGCGCACATAGTCACCCACAAGTACCGAAAGAGCCTGGGCAGTACCTCCGGCACTGCGTATGGGCCCTGAGTAAAATATTCTGATGAACTCGCTTCCATCATCGTTTTTTCCAAGAGTTACCTTGTCTATTCCCTCTATCGGTGCAGCAACCACACCTTCTGTGAGCATTGCAACGGATACACGTATAGCAGCCTCTATTGAAGCTTCCTTGGATTCAAATTTCCCCACAACACCCTCGGCAACAGCTTTACCTATTGCCAGTGCACCCTCCTCACGAGACATCGTTTCTTCATACTTGCGTATCTCCTCTGCAACACCTTTCACACCAATGAGGTTTTCCACCCTGTCTGCAAGGTCTTTTGCAAGAGGTATCTCAATATGTGGTTTTGGGTCCCTGCCTTTTGAGCGTGCGCTATTTGCAATATCGATCTCATTATGAAGCTTTGATTCAAGCTCCTCAAAATAATCCCTCATGGAATCGCTAACTACTATTTCACCCATTCAGAACAGCCCTTTATGAAGTCACACTTATGTATTTGTCATTCAAATTGTTTTCCTGCAGAAGATGTGGCGGGTCATTTATTAATATATTAAACTACAAATAACTATTATTTAAACTTAGATTACAAACCTGCGGATGGATGTGAATGAAAAAACAAGTTATCATGCTAATGTTAATTCTTACTGCGCTTATACCTGTTGCAAGTGCAGACATTGTCAGCGACCTTGACATTAAGGTAAATGAATACAATGAGAATGCAGAGAATTTACCTTCTTTTCTTAAAAGCCTTCTGGGCGATGAAGTCATCAAACTTGTCATAATGGCAAATGATGGCGAAGAGATCTACATAAAAGCAGTCACTGAAGATGCATATGTGACCGTTTTTGAAGAAATTGACGGAAATACCGAGATAGGCGAAACCATAATTATAGGTACAAGCGAAGACACAGTTCAAAGTATACTTAATTCTGAAGACCCATTAACAACATTCCTTGATGCAAAAGATAATGATGAGATAAAAATCGAACCTGTAGGTTTTGTGAACAATGTTACGTTCACCGTAGCAAATATACTGTTGAAACTGTCACAACTGCTCGGACTGATATGAGGTGAACTACCACCCTATGAATAGGGTGGCTTCTTGCTTCATTCTTCTGACCACTGTCAGTAAGTCCAC
>DAZF01000065.1 GCA_002507205.1 Methanolobus sp. UBA32 | reverse complement strand
GTCCTTCAGGAACTATTCCGCATGAGGGGATTGAAAGCACAAAGAACATTGGAAGGTTATATTTCTGCATTTGTATTGTTCACAGAGTTTACAAGTTTGTCTCCATCAAAGCTTCTGCATATTGCACAGCATGAGTATGATGATGGAGTAAGGCCACATATGATGACACATTTCAAGATGATTGAAAGCTTCAGGGAACATCTAGATGGATTGACAACTATTATGAATACTCCCTATGCATCAACCAGTATAAGATGCTATGTCAATAAGATACGGTCATTCTTTTCGGCGTACTATTTACCTGTTCCAGCATCTTTACGCAGTGTGGAAGTACATGCAAGACCAAAAAAAGAAAATCAGAAGTTGCCCAATCGTGAACTAATCTTGAAGGCTATTAAAATAGCATCGATAAGAAACAAAGCTATCATTTTGGTAGGAATTGCATCGGGTCTCGCTGCATCAGACATATGTAACCTTACTGTCCAGGATTTTAGAGATGGATATGACCCTGTGACAGAGATTACAACACTCTCATTGAGGAGACAGAAGACACAGATCGATTTCACTACTTTCTTATCTCCAGAGGCATCACGAGCTGTGAATACTTACCTTATGAAAAGAGAACAAATGTTCAAAGATACTTCAGATGAAGAAATGTTGCATGAGGCACTAAAGGTGACTCCAGATAGTCCATTGTTCATCTTGGAGAAAAAATACGGAAGATACCTACGTAGCAAGGAAGAGTTTAATCGTGCGCTGACATCGGGCTTGATCATTGGTTTGTATAAAGATATCTCAAACAAGGTTGAGGATACAAGGCGACCAGGTACATTTAGATTGATGCGTAGTCACAACATGAGGAAATACTTCAGCACAACACTGAGAAATGCTGGAGTTGATGGGGATGTTATTGAACACATGATAGGGCATACATTAGGTGAAGTGAAACAGGCTTATATCAAGTATGATCCTGAATTCTTGAAGAAGGTCTATATGGAGAACTACCTTGCTTTACTCATTGATGAGAGAGCAGACGCTTCAACTTCTCCTGAATTCAAGGCTTTAAAGAAAGAGAACAAGGAACTCAGTGACAAAAATGATGCAAACCGTTCACTAGCATACCAATACAAGGGGCGTGTTGCAGAGTTAGAAGAGGTAAATGAAGAGCTCACTAAGTCTAATGACACACAGAGTAAGCTGATGAATGCGTTTATGAGCGATCCTTCTATACGTGACCTTATGAGCAAAATTATGGAGGAAACTGAAGTGCAGGATGAGGAAAATGGGGGTAAAAAGGAGGAAGAATAATTATCAATTGATTGGGCGAATTTTATAGACAGGAGGTGATTGATAAAAATCACTATCCTTTTTCTTTTTTGAAGGCAATTGGAGAAATAGCAGTCAATGATTTGATAAATTAATAAGAAACCTAAAACGTTGCTTCAAAAAAGTTTGGTAAATATTTCCTACATGTCACATATTCCAAAACAATAAAAACAATATCTTACTGGTATACCAATTTGTCTTACTAAGCAGAATTTGTAAATAATTGTGAGCGTATTAATAAAATGTGAAAAACATGTGGGAGTACAAACAAGTAATAGTAATACCTGAAGATGTCGAGATTTCTCCAGGGAAACTTGGAGTTCAAGTTGCCCATGCATCTATAACTCCAATTCTCAAAAATCTGGATCGTATTGATGATATAAAAGAATGGTTCGATGATGGAAAACAACAAAAGAAAGTTGTTCTGAAGATCAAGAATCGAACCAAATTGTTGAACTTCAGAGACAAAGCCATTGATGAAGGATATATCTGTGAACTTATACGAGATGCTGGAAGGACAGAAGTGGAGCCTGGGACAATTACAGCATTAGGCTTTTTCCCGATGAAAAGTGAAGAGATCGATATATTAACAAAGAGATTGAGTTTATTTTAGCTTATTGATGCTGATTTTAACAGGTATTCTACTGAGCCAAATTCTGCATAATTTATATCTTTGTTTCGATATAGGGGGACTTTACAGATTCCAAATTGCCATTTTCTAAAAGTTGCAAATTCAGTTTACAATCATTAAACTTGAAATTAAAACTAGAATACGGAGTTACAATTAGAAAGTGATATATGCAAAGATAATTAATTTTTAATGTCAATATGAACAAGGATTCAAACCATGGATGAAAACGAAAATTTCCTCAAAGATCTTGATAACAAACTCTGGACATCCGCAGACAAATTACGTTCCAACCTGGACGCTGCCGTTTATAAGCATGTAGTCCTCGGCCTTGTTTTTATTAAATATGTTTCTGATGCATTCGAGGAGCGACGAAAAGAGCTTCTGGAACAATTCAAAGATCCCGAACATGAATATTATTTAGGTGGAGATGAGGAATTAGAAGCTGAAGAACTGGAGATCCGTGATTATTATACTGAGAAGAATGTTTTCTGGGTTCCGGCTCTTGCCCGCTGGGATACATTGCAAAGCTGTGCCAAGCTTCCTTCCGGTACAGAGATTACTGTCAAAAACGGAAAGATTGACACTTATAAGATGGTAAGTGTGGGCCGACTTCTTGATGATGCAATGGAGGCAATCGAGAAGGATAATCCCAAGCTTAAAGGTGTGCTGACTAAGGACTATGCACGCCTTCAGATTGATTCCGCAAAACTTGGAGAATTGATCGATCTTATTGCTACTATACCTTTTACCCATGAGAATCTGAAAGCTAAGGACATCCTTGGACACGTTTACGAGTATTTCCTTGGGGAATTTGCCAGTGCAGAAGGCAAGAAGGGTGGACAGTATTACACACCCAAATCCATAGTCACCCTTATTGTTGAGATGCTTGAACCATTTCAGGGCAGAGTTTACGACCCAGCATGTGGCTCTGGTGGTTTCTTTGTCCAGTCGGAACGTTTTGTGGAAGAGCACGGCGGACGTATCGGGCAATTATCGATATACGGACAGGAGTCAAATCCTACAACATGGAGACTTGCCTGCATGAATATGGTCATCAGGGGGATGGATTTTGATTTTGGAAAGGAGCCCGCAGATACTTTCTCACGTGACCAGCATCCGGATCTGCGTGCAAATTACATCATGACAAATCCGCCTTTTAATATGAAGGAATGGGGCGGTGAGCAACTTAAGGAGGATCCGCGCTGGAAATATGGAATTCCGCCGGCCAATAATGCTAATTTTGCATGGATGCAACATATGATCTATCACCTTGCACCAAATGGCAGCATGGCATTGCTTCTAGCTAATGGTTCCATGAGTTCCAATACCAATAATGAAGGTGAGATCCGCAAAGAGCTCATAGAGAAGGACCTGGTGGAGTGCATGGTGGCACTGCCGGGACAGCTTTTCACTAACACCCAGATCCCTGCATGTATCTGGTTCCTGACACGCAACAAGGAGGCTTATAATGGAAGCCGGGAACGTAAGGGAGAGGTACTGTTCATTGATGCACGTGATCTTGGTTACATGAAAGACCGTGTTCTGCGTGATTTTGATCATGAAAAGGATATTCTTCGAATAGCTGATACTTTCCATGCATGGAAAAAGGGAGATGGTTATGAGGATGAGCCAGGCTTCTGCAAGTCGGTTACACTGGATGAGATTCGTAAACATGGTCATGTACTTACTCCGGGTCGTTATGTCGGTGCAGCTGCACAGGAGGAGGATGGTGAGCCTTTCGGAGAGAAGATGGAAAGGCTGACGATGGAACTCGAATTGCAGTTTGAAGAGAGTGCAAAGCTGGAAAAGGCTATTCGTGAGAACCTGAAGGGACTGGGATATGGTAGCTGATATGATACCTGCGGGTTATGAGGTTCTGCTGGCCGACCTGAAGAACAGGATTCGAGCCGCTCGTGTACATGCAGCACTCAGTGTCAACCGTGAACTTATCCAGCTGTACTGGCATATCGGCAGGACAATTCTGGAACGTCAGGACCGGGAAGGCTGGGGTTCAAAGGTAATCGACCGCTTGGCTGATGATTTGAGACAGGAGTTTCCCGATATGAAAGGTCTTTCCCGGGCGAACCTGTTCTATATGCGGGCTTTTGCTGATGCTTATCCTGAAGTGTCAATAGTCCAACAGCTTGTTGGACAATTACCATGGGGACATAATGTGACCCTTATTACGAAAATAAAAGACCCTGCTCTGCGTGAATGGTATGCCGGTGCCTGTATTGAGAACGGCTGGAGCCGTGCGGTCATGGTGGCTCAGATCGAGACTTCCCTGCACAAGAGGCAGGGTGCTGCACAATCCAATTTTACACATACGCTGCCCGCACCTCAGTCCGAGCTGGCACAACAGATACTTAAAGATCCCTATAACTTTGATTTTCTCACACTGCACGACCAGGCTGTGGAACGTGACCTCCAGAAAGGACTGCTGGAACATCTCAAGGATTTCATGCTGGAACTTGGTGTAGGTTTCGCCTTTGTGGGAAACGAATACCACCTTGAAGTAGCAGGAGATGATTTCTACCTCGACCTGCTCTTCTACCACCTGAAACTGCGCTGCTTTGTGGTTGTGGAACTGAAGATGACCGAGTTCAAACCGGAATACGCCGGCAAGATCAATTTCTATCTCTCTGCTGTGGACGACCTGCTACGCCACTCTGCGGATAATCCTACTATCGGTATCCTGCTTTGTAAAAGTAAGAACCGTGTGATTGTTGAATATTCCTTGCGTGATATGCACAAACCGCTTGGCATAGCCGAGTATAAACTTGCTCAATCCCTGCCTGATGATTTGAAAGGTAACCTACCTACTATTGAGGAGCTGGAAAAGGAACTGGGGGAGTTGGAGGAGGTGAGCAGGGATGAGTGAATTTACTGATACCACACTTGGAGAAGTATTGACTCTTCAGCGTGGGTTCGATCTTCCGGGAACAGAGCGCTCTTCTGGTCCCTTTCCAGTCATTGCATCAACCGGTCAAGTCGGTACTCACATAGAAGCTATGGTTCGTGGTCCTGGGGTAGTAATAGGACGCTCTGGAAGTCTTGGCGGTGGCCAGTTTATAAAATCAGACTTCTGGCCCCTGAATACGACTCTTTGGGTCAAGGACTTTAAAGGCAACAATATACGATTCTGTTATTATCTACTAAAATCATTGGATTTGAAAACTTTTAATGTGGGTAGCGGAGTTCCCACGTTGAATAGAAACCATGTTCACATGATTCCGGTTCGTGTACCAGCAAGTGTATATGAGCAGGGTGTTATAGCCCACATCCTCGGCACGCTGGACGACAAAATAGAACTCAACCGCCGGATGAATGAAACACTGGAAGCCATGGCACGGGCTATTTTCAAGTCGTGGTTTGTGGACTTTGATCCGGTGCGTGCAAAGGCTGAGGGTCTGGACACGGGGCTGCCGAAGGAGATTGCAGACCTGTTCCCGGATAGTTTTGAGGAGACGGAGTTGGGGGAGGTGCCGAAGGGGTGGAGAATTGGGACAATAAAAGATTGTTGCTCTCAAATATCCAATGGTGGAACTCCAAAAAGAAGTGAGTCTCAATATTGGGAAGGGGGTACTGTTCCTTGGTTAACTTCTGGGGAAGTTCGGCAATCTATTGTAACGAGAACAGAAAATTTCATCACAGAAAAAGGATTGGATGAATCATCTGCAAAGTGGATTCCTGCCAAGTCTACACTTGTAGCTTTGTATGGTGCAACAGCTGGTCAAGTTTCATTTAATTCTTTTTCATTGACGACCAATCAAGCAGTTTGTGCTTTAATACCCAAGAAAAATTACGTTTATTATAATTACCTAATGATGCTCTCTAATATTTCTGAGTTGGAGAATAAGGCCAGTGGTTCAGCACAACAAAACATAAGCAAAAGAACTGTTGAAGATACATCTATTGTTATTCCTTCATTGTCGATACTGGAAAAATTCACAAAACAAGTGGAACCGTTATTCAATCTATGGGAATCTAACCTTATTAACAACTATAAACTTGTTGAACTTCGTGATACGCTCCTTCCAGAACTAATTTCTGGAGACTTACGAATTAATCATGGGGTCTAATTAATGACAAAAAATGAACATGATGAAGGTTTAAAATTGGCACGTTTGTTCATGGTTCTAAGTAGTATATCTCCTCTTTTTGTCATTTGGGCCATTAAAGGAAACAGTCTAATTGCTGATTCTTATTTTCTTGCATTCTGTGGATTTATGGTGATTATACCTAATGCTTTTTTGTGGTGGCGCATTCGGACAGCAAGAAAGTTACATGAAAAAAGGACAATCGTTGTTGGAACAGCAGAGGATCATCGAGATCATTTGCTAGTGTATCTTTTCACTCTGTTATTACCATTTTATTCTGCTGACTTTTCGACATGGAGAGATTTTTTGTCGGTTTTAACTGCTATTGGATTTATTGTTTTCATTTTCTGGCACCTTAATCTTCACTACATGAATATTTTATTTTCTTTGAAAGGCTATCGCATATTTACTTTGTACCCTTCTCTAGATGGAAATCCACTTACTGGCAAGAATACGTTCGTACTCATTACGCCGAGAGTTGCTGTGAATAATGGAGAACAGCTAGTAGTATATCGATTAAGTGACACTGTTTTTTTGGAGATGGATGAATGATATTGGACTTTGATTTTGACAACATAAATGTCAAAGAATTTGGCATAGGAAAGGATGAATCCGATGGACAAAGTTTTTCACTTGTACCTGTAGACGCAAATATACAAACTGCGTTAAGCGAAATGGCAGTAGATACGTGGACTTCAATGCAGAATTTGAGTAGCGAACCACGGAAATATGAACCTTCTGAAAAGTACGAAGGTTGTGAATATATTTATTTGCCTTTGGATGATGATTTATCGGAAAGAATGCGTGATTTACATTTGGCTAATAACTTACCTATGGGAAATAATTCATTTTCAAATCCAACTAATATTTTCTGTTACTTTGTTCAAATGACGGATAGTAGTGGTCGACGCTTAACAGCAATAAGAAGGGCAACTCAATTTAAAGGAGTACTAAGTAAACGCCTGATTCGTCTAACAACCAATTCATTAAAACTTATTACAGGACATGTATTTAAATTGGACAATGACTTTGACTTTGTTGTAGATTCTAATAATATCTACATATTAAGACCCAGCGGTTTTGAATTTACTTGTAAGTTGCAGGATGCTATACTTGCTGCAGTACCTAAGAATATATTAGATATTCAAAATGATGTACCATTCCTTGATTTTGACGACATAAGACAGTATGCTATTTCTCATACTCGTGCAGCACGTTATTTGGCATCCATTAGATCTCAAAAGAAAACTGAAAATATAGATAAAGATTATTTAGCAGACCTCTGTAAGAAAACAGGTGTCGAAATTAGGGAAGAAAACGGCAAAATAATTGTAAATGATGGACATGTAATGGGTTTATTGGAAGTATTGGATCGGCGTAGATATGAAGTTGAATTAGTAAATGGTTCTCCAGAATGCTACAAAGCAGCTAGCCGTCAACAGATAAACTAGTATGGCTTTGTTATCTAAATATAGTTATGCTATAAATGCCTATTTTTGCATATGAATTGTCCGAGATGCAAGAGTTCCAGTCATAAAAAGAACGGTAGAATTGA